>JAIVJC010000203.1 GCA_020200235.1 Acidobacteriota bacterium | reverse complement strand
AAATATACTCGCGCCGCTCTCTCGGACAGCCCCGCGGAGGTGAAGTCGACATGAAGAACGGATCGGGATCGGCAACACGGCTCGTCGCGCTCGTCGCCGTCGTCGCCTCGAGCTGCCTCGCGCAGTTCGGCTGCGCGAGCGCGCCGGAGGGGGAGCGGCAGAACGCGGAGAACGCCGCGGCGATCCGCGCCGTGCTCGACTCTCAGGCGGCCGCCTGGAACCGCGGCGACATCGAAGGCTACATGGACGGCTACGAGCGCGGCGATCAGACCGTCTTCGTCTCCGGCGACAACGTCACGCGCGGCTGGCAGACTGTCCTCGACCGCTACAAAAAATCCTACGACACGCGCGAGAAGATGGGCACGCTCGCCTTCTCCGATCTCGACATCAAACCCCTGAGCCCCTTCTACGCCGCCGTCACCGGGCGCTGGCAACTGGCGCGCGCCGCCGACGCGCCGCACGGCCGCTTCACGCTCATCTTCCGCAAGACGAGCGCGGGCTGGCGCATCGTCCACGACCACACCTCTTCCGCCCCGTAAGGCTCCAAGCGATGCCGACTCCGACGCTCGCCGTCGTCAACTGCTCGCAGCTCGTCACGCTCGCGGGGGCTCGACGCCCGCGCTGCGGGGCGGAGCTGCGCGAACTCGCGATCATCGAAGACGGCGCGATGCTCTTAAGCGGTGATACGATCGAGCGCGTCGGCACTCGCGCGGAGATCGAGTCGATGGTCGGGGGCGGTTGTGAAGTGGTTGACGCCGGCGGGCGCGTCTGCCTGCCCGGCTTCGTGGACGCGCATACGCACCCGGTGTTCGCGGGCACGCGCGCGGACGAGTTCGAGCGTAGAGCCGCGGGCGCGACTTACCAGGAGATCGCGGCGGCGGGCGGCGGCATCCGCGCGACCGTGCGCCGCACGCGCGAGGCGACCGAGGACGAGTTGGTCGTCGCGTCGAGACGCTTCCGCGAATGGTTTTTGCGCGGGGGCACGACGACCGTCGAGGCGAAGTCGGGCTACGGCCTGTCGGTCGATGACGAGTTGAAGATGCTGCGCGCGATCGGGCGGCTGAATGACGAAGGCGCCCTGCGCTACGTCCCGACGTTCCTCGGCGCGCACGACTTCCCGGAAGAGTACCGCGCGCGGCGTGAGGAGTACGTCGCGCTCGTCGTCGAAGAGATGCTCCCGCGCGTCGTCGGGGAAGGGCTCGCCGAGTTCTGCGACGTGTTCTGCGAGGCGCGCGTCTTCACCGTCGAAGAGTCGCGGCGGATTCTGGCGGCGGCGCGCTCGCGGGGCTTGGGCTTGCGTGTGCACGCCGATCAGCTCTCGCTCTCGGGCGGCGCGCTGCTCGCGGCGGAGCTCAAAACTTCGACCGCGGATCACCTGGAGCACACGGACGCGGCGGGGGTAGCCGCGTTGAAGGCGGCGGACGTGCAGCCGGTGCTGCTGCCCGGCTCGGTCTACGCGCTCGGCTCGTCGCGGTATCCGGCGGCGCGCGAGATGATCGGCGCGGGGCTCGCCGTCGTCCTCGCAACCGACTTCAACCCCGGCTCGTCGCCGACGCCCTCGATGACGATGGTGCTCTCGCTCGCCTCGACGCAGATGAAGATGACGCCCGCCGAAGCGATCACGGCGGCGACCGTCAACGCGGCGTACAGCCTCGGGCGCGGGCGCGAACTCGGCTCGCTCGAAGCGACGAAGCGCGCCGACTTCGTCATCCACGACTGCGCGGACTACCGCGACCTGGCTTACTTCTTCGGCGTCGAGCACGCGCTCGAAACTTACGTCGGCGGGCGGCTCGCGTTCTCGCGGCGCGGCGCAACGAAGACGCAACATGGTGTGTGAAAATAATTATTGACGCACAATTTATCGTCGTCTATCATCGCCCCTAACACTGGAAAGGAGGTGATCCAAAAGCGTATGAGTTCTTATCACAGTGAGGTGGCTGGAGCCTGATAAGCCTCGAAAGGGTGATTCGCCAGAAGGCTTTGAATGACACCGTTCGAGGCGGCGACCCACAAGCAGTAATGTGAACGGTCGGAAGGCTAGACTCCACAGTTCACCGGAAAGCCCGCGCTGACTACAAGTCACGCGCGGGCTTTCTCTTTGCTCCAAGGATGAGTCCGGCGGTCGGGCTAACTCGCGAACAGGCGCTCGTACTCCGCCTTCGTCCGGCGGTAGCACTCGCACGCGGCGTCCTCCAGCCCCGCGCGGTCGAGGATCCTCGCGAACCCGCGCTCGTATTCGATGAGCCCCGCCGTCTTCAGCCTGATGGCTGTCTCCGTCACGCTCGCGCGCCTGACGCCCATCATCGTGGCGAGGTACTCGTGCGTCAGGCGCAGCTCGTGCGAGCCCACGCCGTCGCTCGACATCAGCAGCCACTTGCACATCCTCTCCTCGACCTTGTGCAGCGCGTTACAGGCGGTCGCGTGCGAGCCGACGACGATCACGGTGTGGATGTAGCGGTTCAGAAGATTACGCAGCGCGCCGCCTTTGTCGTAGGCGGCTTTGAACACGTCCGATCTGATCCTGAGCGCGTCGCCGGGGATCTGCGTGAAGGTGGGCATCGGCGTCTGCCACGCGTCCAGGAGGACGGGGACGCCCGACATCCCCTCGCGACCGATCGAGCCCGACTCGGCGGAAGAGCCGTCCTCCATCTGGGTCACGAGCGAGAGCAGGCAGCTGACGGGGAAGTAGACGTGGCGGATCGGCTCGTCGGGCACGATGGCGTGCTCGCCTTGGTGGAGCGAGACGCGCTCGAAGTGCGGGCGCAGGGCTTCGAGCTCCGCGGCGGGCAGCCTCGCCAGCAGTCGGTTATGCGACGGACTGTGATCCTGCTGGGCTGACATTGAAGCGATCCTCGTTTCTCATGAAGTCGCAGCCGCAGCGTAATTCAGTTTTCAGCGCGGGCGTATGAGCCTGAAGAACGGCGGCAGGTTCGCGGACAGGATAACACACCGCGCGAGCCCTACGCGCCGAGGCTCGCGGGCTGGAAGGGCGCGGGCTCCGTCGGGCGCGCCTGCCCGCCGAGCACCCTGTTGTACTCGTCCCTTACCATCGCGTAGCACTCGCAGGACACAGCCCCCAAGCCCGCGGGGTCGATGATGCTGACCCTGCCGCGCGCGCGATCTATCAGCCCCCCGCGGTGGAACGCTCCGAGCGCCTCGGTCACACCCGCGCGTCTCACCCCGAGCATCACGGAGATGAACTCATGCGTCAGCGGCAGCGCGTTCGTCTGCGCCCTGTCCCTCGCCGTCAGCAGCCAACAGGCGAGCCTGCGGTCGAGCGTGTGAAGGCGGTTGCAGGCGGCGGTCTGGGCGGTCTGCACGAAGAAGGCTTGCGCGTACTTTAAGAGCAGGCGCTGGAGATGCCCGCACCGATTGATCTCCTCTTTGAAGACCTCGGAGCGTATCCGCGCGCCCGTGCCAGCCACTTGCACTACCGCCTTGAGGGGAACCGACTCATCGCCCAGGAGGAGGGGCAAGCCTAAAGCGCCCTCCCGGCCGACTATCCCCACCTCGGTCTCCGCGCCGTCCGCCATCACGCTGGTGAGCGAGATCGTGCCGGTGAAGGGGAAATAGACGTGCCTGATGATCTCGGTCGGGCGGTAAAGGATTTCGCCTAAAGGCATCTCGACGTATTCGAGCCGCGGGGCGAGGCGAGCGTAGTCTTCGTCCGGAAGCGCGGACAGAATACGGTTGCGTGGAGTGATCGGGGGCTGGGCGAACGACGTGGTCTGATGCATACGTCTTCTCCTTAGCTTGGTCGTGTGCGGTTGACCGACAGACGGCAGTAAGGGGAAGCCGAGGCTTGACCCGGTGTCGAGCGGTAAAATGATTCTAGCGGAGAAATGTATCCAGTAGTTTACGAGCCGAGTGTACCATCTAAACAGCCCACTGTACAGCCAGTGTCCGGTGTTGGACAAATGCAGGGTTTATAATAAAATAAGTAAACTCCACGCGAAATATAAAAGGTGCCCGTCGACGACGACCGTGAGGCTTTGTCCTCACGCGGTCGCGAACCGGCATACGTCAAAGGGGAATTATGGTGAGCAGCAATAGCGACGGGCGACAGTCGACGATCTTCCTGCTTGAAGAGGACGACGACACCCGCGGCGTCCTGGTGAAGAACTTAATTGGTTACGGCTATCGCGTGGTGGTGGCGTTGGATGAAGAGGACGCGCTCGAGAGGGTCGGCTCCGGCTACGTCCAGGCCGATCTGGTGCTCGTCAACCTGGTGGGCAAGTCGGTCGAGTACTCTTTGAGCATCGGGCGCAGAGTCCGCACGCACGCGAAGTACGACGGGCACACGCGCTCGTCGTGATGCCGGAGGTGTACGGCAAGGACGTGGAAGGCACGAACGTGAACGTCGATGGCAACGACTGGGTCCTCTACCTCGGCGAGGAGTACGACCAGCTCAAGAACCTCCTGGCGCGCCTCACCGCGCGGGAAGCCGCGTGACGTGAGCGTGCGTGTTCGGACGGACGTGCCGCCCGACTCGTGCTAACTTCCGTCCCGCCATGTCACTCCCTCATAACAAGCTCGGGGGTTTCCAGGAGAGCTGGGGCTGCCTCTTCGCCTTCATCATCCTGCTCGCAATGTGTATCACGGCGCTCGGCTACTGGCTGAGCTCATAAACCGCCGGCTCCCCGCAGGGGTGTTATGTCTTAGTTATACAAGTAAAGATGTAAACGGTCGGGAGGGTTGAGCCCGACCACGCGGCGGAAAGCCCGCGCGGAGTTCGAACTCCGCGCGGGCTTTCTCTTTCGACACTCTCGCCGCCTTCGACACAAGGCGCGCCTTGCGCTCAGTGCATCAGATCGGATTTCAGCACGACGTCGGTAAGGCTCGCCGCGGGCGCGTTCAGGATCGCCTCACCCTGTAACGCTTCGTTGATTCTCTCCAGCCTCTTCGACGACGACGCGACCGATGACGCGCGCTCTGAGAGAGCCGACGCCAACAGCGCGACGGACTTTTCGAGCAGTCGCCGGTGCCCCGCGCCGTACTCGTCGAGCGTCGCCGAATAGAGCGTGACGACGCCGTACATCTCCTCGGCGTCGAGGACGGGGCAGGCGGCGAGCGTGCGGAAGTCCGAGCAGCGCGCGGCGAGCGCGGGCGTGAGATCGAGCTTGGGGTCTGCGTTGTAGAACGGCTGGCGGTTGGCGAGCGCCCAGCCCGTCACGCCCTCGCCGGGCACGACGCGGCGAGCAGCCAGCTCCTCGGCATGTCGCCCTTCGGCGTGCGTCGCCGAGTCCTCGCCGGCTTGCGCCGGGAGCAGCGTCAGCACGCACGAGTCGTAGGGCACGAGGGCTCTCAGCCCGCGCGTGAAAGCGCGCGCGAGCCCGTCTGCCGTGTGCTCGTCGTCGATAGCGCGCGAGAGTTGTTGGAGAGATGCGCGCTCGTCATTAGTGAGGGCAGGCTCGGCGGTCTGCGCCGTCGAGAGCGCCTCAGCCAGCCCCGCCGCGGGAGTGACGGCGCGCGCGGCTGCGGAGAGTTGTTCGACGGGCTCGATGCCGAAGTCGGGCGACGGCGCGTTGCGCATCGCCAGAATCTCCGCCTCGAACTCCGGCAGGTGCGTGACGAAGGTGCCGACCACGCGCGGATCGTACTGCGTGCCGACGCCGTCCATCAGCAGCTTGATCGCCTGGTCGCGCGTCATGCCCTTGCGGTACTGGCGATCTTCCCGCACGGCGTCGAAGCAGTCCACGACCGTGAGGATGCGCGCCGTCAGCGGGATCGCGTCGCCCTGTTCATCTTCTCGAACTCGTCGGCGGTGAGCTTGCCCGGCTTGTTGAGGATGTAATCGGGCACGGCGATCTTGCCGATGTCGTGCAAAAGCGCGCCCGCGCGCAGCGCCTCGACGTCGGCTTCCGTGCACCCGAACAGGCGCGCGACGCCGGCGGCGTAGACCTGCACGCGCAGGACGTGCTCGTGCGTCACCTCGTCCTTAGCGTTGATGGCGACGGCGAGCGCCTCGATCGTCTCCCGGTGCGCCTTGTCCATCATGTGGATGCGCTCCTGCTGCGCGCGCTCGATGGCGTCGAGCCGCTCCTGCACGCTGTTGCGGTACTGGCGGTGACCGAGGTAGAGCCCGACGAGGATCGGCGCGCCGATGATGAACGAGACGAGCGCGTTGTACTGCAGCGTGATGTAGAGCATGCTCGCCACGGCGCTCGTCGGCAGGAAGTTCGGCACCGCCCACATGAAGTTCTTCTTCCACTGGCGCATCACGGCGTCGCCCTTGCGCAGCGCGAAGAAGGTGGAGACTAATCCCGTGTTCGTGACGATGTGGACGAGGTTCGCCGCGAGCAGCGCGACGGCGGCGGCGGGGAAGCTGTGACGGCTGCCGCGCGCCGCGTCGTCGAAGACGTAGCGCAGCACCGCGCCGAGCGCGGCGGAGCTGAGCGCGCTGACGACGCTCATCATTCCGAATGAGAAGATGTTGCTGGAGACGCGGCGCACGGCGCGGCGCGACGAGAGGAAGCCTTCCAGCCCGGCGATGAAGATCGCCGGGGCGGTCCCGTACCAGCACGCGACCAGCAGGACGATGGAGTCCGACGGGGTGAAGATCACCTTCTCGTGCGTGAGCTTCAGCCCCGAAGGGATGGGGAAGATGTTCGGGAAGAGGCTCGCGCTCACGACGAGCGGGACGAGACCCAGGAAGATCAGTTGATCGCGGAGCGTGAAGTCGAGCGACACGGAGGCGGCGGCGACGAGCCACAGCAGGAGCCCCGCCGCCGTCACCACGGTCAGGAAGGCGCGCAGTAGCTTCTGGTGCGTCGTCGTCTGTCGCTCCATGTTCTGTGTAAGTTGCGGGGAGAGTCGGGCGGGAGCGCGGGGAGTCGCCCCCGCCCGATGTCTGCGGTTATCGGTGCGGGTAGAGTGGGCTGGTGCTTGAGAGTCGACGCACGCCGAAGGGGACGGCTGCTTCGCCCTGAATCATGACCAACACTTCGTTGGACGCGTTGACGGAAGCGGGGTCGATGATGTTCGAGCCCCACGCTGACTGGTTGGCGAAACTCCAGCCGTATGCGCCGCCGGTCGCGAGCGTGCCGTCGGCGGAGGTGAAAGAACTCGCGATGGTGATGCCGCTGGCGATGGTGATGCCGCTGGCGATGGTGATCCCGCTGGCGATGGTGATCCCGCTGGCGATGGTGATCCCGCTGGCGATGGTGATGCCGTTCGAGAAGACGTATGTGCCGTCGGTCATCATGTAGCCGTCGGCGATGGCGAAGCCGTCCTTGATGATCTGTCCGTTCGAGAGTTTGTAGCCGTCCGTCAGTTGCAGCCGATCCGTGAACGCCACGCCCTCGACCCAGACC
>JAIVJC010000084.1 GCA_020200235.1 Acidobacteriota bacterium | reverse complement strand
GGCGTCGCAGTCGGCGTCGCTCGCGGCGGCGGCTCCGCCCGCGGGTGATGAGAATGATGCTGTCGCGCGGTCGGTCGGCGACGATGAAGGCGTCGTCGTTGGTAGTGATGTCGAGAGCGCGCCCGCGGAGTCGCGCGCCGGTAAGACTGGCAAGGTCGATGCGCCCGCGCCCGCCGCGAGGCGGGAGACCGACGGCGAGAGGATGGGCACGAGCGGCGTGAAAGTCTCGCCCGGCGCGACCGTGCGCGGCGGCTCGACCGGCGGCGGGCGGCGCTCGAACGCCAAGCAGCTCGATCCCGCGACGCTCCTCTACTCGCGCTACGAGATCGTCCGCCGCATCGGCGGCGGCGGCATGGGCGCGGTCTACCTCGCCAAGGATCGCAACCTCGGCGATCAGCCGCGCGCCGTCAAGGAGATGATCCAGTCGAACATCGACGAGTCGCAGCACGAGAAGGCGATCAACGACTTCCGCCGCGAGTCGATGCTCCTCTCCTCGCTCGAACACCAGTCGATCCCGACCATCTACGACTACTTCTACGACGACGGCGCGGGGCGCTTCTACCTCGTCATGAAGTACATCTCCGGCGGCGACTTCCTCGCGCGGCTCAGGAACGCGCCGGGCGGCCGCCTCGACGAGAAGACCGTCACCGACTGGGGCTGCCAGGTCGCCGACGTGCTCCATTACCTGCACCGCCAGAACCCGCCGATCATCTACCGCGATCTCAAACCCGCCAACCTGATGATCGACGGGAACTCCGGGCGCGTCATGCTCATCGACTTCGGCATCGCGCGCTGGGTGCAGAAGGAAGAGAAGGGCGTCACGGCGGTCGGCACGATGGGCTACGCCCCGCCGGAACTCTTCAGCGGCAAGGTCGAGCCGCGCTCGGACATCTACAGTCTCGGCGCGACGATGTTTCATCTTCTGACCGGCTCCGATCCGCAGGACAACCCGCTTCTGATTTTCGACTTCAACAAGAACCCGCGCCCGCGCCAGATCACGCCCTCGCTCTCGAACGAGATGGAGGCGATCCTGATGCGCGCCGTCGAGTACAAGCCGGAGAACCGCTTCCGCTCGGCGGCGGAGCTGCGCGACACGCTCTCCGACCACCTCGAAAAGCTGCGCGCCGGTCAGGTCACCTACGGCATGGCGCCGGCGAACGTCAGCGCGAACCTGAAGACCATGCAGGTCGAGATGGTCTACTGCGGCTTCTGCGGCGGTCGCATCGCGGGCGAGGACGTTTACTGCGCCCACTGCGGCCAGCGCCAGCCGATGGCTGTGGCGAGCGCGGTGCTCAGGCAGGCGAGGGCGACCGCCAAACTCGTCGTGACGGGGACGACCGAGCTCGATTCGTCCTTCATGCTGCAGAAGGAGTCGAGCCTCGTGGGCCGGAGCGATCCGCACTCGAACATCTTCCCGGAGGTCGATCTCTCGCGCTTCGACCCGCAGACGAAAATCTCGCGCCGCCACGCGCGCATCTTCCGCAAAGGCGACACCTACCTCGTCGAGGACCTGGGGAGCATCAACGGCACGGTCATCAACGACACGCTCCGCCTCGCCCCCCACCAGCCGCGCGCGTTAGAAAGTGGCGACAAGCTGCGCGTCGGCGAGACGACGCTCCATTTTTTGATCGGTTGATTGTCAGTAGTCCGTAGTCAGTCGTCCGTTGTCCGCCCTGGGTATGACGAGTCGCTGAAATCGGAAGTGACAACTGACCACGGACAACTGACCACGGACAGCTTTGAATGAGTAGCATCTCTCGACACTGCTCGCGCGCCTCTTCTCCGTGCGCTCGTCGGCTGACGCGGCGCTCGCCGCCGGCTACGTGCTCGCGGTGGTTTTCGCCGCGCTCAACTTCCTCCTGCTGCCCGCCTTCACCGGGCGCACGGCGGGGAAGTGGGCGACGGGCTTGCGCGTCGAGCGGCGCGACGGGGAGCCTCTGAGTTTCGTGCGCGCGCTGCTGCGCCACACCGTCGGCTACCTCGCGTCCTTCGTCACGCTCGGCGTGGGCTTCCTCCTCGCGGCGCTCAACCGCGAGGGTCGCGCCCTGCATGATCTCATCGCCGGCACGGTCGTCGTGCGCGAGTAAGGTCGGCGCGCGCGCGCGCGACGGCAAGAGGACTCTCGCGCCGCGCTGTCAGTTTTTTCAGAGACGATGACGAAGACCTGTCCAGCCTGCGGTTTCGTCTCCACGACGGAGGCGCGCTTCTGCCGGATGTGCGGCGCGATGCTGCCGCGCGCGGCGGAAGAGGACGGAGTCTCGCCCGTCGCCGCCACCATCCCGCTCTCAGCCGAGCGCCCCGTCGCGACCGAGGGGCTCTCGCCGCACGACACCGGCTCGCCCAACCGCGGGCGCACCTCCGCCTTCACCAGCGGCGAGATGGCTGACTTCATCCAGCGCGGCGGCGAGCCCGCCGAGCCCGCGCGCGCGAGGTCTGGCGATGCCGCGCGCGATCATTCCGCCGAACTCGGAGAACACCCGCTCACGATCAGCGTCCGCCCGATTGACGCCGAGCCGCGCGCGACGCCCGACGCCGCGCCCGTCTACCGCGACGCCGCGCCGCCCGCTGCCCCGAACCCCGGTCCTCCAGCCACGATCGTCGCCGCGCCAGCCGACGGCTCGGGAGCGCGCGAGATCGCGCCGGTCGCGCCGGACGACGACGACGAGCGCACGGTCGTCACCTCGAGTCCGCGCGCACCGCGCTCGACCGAGGACCGCGCCATCCAGCTGTGGGCGGGCGCGGCGGTCTTCGGCGTCGTCGTCGTCGTCACAGCCGCCGTCGTCCTGCTCGGGTGGCTCGCGATGCAGCGCTACCGCCGCGCCCAGGCGACGGGAGTCGCCGCGTCCGCCGCGGGCGCGACCGTCACGGACGAGGGGCGGCAGACGGCGTCGGCGAAGATCGCGGAAGCCGACCGTCTCCTCGCCGCGGGTCGCGCGGACGAGGCGGTCGCGCGCCTGCGCGAAGCCGCCGCAGCCGATCCGTCGAACGCCGAGCCGCACCGACGCCTGGCGCGTCTCCTCCTCGAAGGGGGCGCGCGCCGCACGGCGATCGAAGAGCTGAAGGCGGTCGTCCGGCTCGACGCATCGGACGCCGCGGCGTGGCGCTCGCTCGCCGACGCGCAGGCGGCGGAAGGCTTGCACGCGGACGCCGCCGGGAGTTACCACAGCCTGCTCGGCGTCGCGCCGGAGGCGACGCGCGACGACTCGTTGCAGCTCGCTTATGCGGACGCGCTGCGCCTGTCGGGTCAGACCTCTCAGGCGCAGTCGCTCTACAAGCGGCTCGCCTCTTCGCGCGACGCGCGGGTCGCGCGGGCGAGCCGCGAACAGCTCTCCGCGGCGGAAGGCGGCGGGGCGAGGAACGCTAACGCCGCCGCGAACGCGAACCTCCCGCGCGCCTCCGAAGCGGCTTCGTCCAACTCGTCGAACGCCGCCGCGCAGACGGAGCGCGAGAGGATCGAGGCGGCGCGCGCGGCGGGAGCGAACAGAAACTCTGCCGCGGCGCCCGCGACCGCGACCGCCCTGCCAGCCGCCGCCTCGCCCAAGGAGCACTTCGAGCGCGGCTCGCAGCTCTGGCGCGCGAACCGCGCCGCCGCCATCGCCGAGTTCGCCGCCGCCGCGCGGGGCGGAAACTCGGACGCCAACTATTACCTGGGTCTCAATCTCGCCGAGGGGCGCGACCCGCGCTCTCTCAAGCGCGGCGAGCTGATCGCGGCGCTCTCCTACTTCCAGCGCGCGCGCCGCGGGCGCTTCGGCGCCGAAGCGCGCCGCTACGAAGACAGCCTCGGCAAAGAGTTCGACCGCCGACGCGCGAGCGGGCAGAACTGAGAAGGCGCGTGACAGGTGACGAGTGACGAGTGACGAGCAAGAAGTGTTCGGTCGTCACCGGTATTGAGTAGTGAAGCGGGAAGCGGCGAGTCTTAACGGATAATAGGTGTGAGCTGATGACAAGTCGCGGGTGACGAGTTAAAATCCCGTCCCTGTCTTATTCTTGTTCTTGCCTGTCACTCGTCACTCGTCACTCGTCACTCGTCACTCGTGACTTGTCGCTCGTGACCTGTCACGCGAAGTCTTATGTCCGATCTGATCATCAAATACCCCGACCGCGCGACGGAGACTTTCCCTCTGGGGCGCTTGCGCATCACCATCGGTCGCTCGGCGCGCAACGACGTGTGCATCCCCGATCCGTTCGCCTCGCGCGTCCACGCCGAAGTGCGCCGCGAGGGCGACGTGTACGTGATGCAGGATTTGGGCTCGGCGAACGGCACGCTCTTCAACGGCGCGCGCGCCGAAGCCCCGATGCCGCTCGCCCCCGGCGACCGCATCCAGATCGGCGAGACCGAGATCGAGTTCCGCGATCACGCCCTGCCCGGCGCGGGCGCGACCATGATCTCCGACGGCAGCCCTTCGGTCCCCGAGGCGACCATCGCCCTCAACTCCGGGCACCGCACGACCTCCGGCTTGCTCGAAGCCATCGAGGGCGCGCGCACGCAGGGCTCCGGCGAGCTGCCGCGCGGCTCTTCGACGGTGGTGCGCCCGCCCTCGCGCGACCGCTCGCCCGCCGCGGCGATCCAGTCCGATCTCTCGGCGGGGCACACGAACCTGCTCGCCCTCATCAGCAAGGTCTCCGTCACGCTGCTCGCGCCCGCCACGCTCGACGAGACTTTGACGCAGGTCGTCGCGCTCGTCTTCGAGGCGGTCCCGGCGGAGCGCTGCCTGATCATGCTGCGCGACGTGAAGGGCGACGGCGAGCTGAAGGTCAGGGTCGCGCAGTTGCGCGGGCAGAAGGGCGAGGTCGGCGAGATCCGCGTCAGCCGCTCGATCATCGAGGAGGTGGTCGCGCAGGGCCGCTCGGTGCTGACCTCCGACGCGCAGCACGATCCGCGCTTCGCCTCGAGCACCGTCACCATCCAGGGCATCCGCTCGGTGCTCGCCGTGCCTCTGGGCGTCGGCGACAAAATCTTCGGCATGATCTACGCCGACTCGCCGCTCGCCGAGGCGAAGTTCTCGCAGGATCACCTGACCGTGCTGACGACGCTCGGCTCGGTCGCCGCGATCAGGGTCGAGAACGCGCGGCTCGTCGAGGAGGACGTGGCGCGCGACCGCCTGGAGCGCGAGCTGCAACTGGCGCGCGAGATACAGCAGAGGTTCCAGCCCACCTCGCCGCCGGTCGTCCCCGGCTATGAGCTCCAGGGCATCAGCTTCCCCTGCTACGAGATCGGCGGCGACTACTACGACTTCATCCCGCGCCACGACGGCCACACCGTCATCGCGCTCGGCGACGTGTCGGGCAAGGGCACCTCGGCGGCGCTCCTGATGTCTTCCCTGCACGCGGCGATGCACGCGCAGACGAGCGCGCACCAGTCGATCGTCGAGACGATCAGCGCGGTCAACAAGTACCTCGCCGAGACGATCCCTTCGAACCGCTTCGTCACGCTCTTCTGCGCGGAGCTCGACCCTTTGACCGGCGTGCTCACGTTCATCAACGCGGGGCACAACCCGCCGCTCATCGCGCACGCCTCGGGGACGATGGAGCAGCTCGCGGCGGGCGGCATCCCGCTCGGCATCTCCCCCGGCGCGCTCTTCCGCGAGGGGCGCACGCAGCTCCACCCCGGCGACGTGCTCGTCATCTATTCGGACGGCGTCTCCGAGACGCAGAACCAGGCGGGCGAGGAGTTCGGCGCGATGCGCCTCTACGACGTGGTCGCGCGCAACCTCGACTCCTCGGCGGCGGGCGTGCGCGACAAGATCGAGTCCGCCCTGACGAAGTTCGCGCAAGGCACAGACTCCGTCGACGATCTCACGCTCGTCATCGTCAAGCGCCAAGCCGAGGGCGTGATGGTCGCCACGAGCCGCGGCTAAGGATGAAAGGGAAGAGAGTCTGAGCCCCTGAAAGGGGCGTGAGAGTGTAGCCCACGGCATGAGCCGTGGGGATGTGAAGCCAAAAAAAAGAGAGTCCTCTAAACCGAGAGCCTTCTGTAGCCCTCTGTTCCCGATTTTTTAGGATTGCGAAGAGCTTTGTGATGAGCTTTGCGCTGATCCTTGCGTGCCACTGTTGCTGGGGCCTGAAGAGGGCGGGCGCTCCGGTTTCGCGGTCGCCACAGGTTTCACACCTTCCGGGCGAATGTTTACGTTCCCTTTTGTATTGCCCTCAGTTAACGGCTTCGTGTTTGTGATAAACACTCTCTTATTTCTTTCCACTTGTCCCCCCCTGCTATCTTCACCCTGATTTGGATTTTGCGGCGCAGGATTGGTCTCCGGCTTCCGCACCGCCGTAGGCCTTTGACCCGCCGGTCGCACTTTTACGTTTCCGGCATCTTTTTGAGGCTCACGCTGGACAGGGAAATTTATCCCATTCTCAATGCCTCTAGTCGTCATCGGAAATCTCCTCCGTTCCTTCTTCTTGACCCCCGACAGGGGTATTAGATGTTAAGTCTGCATCAATGGTCAAATCATCACTCTTGCGCGCGAGGTAAACCGCGTCAGTTCTATAGAGCAACTCTGCAGTTGATTTCTGATACACCTCGACCTCCCTAAGCAGAAGTTCTCTATTTTTATACGGGTCTGACCAAGCTTGTATCCAGCCGTAGTAATACACATCCCGCTTCTGATCCCGCACGTAGACCCATTTGATGTCGGGACTCCGGTTAAAATAATCCCAAACATCTTCGTCGCCAAACCTCCTCGTGGCGTTAATGCTTCGTGCGAATTTATTAATAAGCTTGTACTCATCAACGTAAGACGCCCCGAAGGCCACGGGTACACTCAATAGTGAGGCGAAGAAGATTGCGCGTCCGACAGGATGATCAATCGGCGCGCTCTCGTTTGTAAAAGCCCGAAAAGCTATTAAGTAGTCGCCGGCACCGAAAGTTTTATTAAGCAGCGCGTGTACGCCATAGGCGATGAAAGAGAACACCAAGATTTCAAGGTAACCTTCCCAATCCTTCCGACTCGTCTTGCCTCTGAGATTGCGGTAGAGCGAGCTGCCGATGATGCCGGGAATAACGAGCAGGATGATGCGAATTAAGAAACCACTAAGAGTCATAACCTTATTCCTTTTGTCAGAGGCGCTCTCAACGTTTCCCTCGTTCGATCCCACGACTCACGCCGTGGGCTAAGCTTCTTACGCCGCTCTGCGGCTTCAAGATAAATACCCCCTCCGCCTCAGACTCTCCGCGATCTTCTCCGCGGTCTTCTCGCCGACGCCGTCCACGAGTTCGAGCCCGCCGCCCGCGACGAACTTCGAGAGGTCTTCGGGCGAAGAGATTTTGAACTGCTGGTACAGCGTCGCCGCCGTCTTCAAGCCGACGCCGCCCACGTCGAGCAGGTCGAGCACGGTCTCCGGCGTCTCGGCGGTCAGCTTCTCGTAAGCCTCGAACGTGCCGCGCTCAAGCAGTTCCACGATCTTCGAGCTGATCGCCTTGCCGACGCTCGGCAGCGTCTGCAAGCCCTTCAAGCCCTCCTCGCGCGCAATTCTCTCGACGGGCGACGACCACGTCTCGATCACCTCGGCGGCGTTCCTGTACGAGCGCACGCGGTAGCGATCCTCGCCGCGGATCTCCATCAGCGTCGCCAGCCGCTCGAAATTTTTCGCGATCTCTTCGTTGGTCATAAGAG
>JAIVJC010000257.1 GCA_020200235.1 Acidobacteriota bacterium | reverse complement strand
CCCCCAGCCCCCATCCCCTACTTGAGTTTCGTTCCATTCGGCACGTCCTCTGCGAATGTGGCGAGGACGGGGCGCCCCTCTTCGCCGACGGAAGCCGCGAGCACCATGCCCTGCGACTCGAAGCCGCGGAGCTTGCGCGGCTTGAGGTTGGAGACGACGACGATCTTGCGACCGATTAAATTCTCCGGCTCGTAATGCTCCGCGATCCCCGCGAGAATCTGGCGCGGCTGCGCCTCGCCGAGATCGACCGTGAAGCGCAGCAGCTTGTCGGCTTTCGGGATGCGCTCGGCGGTGAGAATCTCGCCGACGCGCAGCTCGACCTTGACGAAGTCCTCGATGCCGATCTGCGCGACGCCTTCAACACTCGGCTGACCTGCCGCGGGCGTCTGTGCCGCTGCGGGCACCGCGTCGGCTTCGGTTGCGCCGCGCATCGGCGGCGGCGATCGTGTTTCGCTGGCACTCGGAGAGCCGGGGACGGCGTCGGCTTCGGTCGCGCGGGCGGCGCTCTGCCCGGTCGGTTGAGTTTGAGAGACCTGCTGGGATGAATTTTCTTTTTCGATTTCTGCCATGACTTTAATTTTATCGAGGCGCGGGAAGAGCGGAAGGATTTCTCCCACGCGCGCCCCGGCTCGCGTGCCTCCCCAGGTTAGTTGAAGCGGATCGGTCTTCTCGATGTCGTCCCGCTGACCGAGCTGCGACCAGAGCGCGGACATCGTTTCGGGCATGAACGGGTAGAGCAAGGCGGCGAGCCAGCGCAAAGTCTCAGCCGCGCGGTAGAGCACGGCGTCGAGCGTCTCGCGCTGCTCTTCGGACTTCGCCAGCTCCCACGGCTTGGCGTCCGAGATCATCTTGTCGGCGCGCGCGATGGTCGCCCACGCGGTTTCGAGAGCGCGGCTGAAGGCGAAGTCGTCGAACTGCTGGACGAACTGATCGCGCGCGAGCGCGAGCGAGCTGGCGAGCCCCTGCGCGTCCGCCTCGACGCCCGCGCGCTTGGCGAGCAAACGCTTCCCCTCGCTGATCTCTCCGGCGGGGATCGCGCCGTCGCAGTAGCGACCGATCAGCGCAAGGTCTTCGACATCTTGCGCCCTTCGGGGTCGAGCCAGAGCCCGTGGGAGAAGACACCGACCGGCAGCTCGATGCCGGCAGCCATCAGGAAGGCGGGCCAGTAGATGGCGTGCTGGCGCAGGATGTCTTTCGCCAGCAGGTGCAGCGCGGGCCAGAACTTCTCGAAGCCGACGGCGCGCTCGCGCTCTTCGTTCCCCCAGCCGATCGCCGTGACGTAATTGGTCAGTGCGTCGAGCCAGATGTAGATCGTGTGCGCCGTGTCGTCGGGCACGGGGATCGCCCACGAGACGGACGACTTCAGGCGGCTCACCGAGAGGTCTTGCAGGCCGCGGCTGACGAAGCTGACGACTTCGTTGCGGCGCGCCTCGGGGCGGACGAAGTCGGGGCGCGACTCGTAGAGCGCGAGCAGGGCGTCGCCGTAGTCGGAGAGCCGGAAGAAGTAGCTCTCCTCGGAGACGCGGTCGAGCGGTGCTTCGTGGATCGCGCAGAGCGGCGCGTCGCCTTCCCTCTCAGCCCTGACGTACTCTTCCTCGGTCTTGAAAGTCGCGCACGGCGCGCAGAACCAGCCCTCGTAGAAGCCCTTGTAGATCGCCTCGCGCCCTGTGGGCGTTTTCGCCGCCGCGATCTTGCGCCAGAGGTTCGCGACGCCCTCGTAGTGGAACGGCTCGGTCGTGCGCATGAAGATGTCGTAGCCGCCGCCCTCCGCGTCGAGCCGGTAGGCGGCGAACATCTTCTTCAACTCGCCGACGACGTAATCGACCTGCTCCTTCGGCGCGCGCCCCTCGCGCGCGGCGGCGCGCTGGACGTTGATGCCGTGCTCGTCTGTCCCCGTCAGGAAGTAAGTCTCGCAGCCGCGCTGCCGGCGGTGGCGCGCGACGCAGTCGGCGACCACGGTCGTGTACAAGTGACCGAGGTGTGGCAGGCTGTTCGCGTAGTAGATGGGGGTGGTGACGTAGAAGGTTTTCATCAATTGTCAGTTGTCCGTGGTCAGTTGTCAGTTGTTCTCTTTTGTTCGCGCGAACATTATTCATCAACACTTCATGACAGACAACCGGCAACGGACAACTGACCACGGACAACTGACTAAAGCTGCTCACTCCCTGCCGCGGATCAGCGCCATCGCCTCGGCGCGCGTGCGGGGGTCGTGGCGGAAGCCGCCGCGCAGCGCGGACGTGATGGTGAGCGCGCCCGGCTTCTTCACGCCCCGCACGGTCATGCAGGTGTGCTCCGCCTCGACGACGACCATCACGCCGACGGGCTTCAAGCCCTCGAAGAGCGTGTCGGCGATCTCGGAGGTCAGCCGCTCCTGCACCTGGAGTCGGCGCGAGGCGTACATCTCCGCGACCCTCACGGGCGTGCGCAGCAACCCGGCGCGCTCCGGGTCTTCGCCGATGCCTTCGAGGATGAGCCGCACGCCCGCCGCGATCTTTTCAAGATCGACGCCCGCGCCTACCACCCCTTCGCCGTCCTCGTCCGGCTCCGTCGCCGAGAATCCTGCGCTCATAGCTCAACCTCCGTGACGGGTAAACCGTGACAGGTGACAGGAACAGCCGTGAAGAGTAATCCGTATCGAGTGACGAGAAGAATTTTTGTCTTGCCTGTCACCTGTCACTTGTCACCTGTCACGGATTTTAGGAACGCCGCGCGCGCCGCCGCCTCCACGTCGCGCAGGGGCGCGTCGGACTTGCGTGCGGCGGCTCGGCAGTCGTCGTATTCGGGCGTGGCGTTGGTGACGCGCCCGTCGGAGCGCGCGACCTTGACGCGGATCGCGCCGAACTGCGTCTCGACCAGTACGGTCTCACGCGGGAGCGCGCGCCGCTCTACTTCGTGCGAGCGCACGCCGATGGTCGTCGTCTCGTCGAACAGCAGTTTGTAGATCGACTCGCGCTCGGCGGGCCGGCAGAGGATCGAGACGAGCACGCCGGGGCGGTTCTTCTTCATCTGCGCGGGCGTGAAATAGCAGTCGAGCGCGCCGCGCTCGAAGGCTCGCTCCATCAGGTGACCGAGGACTTGCGGCGAAACGTCGTCGAGGTTCGTCTCGACCATGCACAGCTTCTCGTCGCCCGCGTCGCCTTCCGCCTCGCCCACAAAGACGCGCAGAGCATTGGGAAAACGCTCGTACTCGCGACCGCCCGCGCCGTAGCCGACGCCCGCCACGCGTATCGCGGGCATCGCGCCGAACGAGTCGCACACCGTCGAGATGATCGCCGCGCCGGTCGGGGTCACGAGTTCGCCGACGATGTCGGTCGCGTAAGTCGGCACGTCGCGCAGGAGCTCGGCGACCGCGGGCGGCGGGACGGGGAAACGCCCGTGCGCCATCTCGACCATCCCGCTCCCGACGTGCAGGGGCGACGCCGAGAAGCGTTCGATCTTCAACAGCTCGAAGCCGACGCACGCGCCGACCACGTCGATGATCGCGTCCATCGCGCCGACCTCGTGGAAGTGAATACTCTCCACGGGGACGTTGTGCACGCGCGCCTCCGCTTCGGCGAGGCGAGCGAAGATGCTCGCGGCGCGCGACTTCACGCCATCGGAGAGGCGCGAGCGGTCGATGATCTTGAGGATCGTGCTGAGGTGGCGGTGCTTGTGCTCGTCGTCGGCGCGGACTGTGGCGCGC
>JAIVJC010000011.1 GCA_020200235.1 Acidobacteriota bacterium | reverse complement strand
ACGTAGCGTTGAATCTGCAGAGGCGTGCAACGGCACTCGCGCGTCGGGTCATTCCAGAAACCGCAGGGGCAAGGGTTCATCGCCGCCGCGAGCATGAACGACGCGGGGAACGTCAGCGACATCGACGCGCGGCTGATCGTGACCTTCTGATCTTCGAGCGGCTGGCGCAGGACTTCCAGGACGCTGCGATCGAACTCCGGCAGCTCGTCGAGGAACAGCACGCCGTGGTGCGCGAGAGAGACTTCGCCGGGCCGCGGCACCGCGCCGCCGCCGATGAGCCCCGCGTCGCTGATCGTGTGGTGCGGCGAGCGGAAGGGTCTCTCGGTGACGAGACCGGCGCGACCCGTCAGCCCCGCGACGGAGTGAATCTTCGTCAGCTCCAGCGCCGCCTCGAACTCCAGTGGCGGCAGGATCGTCGGCAGCCGCTTGGCGAGCATCGTCTTGCCCGATCCCGGCGGGCCGATGAGCAGGATGTTGTGCGCGCCCGCGCTCGCCACTTCGAGCGCGCGCTTGGTGGCGAGCTGACCGCGCACCTCGCGGAAGTCGACGCCGTGCGCGGAGCGCGGCGCGAGCACTTCCGTCGGATCGATCCGGACAGGCGCGGGTCGCTCGCCGCGCGCGAGCGCCGTGACGAGCTCGACCGCCGAGCGCAGGTCGGCGACGCCGTAAACGTCCACGCCGGCGACGACCGCCGCCTCGTGCGCGTTCTCCTCGGGCAGCAGGAGGGTTTTGATCGCGGCGTCGCGCGCGCGGATGGCGACGGGCAGCGCGCCCTTGATCGCGCGCACGCGACCGTCGAGCGACAGCTCGCCGACCGTGAGCACGTGCGTGAGGCTCTCGAGTTCGCCGAGATCGCCGTTCGCGCCGAGGATGCCGAGCGCGATGGGAAGATCGAAGCTCGCGCCTTCCTTACGCACGTCCGCCGGCGCGAGGTTGATCGTCGTCTTGTGGAACGGGAAGAAGAAGCCGCTGTTGTTGACGGCGGCGCGGATCCTCTCACGCGACTCCCTGACGGCGGCGTCGGGCAGGCCGACGATGGTCACGGGCGGCGAGGTGTCGACCTCGTTGCGCGCGGGCGTGAGATCGACTTCCACGTCGACCAGATCGGCGTCGATGCCGTAGACGGCGGCTGACTGTGTGCGGAAGAGCATGGCGGTGAGAACCTGCTCGGCTTCGGAGTTGGAAGAACGAGAGAGATCAAACGCGATAACCACCCGGAGGTCAAGAGAATTTTCGCGCCCGGATCATTCGCGGCTCGGTCGCGTCGAGTCACGAGACCGACTTATCGAGCATCGCCCTGAAAGAAAAAGGCGGGGGATGACTTAACTTCATCCCCCGCCATTCCGACTTTGTATTCGCTCGTCTTACCTGCCGCGCCGACCCGGCGTGCCGTTCGTGACGGCGGTGCCCGGCTTGGCGGGGACCTTGACCATCTGGTTCGCGACGAGCGCCGCGTCCGACGCGTAGGCGTTCAGGCGCGCGACCTCTTCCGGATTGGCGCCGTAGCGCGCGGCGATCTGCGCGATGGTCTCGCCAGCCTTCGCCTTGACGGTGACGAGCGTGCTGGCGGCGGCGGACGTGTTCGGGCGCGCCCGCACCATCGCGACGTTTCTCACCGCGCCCGACGGGACGACCAGCTTGCCGCCCTTCGAGAGATCGACGCCCGCGTTCCAGAGCTGCAACTGGGCGACGCTCGAACCCGTGCGCGCGGCGACCGAGCCGAAGTCTTCGCCCGGCGCGACCGGGACGACCTTCGCCGACTCCCTACGGTCGGCGGGCACGCGCTTCAGGAGCGCGACGAACGCCTTGCCGCGACCGGCGGGGACTCTCAGGTTGTAAGACTCGCCGCGCGGCGTCACGTCGCGGCGCAGCTCCGGGTTGATCGAGCGCAGGTAATCGACGCTCGAGTCCGCCGCCGAGGCGACGAGCTGGAGGCTGGTCGCCGAAGGCACGTTGACCACGTCGTAGGAGAGCGGCGCTTCGGGGCGGATGTTGCGGAAGCCGTACCTTTCCGGGTTCTTCGCGATCAGGATCGTCGCCAGGATGTTCGGCACGTAGTTGCGCGTCTCCTGCGCGATGAACGGGTAGATGCGCCAGAAGTCGCGCGCGCCCGCGCGCGAGATGGCGCGGTCGATGTTGCCCTCGCCCGTGTTGTAGGCGGCCATCGCGAGTTCCCAGTTGTTGTAGCGGTCGTGCAGCCACTTCAGGTAGCGCGCCGAGGCGTGCGTCGCCTTCTCGAAGCTGTTGCGCTCGTCCACCCACGCGGTCTGGCGCAAGCCGTAGCGCGAGCCCGTCGAGGGGATGAACTGCCAGAGCCCCGAGGCGGCCGCCCACGAGTAGGCGTTCGGCTTCCAGGTGCTCTCGACCTGACCGAGCCACACGATGTCTTCGGGCACGCCCTCCTTGCGGAAAATCTCGCGCGCCATCGTCATGTAGCGACCCGAGCGGCGCAAGCCCACTTCCATCGTCCCGCGGCCGCGGCCCTGGTAGTAGTTGATGTACTGCTGGATGAGCGTGTTCGTGTTGAAGCCGAAGTTGATCGTGCTCTTCGCCTCTTCGAGCTTGGCGACCTCCTCGTCGGTCACCGTCTTCTCTTCCTCGGTCAGCACGATCTTGCTCAGCTCGTCGAGCGGCGAAGGCTCGAAGTGCTGGTCGCGCAAAAAGCCCGTCGGCTGCTGCACGCTCGCCACGTCGTTGGTCGCGTTCGCGTTAATGATCTGCGCGCCGCCCAACTGGGCGGGCTGCGCGGCGTTCGACGCGACGACCGCCTGAGTGGCAGCGGGCGCGACCTGCGCCGGGACTTCCGCGCGGTAGATGCGCTCGACGAGTTGGAGGTAGAAGGTCTGGAGCTTCGGGTTCGCGCGCACGTCTAAGCCCGACTCGAGGATCGTGTCGACCGACTTGTCGAACTCGGCGCGCGCGGCGTCGATGTTGCGATCGCGCAGGCTCAGCTCGGCGAGTTTGTAATGGTTCTCCGCCTGATCGATGACCGCCTGCACGCGACCGGCGTCGCGCTCGACATCTGACGGCGTGTTACGCAGGGGCGAGGCGGACAGACCTTGCGCGCGCGCGGCGGGGAGCTGCGCGGCGAGAATCGAGATGATGGCGGCGAAAGAAATAAGTCGGGGGAAGCTCGTTTTCATCAGTCGTTCGGTCTCCTTAAAACCTCAGGCTGAAGCGAATCCACGATGGCGATCTCCACTAGTCTTCACGACGAGATCGCGCGAGCGGTTCCACTAAGTATGAAGCGCGAGGATGAAAAGCTTACCGCCCGGAGACGACTAACGAAAGCGCGAGGGGCTGCCGTCGAAGTCGCCCGGGGCAGGTCTGATACTTATCACACGGCTCCGGGAGTGTCAACCTTATCTACTTGATAGAAAAGGCGAAACGGGTAATGTTTCCGTACAAATCCCGCTCCGCCGCAGTCGAATTTAAGATGCCTGCGGGCGGCGTCCGGTTGCGCCTTTGGCAGGGCAATTCGGGGCGCGGAGCGCCCCCCGCAGCCGCGTGCGGGTGTGGTCACATTGCCCGATCTAATTCCGCGCATCTCCCGCCTTCAGTGGGCAGTCGGCGGCGCGGGCTGCGGCAGGGCTTTCGGGCGCGGCGGCGCGGGCGGGGTCGCCGGCGCGGCGTCCTTCAGCGCCTCGCGGAAGACCTGCTGGACGTTCTCGACGAAGACGAACTTGATCTCGCCCATCAACTCCTTCGGCACCTCGTCCATGTCGCGCCGGTTCTGCGCGGGCAGGATGATCTTCGTGACGCGCGCGCGCCGCGCCGCCAGCACCTTCTCCTTGACGCCGCCCACGGGCAGCACGTTCCCGCGCAAGGTGATCTCTCCCGTCATCGCCACGTCCTTGCGCACGGCGCGCTGCGAGAGCGACGAGACCATCGCCGTGGCGAGCGTGATGCCGGCGGAGGGACCGTCCTTCGGGATCGCGCCTTCGGGGATGTGGATGTGCATGTCGTAGTTGTTGAAGTCGTCCTCGTTGATGCCGAGCTCGCGCGCGCGCGACTTGGCGAAAGAGAACGCGGCTTGCGCCGACTCCTTCATCACGTCGCCGAGCTGGCCCGTCAGAACTAAATTGCCCTTGCCCTTCATCCTCAGCGCCTCGATGAAGAGGACTTCGCCGCCGACCGCCGTCCAAGCCAGGCCCGTCGCGACTCCGATCTGATCCTTCTTCAACACCTCGTCGGGGGCGACCTTCGGCACGCCTAAGAATTCGTGCACGTTCTTCGGCGTGACCATCACGACTTCCGTCTGCCCCTCCGCGACCCTCCGCGCGACCTTGCGGCAGAGCGCGCCGATCTCGCGCTCGAGCTGTCGCAACCCGGCTTCTTGTGTGTACTGCAGGATGATCGCCGAGAGCGCGGACTTCGAGATGCGCAGGTTCTTCGCCGTGACGCCGTTCTCCTCGAGCTGCTTCGGGATCAGGTGCCGGCGCGCGATCTCCAACTTCTCCTCCTCGGTGTAGCCCGCGAGGCGGATCACCTCCATGCGGTCGCGCAGCGCCGCCTGGATGGTGTCGAGCACGTTGGCGGTCGTCATGAACATCACGTTCGAGAGATCGAAGGTGACGCCGAGGTAGTTGTCGCGGAAAGAATTGTTCTGCTCCGGGTCTAAGACTTCGAGCAGAGCCGACGAGGGATCGCCGCGGAAGTCCGCGCCGACCTTGTCGATCTCGTCGAGCATGATGAGCGGGTTGTTCGTGCCCGCCTGCTGCAGAGCCTGCACGATGCGACCCGGCATCGCGCCGACGTAGGTGCGGCGGTGCCCGCGAATCTCCGCCTCGTCGTGCAGACCGCCGAGACTCAAACGGACGAACTTGCGATCAAGCGCGCGCGCGATGGAGCGACCCAGGGAAGTCTTGCCGACGCCGGGGGGCCCGACGAAGCAGAGGATCGAGCCCTTCGGCTTCTCCTTGAGCTTGCGCACGGCGAGCGCCTCGATGATGCGCTCCTTGATTTTTTCGAGCCCGTAGTGATCCTCGTTCAGTATCTGCTCCGCCTTCGCCAGATCGAGGTTGTCGACCGACGCCTTCGACCACGGCAGGTCGGTCATGATCTCCAGCCAGTTGCGAAGCGTCGCCGTCTCCGCCGCGTCCGGGTGCATCCGTTCGAGTTTCTTGAGTTGGCGCAGCGCCTCCTCTTCCGCCGCCTTCGGCATCTTCACGGTCTCGATCTTCTCGCGGAACTGCGCGATCTCTTCGGCGAGTTCGTTGCCCTCGCCCAGCTCGCCCTGGATGGCTTTGAGCTGCTGGCGCAGGTAGAACTCGCGCTGCGAGCGGTCGATGTCGGCGCGCGCCTGCGTGTTGATCTCCTGCTGGACGGTCAGCACCTCGATCTCTTTGTTCAGCAGCTCGTTGACGCGCCGCAGCCGCGCCGTCGTGTCGGCGATGTCCAGGACCGACTGCGCGTCCTCGACCTTGAGTTCGAGGTTCGACGCGGCGAGGTCCGCGAGGCGACCGGCGTCGTCGAGGTTGGCGACGATCGCCATCACTTCGGGCGAGATGTTTTTGCCGAGGTTCGCCGCCTTCTCCATCGAGCCGCGGACGTTCCTGACGAGCGCCTCGACTTCGAGCGAGCGCTCCCCCGCGCTCGCCTCCTGCATCACGGCGACGCGCGCCCGCAGGTACTCGCCCCCTGACTCGACTGATTCGAGCCGCGCCCGCGTCAAGCCCTGCACGAGGATGCGCGTGCGCCCGTCCGGCAGCTTGAGCATCCGCATGATGACGGCGACGGTCCCGACCGCGTAGAGGTCTTCCGCCCCGGGCTCTTCCTTGTCTAAATCTTTTTGCGAGACGAGCAGGATCATCCGGTTCTCGCCGAGCGCCTCGTCGACCGCGCGGATCGACTTCTCGCGCGAGACGAACAGCGGCACGATCATGAACGGGTAGATGACGATGTCGCGCAGGGGGAGCACGGGCAGCGTCTCCGGCACCTGCAACTGCTGCTCCTCTACATTCGCCGCGCCGGTCGGCTCGAAAGCCTCGCCGATGTCTTCGATTGTTGGCATGGTATTAAAAGTATGAACGATGAACGATGAACGATGAAGTAAAGGCGACTGTTCTCGTCATTGCTTCATCGTTCCGCGTTCATCGTTCATCGTTTTCCTTGATCGGTATCTTGAATTCCGCGCCGCGCCTGTCCGAGAGTTTCGGCAGCCGCACGGTGAGCAGGCCGTTCGCGAGTTGCGCCGAAGCGCCGCGCGTCTTCAGCGACCAGCGCAGCGCGACCGTGCGCGTGAAAGTCCCGTAGCCGCGCTCGCTGCAGATGTGCGAGACGGCGCCGCGCGGCGCGCGCCGCTTCTTCTTCCCCGCGATCCGCAAAGAATTGTTCGTGAGCGTCAAATCGATGTCGCCCGCCCCGACGCCCGGCAGCTCCACCTTGACGATGACCTCGCCGCCCGACTCGCAGACGTCGACCGGCGGCGTCCACGCACCGGCGGCGCCGGACGGCACGTCGTCCATCACCTCCTGCATCGCCGCGACCAGCCTGCGCACCCGCTGCCGCAGCCGCTCGATCTCGATCCGCTCAAGCCCGATGACTCGCATAACCATTTGAGTCTGGAGTCTCGGAGTCTGGGGTCTCGGAGTCAAAGGCAAGGATCGTTTTTGACTCCAGACTCCGAGACTCCAGACTTTTAAGAGGCTCGCTTGCCCGACGCCGCGCCGCCCTGTCGGGTGCGGACGAGGGTCTTGAGTTCAGCCATGAACTCGGTCACGTCCTCGAATTCGAGATAGACGGAGGCGAAGCGGACGTAGGCGACCTTGTCGAGCTCCTTCAGGCGGCGCATGATCATGTCGCCGATCTTGGTCGTCGGTCGCTCGCGCTCCGCTGACTCCTGCACGTACTTCTCGACCGAGTTGACGATGGCGTCGAGCTTCGCCGCCGGGATGGGGCGCTTCTCGCACGCGCGCAGGATGCCCGCCATCACCTTGTTGCGGTCGAAGGGCTCGCGCTGCTCGTTCTTCTTCACCACCATGTAGGGGATTTCGTCGATGCGCTCGTAGGACGTGAAGCGCCGCTCGCACTTCAGACACTCGCGCCGTCGGCGGATCGACTCGCCCTCGCGCGACTCGCGCGAATCCACCACCTTGTCCTCGATGTAGCCGCAGAATGGACACTTCATAAACGACTCCGACTCAGGTTAGTTAACTGACGCCGCGGGGCTTCACCTGAAACTCCGGGAAGCGAACCCGCGATCTGTTCCGTCGCGCGCCGGAAGCCCTAACGCGCCGCGGACGCGCTCGCCTTCCCCTCCCGCCCGAACCCGACGCGCGACGACGCCGCCGCCCTGCCCTTCTCGCCCCCGGCGTCGCGCGCCGCGCCGCGCAGCCGCGAGAATTTCACGTCGCTGCGCAGAAAGTAGTAGAGACCGATGAAGAGCGCCGGACCGAAGACGACCAGGTGCAGCACGATGGAGACGGCTGCCGCCTTCGCTTCCGCGACGCCGAGGAACGTCAAGCCGCGCGCCGTCGCGACGTGGAACGCGCCCGCCGCGCCGCCCGGCGTCGGCACCAGCGAGCCGACGAGGGCGAAGCCGAGCACGAACAACGTCTCGCCCGCGCCGAACGGGAGGTTGAACGCGCGCAGCACGAACCAGTTCGCCACCGCGATCGCCGCCCACAGCAGCACAGTCCACCCGACCGTCACCGCCAGGGCGCGCGCGTCCGTCAGCACGCCGAGCGCGCGGCGCAGCTCGTCCAGCAGTTCTGTCAAAAATCTCCCGACGCGCCCGACGCCCGCGGGCGCGCGCTCTAACCTCGCGTCGAGCCAGCGGATCACTTCCGCGCCGCGCAGCCGAAACAGGACGAGCCCGCTGATGCCCGCGAGTGCCGCGACTAATAAGACGAACCCGGCGCGACGCACCTGCGCGTAAGCCTCCGGGTCGCCGCCCGGCGCGCGAAACCAGATCAGGTTGATCGCGAAGAGGACGACGACCGCCGTGATGTCGTAGATGCGCTCGACGCCGATGGTCACGAATGACGCCGAAGGGCTCACCCGGCTGTCGACGAGCGGCAGGAACGAAGGGCGCACGACCTCTCCGGTCCTGCCGACGAGGAAGACCGCGCCGAAGCCGACGGTGGTCGCCGCCAGCAGTTCGCGCCAGCCCGCCCGCGCGACGGGCGCGAGCAGCGCCCCCCAGCGCAGCGCCCGAACTATGTAGGTCGCGCAGACGACCGCGACGCCCGCCGCGATGAGCAGCCAGTTCGTGCCCGCCATCTCGCCGCCGACCCGCGCCCAATCGACCCCGCGCGCGAACCACCAGAGCAGCAGCGCGGTCAGCAGGAGCAGTGCCGTGAACTTGAGGAAGTGGCGCAAAACTTCAAACGTCTCCGCGGTGTTTACTTACCGCCTTCGGTACGTGCCAAACGAGCTGACTCAACAAAAGAGGCTCGACACAATATATTGTATGGCTCGCACAGGCTATAACATTAAGGGGCGGGGCGCAACAGAGGGCAATTGCGGACACACGGAATGCGGAATGCGGAATGCGGATTGCGGATTTGAAACCCGCGAGCCCGATCCGGGAGCGAAATTCGAAGTTCCTGCTTCCTCAATCCGCGATCCGAAATCCGCAATCCGCAATGGTCACGCCTTCCCACAACGCCCTTCGTTTCCTATAATTTCGCAAGGAACTTTCCCGCCGGCGTCGTCGTTAAGCCTGTTCGACGTGGGAGTCGCCCGTGCACCTCGCCGGGAGACGGAAAGGGGACCGGACGGGTGGTGGGAGCCGTAAGAGCTTTGACTGCTGTGACGGAAGGTGCCGAGCTGGTCAGGCGTTGTCGCGCGGGCGACGGCGCGGCGTGGGAGGAGATCGTGTCTCTGTTCTCGCGCCGCATCTACAACCTCGCCTACCGCTTCACCTCGCGCGCCGACGCGGCGGAGGATTTGACGCAGGAGGTCTTCGTCCGCGTCTACCGCTCGCTCGAACAGTACGACTCGAAGCAGGGCGACTTGCAGAACTGGCTCATGCGCCTCGCGCGCAACCTGATCATCGACGACTACCGCCGCCGCCAGCGCGCCCCCCAGGACACCCACGCCGAAGACCTCGAAGGACACACCTACCACCTGCGCGCCGCGGGCGGATCGCCGCAGCGCGAGATGGAGCGGCGCGAGCTGGGCGCGCAGGTGCAAGCGGGGATCGACAAGCTGCCGACGGATCTTCGCACCTGCGTCATCCTGCGCGACATCGAGGAGCTGAGCTACCAGGAGATCGTCGACCTGTTAAAGATTCCCGAAGGCACGGTCAAGTCGCGCATCAACCGCGGCAGGATCGAGTTGGCGAAGATTCTGCGGAGGATGCGCGTCGTCGCGATGAGCGACGCTTAAAGCGCGTGGAGAATTTTTCGTTCGCGCGTCGTTTCGGCGGGGGGGCTCAAACGGGCGCGGGCAGGGTAAAATCAACGAAGGGTGAAACGAGAGAAAGATGCTTTGTTCGGAATTTGAAGATCGACTGACCGACTACCTCGAAGGCGCGCTCGCCTCCGACCCGCAGCGCGCGTGCGCAGAGCACGCGCTGCGCTGCCCCGTCTGTCACGATCTTTTGAACGAGGTCAAGACGACGCTGCGCGCCGTCGCCGCGGACACGCCGCCCGCGCCGTCGCGCCAGCTCGAAGCGCGCATCCTCATGCAGACGACGCCGGAGACGGCGATGACCTGCGACGAGTTCGAGAACCACTTAACCGACTACCTCGACGGCTTCCTGCCCGCGCCGCTCTTCCACCGCTGGGAGCGCCACGCGGCTCTGTGCGCGGGTTGCACGAACCTGCCCGGCGAGGTGGTGCGCTCCATCGGCGCGTGCTACTCGTACATCAGCGAGGAGCGGGCTCTCCCCGCCGGTCTGCACGAGCGCATCCTGCAGGCGACGCTCGGCACGACCGAAGCCGAGATGGTTCGCCCGCCCGCGGGGTCGCGCTTCGCCGAGTGGCTGCGCGGCTGGCTCGACGTGGTCGTCTCGCCGCAGCTCGCGACGGTCGCGACGATGGTTTTGGTCGCCGTCCTCATCGGCACCAGCACGCTCTCGCCCGACGGCTCCATCGGCGGCATGTACCGCGCGAGCCTGCGCTTCGCCGCGCAGACTTACGAGTCCACGGCGCGCGGCGCCGCCGTGTTGCGCGGCGCGAGCCCCCAGCAGAACGCTTCGCCCGACCGCGACGCGAACGGGCGGCAGCGTTAATCCCGGCGCGGGCTGGGCGGCGCGGCGAGACGCGCGACGAATTATCGTGAGAGCGCGTCAGAGCCGAAGGGTTGATTGATGAGAACGAACAAGGGGTTGGTCGGTGAGAATTCCGGGGTGGTCGCGTTAAAGCCGATGAGGTGTTCCTACCACAGCATGAACGGGGCGGTCGTCGATTGCAGCCGGTGCGCGCGCCCGCTGTGCCCGGCGTGCGATCACCGCATCCGCGGCTTCCCCTACTGCCAGGACTGCATCGTGGCGGGCGTCGAGATGTTGCAGTCGCGCGTGCCGCTGCTGGAAACGCGGCAGTCGCGCCCGCAGACTTCGCCGTGGGTCGCGCTCCTGCTCTCGTTCGTCGTGCCGGGCTTGGGCTCGGCTTACAACGGGCAGACCTCGAAGGCGCTCGTCCACTTCGCGCTCTTCGCGAGCTGCATCCAGTTCGCGGCGGTGACGAACGCCATCGCCTTCTTCGTCCTCGCCTCGGTCGGCGTCTGGCTCTTCGCCGCGGTCGACGCCTTCCGCACGGCGCAGCTCATCCGCGCCGGTCTCGCGCCCGACGCCGAGATGGATTTCATCGCGCGCCGCCTCTACGGCCACCCGACCGCGTGGGCTGTGCTGCTCGTCGCGCTCGGCGCGCTCTTCCTGCTGAACTCCGTCATGCACGTCCGCCTGCCCGTCAGGCAGATGCTCCCGGCGGCGCTCGTCCTGCTCGGCGCGTACATGCTCTTCGACTACCTGCGGCGCGACTCCCGGCGCGCGAGGGGCGACCTGGGTGTAGACAACTTTCCGCACTCGGCGGGCTCTCACTTCGGCGGGACGAGCTTCCGCACGGGCGAGCTCGCCGCGCAGGTTTCCGAGCGCCGGCGCAACGACATTTACCCCCCGCGCGTCTAATCAACTTCGCGCGCGCGTGGGCGACTTCCGAGCGCGCGGGCTGGACTCGCGGCGCGGCTGGGTTAGAATGGTTCTCGTCTGTTTAGGGGGATTTTAGATCATGCCGGTATTCCTGAAAGCCGCGGGCGGGTTGGGCGCGATCATGGCGCTCATCGCCCTGCTCATCGTGCTCGTCAAACAGCTCATCGCGCTCGTCGCGTTCCTGATGGTGCTGCTGAAGGTCGCGGTCGTCGTCGCCTTCGTCGGCGTCTTCGCCCTCGTCGTGGTGGCGATGCTGCGCTCGCGCGGGCGGCGCAGGCGCGAGGCGGACGGGCTGTAAGCTCCCCACGCCGCCGGCGTTCGACTAGAAACATCGCGGGGCGCCGTTAACTTGCTGACACCGGCAAGTTAACGGCGCCCCGCGGCGCTTTCCGCGACCGAGTTTTCCACAGACCGCGTTTGCAATCCCCGCCCGCCGTGTGATAGGGTGCAGCCCCTTATACAGGTATCGGCGTGCGGAAGGGTAAGCATGATCCGCCAGGATCGCCGCCGGCAGCCTCATCGGGCAGGTCAAACTTAAAAGAAGCCCCCAACCGTGGTTTCATACGCACCGTCGCCCGAACGGGGCTGGCAGTGCCTTTGACCGCTTTCGCCTGCGCCGTTCCCGCATCATTTTCGGGGCGCTGACGAAAGCGACCGAGAGGACACTTCCCAGATGAACAAAGACGACCGGCTCTACGCCTTCATCGTCGCACACACCTCGCGCTCACGCTCGACCATCCGACGCATCGGCATTCATAAACGCTGGCTCAAGATCGCGCCCGTCGTCGCCTTCCTCCTGTTGTGCGCCGCCGCCTACGGGCTCGTCGGCGTGTACCGCGAGGGCGTCCACCTGAGGGTCGAGCGGGAGAACGAGCGCCTGCGAGTCGAGAACGACGTGCAGCGGCAGAAGCTCGAACGGTTGAAGGATCGCGTCGACGCCATCGAAGACGCCTCGCGCCGCCTCGCCGAAATCTCCGGCGTGACGGGCGACGGCGCGGCGGACGTGCGCGGCGCGGGCGGACCTTCCGTCCCGATGGACGAGATCGCGATCGCGGCTGTCGAGGAGCGCGCCTCGCAGCTCGAAGCGCAGTTGAAGAATTACGAGCAGGCTCTGCGCGAGAAGGCGATCCCATCGATCTGGCCCGTCGCGGGCGAGACGACCGACGGCTTCGGCGGTCGCAGCAACCCGTTCGGCGGCTCCTCTCTGGAGTTTCATCCGGGTCAGGACATCCGCGCCGAGCGCGGCACGGCGGTCGTCGCCGCGGCGACCGGCACGGTCTTGAGCGTGGGCTGGCAGAACGGCTACGGGCAGATGGTCGAGATCGATCACGGCGGCGGCTTGACGACGCGCTACGCGCACCTCTCGAAGATCGAGGTCGCCGCCGGGCAGCAGATCGCGCGCGGCGACCTCGTCGGTCGCGTCGGCTCGACGGGTCGCTCGACGGGCCCGCACCTGCACTACGAGGTGCGCATCGGCGGCGAGGCGGTGAACCCGCGCGCCTACCTGCCGGGTCAGGCGGACGCGGCGGCGGAATCCGACGCCAAGCCGCGCGAGTGAGAAATTTTCCGCTTGACAGCCGCGCGCGGCATCGCTTAGTATGCGCCGTCGTTCCCGGCAGGGGGGTTTTAACCTCATTCCTGCGACCGCTTTAGAAGTACCGTAATGAGTTTTCTGTAGTATGTCGGGCTCGCGTTCGGTGAAGACAGCGCGCTTCTAACAAGTGCAGCTCACCGGGCGCGGGCTTTTTCGTTTGCAGCCTCCGACAGGGGCGCGTCTTCCCGCTAAGACACAAGCGCACCCGGCTCAACCCCACAACCTGAGCGACGCGCGGCACGCGCCGCGCGCGCCTTCAAACCGAATCGTTAGGAGGATTCGTCTGCTATGTCTAGAATTACCGGTAAGGTCAAGTGGTTCAACAACGCGAAGGGCTATGGCTTCATCGAGCAGCCCGGCTCTTCGGACATCTTCGTCCACTACTCCGCCATCCAGGGCGACGGCTTCAAGACGCTCGAAGAGGGTCAGACCGTCGAGTTCGAGGTCACGCAGGGTCCGAAGGGACCGCAGGCGGAGCAAGTGACGAAGGTGTAATCTCCCCAGCTTTCGTTCGAAAGCCACTGACCGCTTGCCGGAGTTCGAATAGCCGGGAAGCGCAAGACCAGAGACCCGGACGCGCGACGAACGCTTAAGGGTCTAAAAAATCGGAGGCGCGGCGTTGTTAATGACAACGCCGCGCCTCCGATTTTTAACCCTCGGAAGATATTTTCTACTCGTCAGCCTTCGCCTTGAAGCTGACGCGCCCGCCCTCCGTGTAGACCGTGTAGCGGACGCGCTCGCAGCCCAGCCGCTCCTTGAGCGCGTCGGTCTTCGACGCGATCATCTTCTGGAATTTCGCCAGCGAGAAATCCTCGACCGGCTCGCCGCAGCTCTTCTTCGCCTCGACGAGCGCGTCGTAGAGACCGCGCACGGTCGCCTCGTCGGCGCGCGCGTCGGCGCAGACGAAGCTCGCGCGGCGCTCCCTCTCGTTGACGACGCGCCCCTTCCCCAGTTGCGCGCGCGCGGCGGCGACGGGGTCGCGCCCCTCCTCGCGATCCTGCACGTTGCGCCGCCACAGATCGCGCAGCGCGACGTAGCGCGCGACGAGCGTGTTGTAGCGGTAGCGCTGCGAGTAGGTGAAGTGGCGCTCGTCGCCGAGCCGCTTGACGAGCGACTCGACGCGGCTCTTGGTGTCGTAGGGCGGGCGCTTCGACGCGCCGTTGAAGAAGATGTCGAACTCGATCTTGAGCTTGCGGATGTCTTCTTCGAGGCGGACGAGCTGCTCGTCGATGGTCGGCTGCACCTCGCGCTCGATGACCACCTTCTTGCGGTTGTTGGTGTGGCGCGCGCGCTGCTCGTCGAGCAGGCGGCGCGCGAAAGCGTTCTGTCTCGCCACGGCTGATGAGGTCTCCTTGCCGCGCCCTCAAGCGGGAAAGGGCGCTCATTCGAACATAAGCGTTCGCGGTCTGGGGTGTCAATACAAATAGCTGTTAGCTGTTAGCTGTTAGCCGAACCGCGTCAGCTACGAGTTCTAGCGAGCTTGGCGTAGAATGACGCGCGGTGGATGGTGATCAATCGCCCCGCCTCTGGTTCGGCTGACTGCTAACAGCTCATCGCTAACTGCTCTCGATGTCTCAAGCGAATCAACTGCGCGCGCTGCCCTCGGTCGACGCGCTGCTGCGCGCCGCCGCGGCGGACGAATCCCTGCGCGCCCGCGCGGGCGACGCGCGGCTGACGCGGCTTGCGCGCGCCGTCGCCGACGAGCTGCGCGAAGAGCTGCGCGCCCGCGGGAACGGGGATCAGTCGCGCGAGTCGCTGCTGGCGGAAGCGCTCAGACGCTTGGCGCGGGCGGTCGGGCGCGACGCCGAGGCGGGCTTGCGCCGCGTGGTCAACGCGACGGGCGTCATCCTGCACACGAACCTCGGGCGCGCGCCGCTCTCCGCGCGGGCGCGCCGCGCCGTCGCCGAGGAAGCCGCGGGCTACTGCGCGCTCGAATACGATCTCGCGACGGGCGGGCGCGGTCGGCGCGGCGCGCGCGCCGAGGCGCTGCTCTCGGAGTTGACCGGCGCGGAGGACGCGCTCGTCGTTAACAACTGCGCGGCGGGCGCGCTCCTCGTTTTGACCGCGCTCGCGCGGGGCGGCGACGCAATCATCTCGCGCGGCGAGCTGGTCGAGATCGGCGGCGACTTCCGCGTGCCCGACGTGATGGCGCAGTCGGGCACTTCGATGGTCGAGGTCGGCACGACCAACCGGACGAAGCTCTCCGACTACGAGCGCGCCGTCACGGACTCGACGCGCATGATCATGCGCGTGCACCCGTCGAACTACCGCGTCGTCGGATTCACCTCGACGCCTCCACTCTCCGAACTCGCCGCGCTCGCCCGCGAGAACGATCTACCGCTCTACGAGGACGCGGGCTCCGGCGCGCTCCTCGATCTCAGCCCCCACGGCTTGAGCGGCGAGCCCGTCATCGCCGACTCGATCAGAGACGGCGCGGACGTGGTCACCTTCAGCGGCGACAAGCTGCTCGGCGCTTCGCAGGCTGGCTGCGTCGTCGGGCGGCGCGCGCTCGTCGAAGCGTGCCGCCGCCACCCGCTCTACCGCGCCCTGCGCGCCGACAAGCTCGCGCTCGCCGCCCTCGAAGCCACGCTCGACGCGCACCGGCGCGGAGCGACGTTCGACGAGATTCCCGCGATGCGGATGCTCACCGCGACGCGCGAGGAGATCGAGCGCCGCGCGCTCGCGTTCGTCCGGCGCGCGCGCTCCCGCCTCGCCGCGGGCGGGCTCACGTTCGAGATCGCCCCCGGCCTGTCGGCGATCGGCGGCGGGTCGGCTCCGACGACGCACCCGCCGACCGCGCTCGTCGCCATCACGCACGCCGGGCTGTCAGCCGGGGCGCTCGAAGCGCGGCTGCGGCTGTCGAGCCCGCCCGTCGTCGCGCGCATCCTCGGGGATCGGGTCGTGCTCGATCTGCGCACCGTCGAGCCCGCCGAAGAGTCCGAGATCATCGAAGCCCTCGCCGCCGTCTGAGGCGCGAAGATTTAACTTGCCACTGGCGCGAGGCAATCGGTTATACTGAAACGCGTGCCGCGCCCGCGGCTTACGGACTCTGAAGCAGACTCGCCCGCCCTAATCATCCCAAGACTTTGAAGCCTTCAAGCAAACAGATCGTCGTCAAGCTGCTCTACCTCTGCGTCGCGCTCTTCGTGCTCGCGGCGCTCGTGCTGCAACTGCTCGGCAACATGGGCAGGCTCCCGGCGACGGTGCCGCCGGCGCTCCCGATGGTCATCTCGGTCGCCGCGCTCCTCGTCGCGCTCGGCGTCCTCGTGCGCCGGCTCTGGATCATCGACCGGCTGCTCACGCGCGAGCTGCCGCAGCGCGCGCCCTCCTTCTTCCCCGATCACCCCGTCCACAAGGTGATGCAGATGCACGAGGCGGAGAAGGAGCGCGCCGTCAGGATTTCGAGCCTCTCGCACGAGCTGCGCACGCCGCTGACCAGCATCAACGGCTTCTCGGAGCTGCTGATGCAGGACGACTCGGTCACGGGCGAGGCGCGCGAGTTCGCCGCCCTCATCCACACAGAGGCGCAGCGCCTGACCACGATGGTCAACACCGTGCTCACCGAGGCGCAGCTCTCCGCAGACGGTGGGACACTCGAATGAGTGAAAGCCCGAAGTCCAAAGTCGAAAGACAGGTTCTTTGACTCTGGGCTTTAGACCTCGGACTTCGGACTAGATTTTATTGATCGTGCCCCTGCAAGTCGCCGCCTTGCAGCGGCACTTTTTTTTGTCGGAGTGGAGGGTGGTCTCGTAGTCGAGCGTGATCTCTTCGCCGGGGAGGATGTCGCGCAGCGCCATGAAGAGGATGTGCCCGCTCGTGATGCGCATGTAGGAGTTGGGCTGGCAGGAGTGGTTGATGTAGTGCGTGCCGTTGCCGCCGCGGCTGCCGTCGAGGCTCCAGCGCCGGTCGATGGCGCAGATGCGCAGGACGCGGCGGCGGCGCGCGCGACGCTCAGCCTCCCGCGTCGTGATGCGCTCGCCCGCGTACTCGGCGATCTTGCGCCCCTTCGGGAAAAAGCTGGTCGCGAAGCAGCCCCTGCCGTTGATGGGCGAGACCTTGACAGAGAGACCGGGGGCGAGGGGCATGGGGAGCGATTAGCTGTTAGCTGTTAGCGATTAGCTGTTAGCCAGAAGCGTTCAGGCATCCCAGCGTTTTATGGTTTTGGTTTGGCTGAAAGCTAACAGCTAATCGCTAACAGCTACTTCACCCTAAAGCTGCGCGCGATGCCGTCGGTCTGCGCGCGGACGCGCAGGAGCTTGTCCTTCGCGCCGGTGAAGTGGAGCACGTAGACGGTGCGCGGGTCGGCTTGCAGGTAGTAGATGACGCCGACCATCGGCTTGCCGCCGCCGGTGAACTCGTAGGACGAGGCGATGCCCTTGAGGCGACCGGGGAAGCTGTCCTGCCTGCCCTCGACGTAGCCGCTCCGGAAGCGCAGCTTGTTGTCCTTATCGCGGCGCGCGAGGTCTTCGAGCTTCGCGCCGTCCTCGACCAGCTCCTTGCGGATGCGCAGCAGCCCGTCGCCGCGGTCGCCGTAGACGAACTCGACGTGCTCGTGCATGCCGTCGGTGCGCGGCACGGCGCGCCACGTCGCGTTCGGCAGGTCGAGCGCGTACTCGATCTTGTCGGTCGTGTAGGTCTGCGCGTCCTGCGCCCGCGCGGCCGGCGAGGCGGCGCAGAGGGCGAGCGCGAGTGCCGCGATTGTCAGCAGGCGTCGCATATGATTGGTTTTAACTCCTGGGTGTTGCCGCCGTCCGTTCGACTCTAACCGTCGCGGCGGGTTGCTTGCGGTCAGACTCATTAGATGCCGCCCCGGCGCTTATGTTGCCCGCCCGTTTAGGGCCCGGCGCGTTCCAGAGCCTCGCGCTGCGCGGCGAAGAGTCGGGCGAGCCCGCCCGCGGCGAGCGCCAGCAGCGCGTCCATCTCCTCGCGCGAGAAAGCCTCGCCCTCCGCCGTGCCCTGCACCTCGACGAACTTCCCCTCGCCCGTGCAGACGACGTTCATGTCCACCCCGGCGCGCGAGTCCTCGTCGTACTTGAGATCGAGCAGCGGCACGCCCTCGACGACGCCGACGCTCACGGCGGCGATCTCGCCCCTGACGGGCGACGAGGCGATGAGCCCCTTGCGCTGAAGTCGCCGGCAGGCGAGCGCGAAGGCGACGTAGGCACCCGTGATTGAGGCGGTGCGCGTGCCGCCGTCGGCTTGTAGCACGTCGCAGTCGATGGTCAGCGTGCGCTCCCCCAGGCGCGAGAGATCGCAGACGGCGCGTAAGCTCCGGCCGATGAGGCGCTGAATCTCGTGCGTGCGCCCGGAGGGCGATCCGCGCTTGACGTCGCGCTGCGTGCGCTGCTGCGTGGCGCGCGGCAGCATCGCGTACTCGGCGGTCAGCCAGCCCTCGCCCGTGTTGCGCCGGAAGCGCGGCACGGACTCTTCGAGGGTCGCGGCGCAGATGACGCGCGTCTCGCCCATCTCGATGAGAGCCGACCCCTCGGCGTAGGGCATGAAGTCGGTCGTGATGCGCACCTCGCGCAGTTCGTCCGGGCGGCGCGCGTCGGTGCGGGTGAAGTTTCGTTTAGCTGACAACTGGTTGCTCCGCGGGTTGCAGTCTGTCCTGCCCCCAGACTTCGACGGCTTCGAGGACGGACGGCGCGCTGCCCAAAAACCTTTCGGCGACGCGGGCGAAGCGATCCGCCGCGTCCGTCACGTAGAAGTGATCCAGATCATCGCACAGGCGGCGCTCGCGCGCACGCTCGGCGAAAAGTTTTCCGGTCGCCGTGTCCGTCTTGCGGCGCAGGCTCCTCCCGTCGAGCAACTCCGCGACGGCGCGCGCGGTCGCCTCGCCCGAATCGATCAACTTCACGCCCCCGCCGACGGTCTCCTGAATCACGCGCCGCAGGATCGGGTAGTGCGTGCAGCCGAGCACGAGCGCGTCGACCGCGCCGCCGCGGAAGTCTTTCAGATACTCCGCGGCGACTTCGCGCGCCACGTCCGAATCAGCCCAGCCCTCCTCGGCGAGTGCGACGAAGAGCGGGCACGCGCGCTCGACGACTTCGAGCGACGGCGCGAGCTTCTCTATTTCCCGGCGGTACGCGCCGCTCTGCACGGTCGCCTCGGTCGCGACGACGCCGACCCTCTCCCCCCCCGATCCCTCGACGACCGCGCGCGCGCCCGGCTCGATGACGCCGACGACGGGGACGCCGACCCCTGCGCGGATCGCGGGCAGCGCCAGCGCCGACGCCGTGTTGCACGCCACGACCAGGAGCTTGATCCCGCGCGCTTCCAGGAACCGCGCGTTCTCCAAGGCGTAGCGCTCCACGGTCGCCAGCGACTTCGTCCCGTAGGGCACGCGCGCCGTGTCGCCGAGGTAGACGAACCGCTCGTTCGGCAGGCGGTCGTGCAGCGCGCGGTAGACGGTCAGACCGCCGACGCCGCTGTCGAAGATTCCGATGGGGAGGCTGTCCAGACCTCAAGCGCGCCGCCCGCGAGCCAGTCGCGCGTCTTCTTCTCGACCTTCCCCGGCGAGTCGTCCGGCGAGAGCACTTCGACGGCGAGATCGGGCGCGCCCGCGCCGTAGCCCTTCGAGATGCCCTCGCGCTCGACGCGCGCGCGCCGGATGAAAGACACGTCCGGCGCGCGCACAGTGTCGGGATCGGATTCGAGTTTGAAGCCGGTCTCGGCGGCGAAGACGACGCCGAGCTTGTTAGCCTTGACGTGCTGAGCAAGCAACACTGTGAGGTTAATGGTGATTGCCCCGTGCTCCTGTCCGGCTGGAGACATCGTGATCAGCTCTCCTTTAATGAGTTCGTAACGAAACCTGCCGCGGGGCAGTGTGAGGAGTTCGTCCGCCGTCATCAGCCGGGTGGTCGTCATCATGTCTCCCTCGCTTTCGCGCGAAAAAAAGGGCGGTCGCGCGAGTCGGATGTTATCACACAGCCGACCCGTTTGACCGCCCGCTTGCCTGACGTCCGATGGAGGTGCCGAGAGTCGAACTCGGGTCCAAAGGTCGCGCCCGCCGGAATCTACATGCTTAGACGCTTCTCTGCTGCACGGCTCTCCCGTGCGCGTTCGCCGTCCGCGGGTAAGTGAAGCGACGAAGACCCCGCGAGCGGCTAGCCCGTTTATCTCGCCCGCCGCACCCGGACACGTGCGGCGAGCCAGCTCACCCGTGCGCAATCGATAGTAACACGTGACGGGTGAACCGTGACAGGTGACAGGTCAAAGAAGCTGTTAGCTGTCAGCTAATGGCTGATAGCTCTAGTCCTGCCTGTCACTTGTCACTGTTGACTTGTCACCGGATTTAGACGTTCGCGCGAGCCTTTCGGTTGCGTTATAATCCCCCCTGTCGGCTGTCTCTCCCCGGTTCCGCCAGCGCCGTTTCCCGCAGACTTTCGTCAGCCCTCGGCGCGCCTTCGACTTGAAGAGGATCATCTTTCATGTCAACTAAATTAACGCGCACGAACGCGCCCGCGCGCCGCAATTCCGCGGCGACGACGCCGCCGCGACGACGCTCCCCACTCCGGCGCTTCTGGCTGCCCGCGACCCTGCTGCTCGCGCTCGCCGCGGGCGGCTTGACCGGGGTGGTCGCCGCCTACCAGCTCAACTACTCGAAGGCAGCGAGCGAGGTTGCCGCGCTCGCCACCTACCAGCCGAGCCAGGTGACGCGCGTTTACGCCGACGACGGCAAGACCGTGATCGGCGAGTTCGCCATCGAGCGGCGCATCCCCCTGCGCTACGACGAGATCCCGCCCGTTTTGAAGAACGCCATCCTCGCCGTCGAGGACGCGCGCTTCTTCAGCCACAACGGCATCGACCCGGTGCGCATCGCCGGCGCGGCGTGGAAGAACTTCACGGAAGACAGGCGCGAGGGCGGATCGACTCTGACGCAGCAGCTCGCCAAAAACCTCTTCCTCACCAAAGAGCAGACCTACACGCGCAAGTTCAACGAGTGGCTCATCGCACTCCAGATCGAGCGCTACTACACGAAGCAGCAGATCATGGAGATGTACGTCAACCACATCTTCCTCGGCGCGCGCGCCTACGGCTTCGAAGCCGCCGCGCAGGTCTACTTCAACAAGCACGCCAAAGACCTCACGCTCGAAGAGGCGGCGCTCTTAGCGGGCATCCCGCGCTCCACCTCGAAGTACTCGCCGACCGTCAACATCCAGGCGGCGAAGGAGCGGCGCGATCTCGTGCTCGACCTGATGGCTAAGAACGGCTTCGCCTCCGAGGGCGAGACGGACGCGGCGAAGGCGCGCCCGATCAAGATCGCAGACACCGCGTGGTACCCGCCGCCCGCCGCCTCGCACGCGTGGTTCGAGTACCCGGTCGAGGAGGTCAGGCAGTACGTCGAGGACAAGTACACGACGCGCGTCGCCTTCAGCGGCCTCTCGATCTACACCTCGATCAACCCCGAGGCGCAGAAGCGCGCCTACGAGGCGGTGCGGACGGGTTTGCGCCGCTACGACCGCTCGCACTCGGGCTGGCGCTCCGACTACAAGAACATCGGCGCGGAGGACAACGACAACAACCCGCAGCCGACGCAGCAGCAGCTCAACGGCTACGTCATCCCCGAGTGGTACGCCAACAACTTCGCGCCCGACACCTACGTGCGCGGGCTCGTGATGAGGGTCGACCGCGCGAAGAACGAGGCGAGCGTGCGCTTCGGCGGCTACACCGCGACCGTCACCTCGAAGGACATGGGCTGGTCGAACCGCCAGCCGAAGGACGAGCTGAAGCCGGGCGATCTGTGCGAGTTCCACGTCAGTGAAGTTGACACCGACGCGCGCCGGCTCAAGGTCGAGCTCTCGCAGATACCCGCCATCCAGGGCGCGCTCTACACCGTCAACGCGAAGACGGGCGAGGTCGCCGCCATGATCGGCGGCTACGACTTCTACACCAACAAGTTCAACAACGCGTCGCAGGCGTACCGGCAGACCGGCTCGTGCTTCAAGCCGTTCATCTACACGGCGGCGGTCGAGTGGGGCATGACGCCCGACACGACGCTCTCCGGCGCGCCCATCACGCGCGGCAAGTGGCAGCCGCACAACTACGACGGCTCGACGAGCTGCGGCAACGTCCCGATGAAGACGGCGCTCGCGCGCTCGCTGAACATCCCGGCGGTGCACACGCTCGACATGATCGGCATCCAGACCGGCGCGCAGATGGTCAGGCGCTTCGGCATCACCGTCCCGATGGCTCCTTATTTACCGAGCGCGCTCGGCGCGACCGAAGTCCCGCTCGATCAGATGGTCTCCGCCTACTCGGCGTTCCCGAACAAGGGCATCCGCGTCAAGAACCACCTCGTGCGCCGCGTCTTAGACCGCGACGGCGCGCCGCTCGAGGAGTTCGAGAAGACGACCTACAAGGTGACGAGCGAGTACGTCGCGCTCACCATGGTCTCGATGATGCGCGGCGTCACGTCGGGCGGCGGCACCGCTCCCGCCGCTTCGAGTGTCGGCGGCCCCGTCGCGGGCAAGACCGGCACGGTCAACGATCACACAGACGTGTGGTTCATCGGCTACACGCCGACCTACGTGACGGGCGTCTGGATGGGCTACCCCGACCGCAAGAAGAACCTCGGCTCCGACATGACGGGCGGGCACGGCGCGCTCCCCATCTGGATCGACTTCATGAAGGACTTCCTGAAGGGCAAGGAGAAGGAGAAGTTCCCCGAGGCGCCGAAGATGCCCGAAGACATCAAGGAGCTCTACCATCAGCGGCAGCGCGAGATGCGCGAGGAGCAGATCGCCGAGATGCAGCAGGTGAAGGCGCTGCGCGGCGACGAGGGGACGACCGACCCGAGCGCCGCTCCCAACGAGACCGCGCCCTTGGAGCCGATCACGCTGCCACCCCCCGCCGGCGACAGCAGCAGCAGCGCCCCGCCCGCCTCGTCCGACGACGCGAAGCCCGCGAAGCCGCAGCCCGCCCCCGAAGTCGCCCCGCCGCCGCCCGCCGCCGACAAACCGGCGACGCGCCCGCGCGAGGTCGAGCCGCCCAAGAAGAAGGGCAAGAAGGGCGGCAACGACAACCGCGACAACTGATCCGGTATCGGGAAGTGGACTATGAATACCTACAACAGCACCCCAACTGTTGCCCATCAGGCGGTATTAACTGAGCCATGTACAATCATTGTCGGCGATACGTTGACGGAACTCGCCAAATTTCCCGACAACTTCTTTCAATGTTGCGTCACAAGCCCCCCCTATTGGGGCTTGCGCGACTATGGAATTGAAGGGCAGATAGGCGCGGAAATGTCCCTTCAAGACTACATCGAAAAGCTGGTTTCGGTTTTCCGGCAAGTCCGCAGAGTCTTAGCGGAAGACGGCACGTTTTGGCTTAACATCGGCGACTCTTACACAAGCGGCGGGCGGACGTGGCGCGACTCGGATCAAAAGAACCGGTCGCGAGCAATGAGCTATCGCGCTCCTACACCCGAAGGGCTAAAGCCGAAAGACCTAATCGGCGTGCCGTGGCGCGTCGCCTTCGCGCTTCAAGCCGACGGATGGCATCTCCGGTCGGATATTATCTGGCATAAGCCGAACTGCCAGCCCGAATCCGTCAAAGACAGACCGACGCAAGCGCACGAATACCTGTTTTTAATGTCTAAGTCGGAGCGGTATTACTACGATTACGAAGCCATTAAAGAGCCGACTAAAGAGAAAAACGGGTTAAGGAACAAGCGCACAATTTGGTCGCTCAATACGGAAGGCTTCAAGGAAGCTCATTTCGCGGTCTTCCCGCCGTCGCTCGTCAAGCCGTGCATTCTCGCTGGAAGCAAACCCCGCTCTTTGGTACTTGATCCGTTCTTCGGCTCTGGCACGGTCGGAGAGGTTTGTATCGAGCGGGGGAGGCGATGCGTCGGGATTGAATTAAATCCCGAGTATGCGGCAATCGCCCGAAAGCGGCTCGCGCAAACGAAGGCCGGCAATTTAGCTTTCAGTTATTAAATCATCGGCGGGGAAACTCCATCTCGCGTGAACGATACAGTTTTCAATGTTAATGGCTTTGATTTGTAGCTTGCGCTCTGTCCCGCCGTCAAAATAAAGCTGAAAAAGTAGATCGCCTTTCGAGTCCCGCACGTCACAATAACCGGGCTTCGGGTTTTGCGCGCTGCCGTGCATCATGCGGAGAGTTCCGCCGGACGCCCGTTGCAAAAGGGCTTTAGGTATCTCTACCAATTCATATTCCCACCCGGCAGGGGCTTTAGACACGGTGCGAAGGACAACAATCCGGTCATAAGATTTCATGTGAGTAAAGAACCGTTCCCGAAGCCCTATCAAATCCTTTTCATCATCTCCCCACTGACCTTTGCCTAACTCCATAAATTTCGAGATTAGAACGGAGTTGCGTTTGATGCTCTTGTCCGCCTGAGTCTTGAGCGAAAACTTGACGCCACTGATTGTAATGTCGTGACCGGGATTGCCTTTAGGTGCAAGTTCGGCGCGCACGCCGCAATGATTCGACGCCCGTTCTAGCAGGTATTCAAATTTATCTTTCGAGAACGGCTCGCGTGAGAAGCAATGATGGAGGCGTAAGGCGTCACCGATTTCTTGAAGCAAGCAATCGGAAACGAGGTCTGACTGTTCGTTGCGCTCGTATGTGTGCGCTCTCCGAAGTTGCTTAACAATTTCTTCAATCCAACCTAACTGACTCTCTGACAATTCCGGTAGCAACTTCGCCAGATGCTTGATTCGCTCCCTTTTATCTTTATCTTAATTATTTGACATGCTCAACACGCTGCCTACCTTCAGACTGTAAGCAGCGCGGCACCTTCCTTGAGTCAAGACTATCCCAGAATCTTCCCCAAATAATACGGCAGCATCTTGCGCCACCAGGGCCAGTCGTGATCGACGTCGTGCCCCCACAGCTCGAGGTGGTGCGGGATGTTTTTGGCGCGCAGGATGTTGGAGAGCTCGCGGCTGCGCTCCGGCGCCTCCCACTTGCCCTGCCCCGTGACGACGTAGATCGAGTCGGCGCGGCGCAGCAGCGGGAGGAAGTTTTCGTCGTTCAGGTTCGGCAGGTACGAGACCGGGTTGTTGAAGTAGACGTGGTCGTCGTGGTAGCCGTTGAAGTACGGGCGCACGTCGTAGCTGCCCGCCATCGCGATGACGCCGCGGAAGAGATCGGGGCGGCGGAAGTACGCGTTCACCGACAGGGTAGCGCCGAGGCTCGCGCCCGTCACTAGCGGCCGAGCCCGCTCGTCTCCCGCGTCGCCGCGGATGAGCGGCAAGACCTCTTCGGTCAGGTACTCGTTGTAGCGCGTCAGCAGCAGCGCCTTGAGCTGCGGCGGCGCTTTGTCGTTCAGGAGGCTGTAGCGGTTGACGCTGTTGACCGAGTAGGCGCGCACCCTGCCGGCCTCGATGAACTCGCGGATGGAATCCACCAGGTAGAAACGCTCGTACTCCAGGTAGTCCGCCGCCGCCGTCGGCAGCATCAACAGCGGCACGCCGGCGTGACCGTAAGCCACGAGCGGCATCTCCATCCCCAGACGCGGGCTGAACCACGTGGTCGTCCGACGCTGCATACCCGGCTCTCTCCTCTCGCCGGCACCCGGCGAAGACCGTGCGAACACGCTCTTACTTTTACCTAAGACTTTGGCGGCGACAGATAATCTCTCACTTCCCGCGCGCGACGCAAGCGCCGCCACGACCCCACGCGCGTCGCCCGCCCCGCTTGACGCTGCCGAGAGTCGTCTGTTATAAAAATTTCCCCGCGCCGAGTAGATGTTTCACTCGACGCGGGCTGTCAGTTTTCCGCAGTAGCTCAATGGCAGAGCATCCGGCTGTTAACCGGAGGGTTGTAGGTTCGAGTCCTACCTGCGGAGTTGATTTTTACGACGAAGCCCGCACGAACGTTAACGTTCGTGCGGGCTTCGTATTTCAGGGGCGCTCCAACGCGACGCGCAACAGGGTGAGTAGTATGCGCGCGCCGGCGCGGACGGTGCCGCGCAGCGACCCTGAGACCTTCGACTCGCCGCCCGCCCGGCGCCGGTGGCTGACGGGCAGTTCGAGGATGCGCAAGCCGGCACGCGCCGCCCGCATCTGCATCTCCAGGTTCCAGCCGTAAGTCTCCTCGCGCATCCCGAGGCGCGCGAGCGCGTCGCGCCGGATCGCGCGCAGAGGGCACATGTCCGTGTAGCGCACGCCGTAGAGGAGGCGCAGCAGCAGACCGGCGGCGCGACCGGCGAAGACCTGTTGGAAGTTGAGGCTGCCCCGCTCGCGCTCGCCCCGCGTGCGCGAGCCGACGACGAAGTCGTGCGTGCCCGCACTGATCGGCTCGACCAGGCGATCCATCGACTCGGGGCGATCGCTGCCGTCGCCGTCGAGGAAGACGACGATCTCGCAGCCGGCAGAGAGCGCGCCGACGCCCGCGCGGCAGGCGCGCCCGTAGCCGCGCCGCGGCTCGGAGACGACGCGAGCGCCCGCGGCGCGCGCCCTCTCAGCCGTGCGATCGCGGCTGCCGTTGTCCACGACGATCACCTCTTCGGCGACCCGGCGCGGCACGGCGCGCACCACGTCGGCGATCGGCTCCTCCTCGTCGAGCGCGGGGATGACGACCGAGACGCGCGGCTTCACGCGCGCCCCCCGCGCGCGGCTGTCACCCGCTGCACGATGCCTCTGGCGCGCAGGATCGTTTCCGCCTCCGAGAAATAGTCCGGTCGGTGGTCGCGGCGAGCAGGTTGGCGCGGGCGATGTCTTCGACGAAGGAGAAGTCGCGCGTCTGAAGTCCGTCCTCGTAAAGAATCGGCGGCAGGTTGTTGAGCAGCCGCGTGCAGAAGATGGCGATGACGCCGGTGTAGGGGTTGAAGATCGACTGGCGCGGACCGTACGTGCAGGAGTAGCGCAGGGCGACGGTCGGCGTGCCCGTCTGCCGACCCCACGTCAGCACGAGCCGCTCCTGATCGACTTTCGTGATCGCGTACACGGTCTCGCCGCCGACGGGCGCGTGCTCCGGCGTCGCGGCTGGCGTGGTCGCGCCGCCGCAGTGCGGGCAATGAACTGAAAAATCCCCCGCGCCGAGTTGCGCCAACGATCTGACGGGCGGGAAGACGAGCCCGTGCGCGGGGCAGCGCGCGGCGCCTTCGCTGTAGACGGCTTGCGAAGAGGCGACCACGATCTTTTTGACGGGCAAGTTCTCTTCCCTGATGATCTCCAACATCTGCGCCGTGCCGAAGCTGTTAACGTGCACGTACTTGCTGATCTCCGGCATGTAGCCGCCGTAAGCCGCCTGGTGGAAGACGACGTCGATACTGTCGAGCGCGGCGCGCGTGGCGGCGCGCTCGCGTATGTCGGCTTCGATAAACTCCGCGGCGGCGGGCAGCCACGCCGGGCGACCACGCCGGTGCGTGTTCGGCTCGAGGTTGTCGAGGATGCGCACCGACCAGCCTTCACGGAGCAGCAGGTCGGCGACGTGCGAGCCGATGAGACCCGCGCCGCCCGTCACCAACGCGCGCCTTCGATGCTTGAGCGCACTCGTCAAAGTTGCCCCTCCGACGTCTCGTTAATCAACACGGCGGGTCGCGCAGGGCGGCGCGGGCGTCGTGTCAGCCAGACGAGCGCGGCGACGGCGAGGGCCGGCAAGATGATCTGCGCGTTCAAGACGAACTGATCGTGCGCCGTGTTGTGCTGCCAGGTGTGATAGAGCAGGAAGCAGGCGAGGGTCGCGTAGCAGACAGCCGCGACGCGACGAGGAGGCAGCAGGCAGACGAACGGCACGAGCCAGACGTAGTACCAGGCGTAGCGCGGCGAGAGCAGCAGCGTGAACGCGGCGGCGAGGACGAAGGCGCGATCGATGAACGCGCGTTCGTCGCGCTCGCGCGCCCCGAGCGCCCACGCGCCCAGCGCGCCCATCATCACGAGCGCGAAGACGACATACGCGCCGCCCGGCACGCGCGCCCCGCCGAACAACTCGCGCGCGCACGCGAGCAGGAAGAAGCGCGTGCCGTCCCGCAAGCCTTCCTCCGCCGCGTAGCCCGGCAGAAAGCCGAGCGCGCCCCGCACGCCGACGCCCAGGTACGGCAGATACGCGACGACGATCGCGGCGGCGAAAGCGAGCGGCATCCTCCAGCTCCGACGCCTGTACAAAGCCGGGAATAGAACCAGCGGGTAGAGCTTAACCAGCACGGCGCACGCGAGCCAGACGCCCGTCGCCGTGTCTCGTTCGCGCCGCCGAGCCAGCAGGGCGAGGCAGATGAACGCGAGCGCCGCCGCGTCGACGTGACCGCTCCCCGCGATCTCCCAGACGAGCAGAGGGTGCCACGCGCAGAGCAGGACGCGCTGGCGCGGCAGACCGCACGACGCGAGCAGCAGCGTCAGCGCGTAGAGCGCCGCCGCCTCGCAGCCGACCATCACCACTCTCATCCACGCGACGCGCTCGCTGACGCGCGTCGTCAGCCAGTAGATCATCTGCGCCGCGGGCGGGTAGATCGTGCGCGCGTAGTCGCGCCGGTTGATCTCCGGGTAGATGGCGTCGTCGCGCAGCGCGGCGAGCGCCTCGTCGGCGGGCACGTACCTGTACGGGTTGATGCCCGCCGCCTGCACGCGCCCGTCCCAGACGTAGCGGTAGACGTCGTCGGACAGGTAGGGCGGCGCACAGAGGACGGCGAGCCGGAAGAGCGCGGCGAAGACGATGACGACGACGAGCGTCGAGCGGGCGGCGCGGGCGTGGGTGATCACGACGGCGGCGATCAGGTAGAGCGCCGCCTGGCAGAGCGCGACGGGGATGAACCACTTGATGTCGTCGCCGGTTTTCGCGCGCAGCCCCGCGCCGTAGAGCGCGAGCAGCGCGACGCCCAGCACGACGAGCAAAAGATTCGCCCGCGCCGGCGGGCTGCGCGCGAGTCGTGTGCGCGGCGCTACCGTCACCATCGCGCCGCCGCCGCCCGCGCGCTCGTCTCCTGCCAGACGCGCACGCGCCCCTCCGCCGAGATCAGCCGGGCGAGATATTCGCGCGTGTGCGGCGCACTGTAACCTCGCGCCGCGCCGCGCATGTCGCGCTCGCCGCCGGCGAACAACTCCGCGCAGAGGCGCGCGAGCGTCGCGGCGTCGTCCACGTCGTACCACGCCGGCAGCTTCACCACTTCGAGATCGATCTCTGCGGCGCGCTCGACGGTCTGCGCGAGCACCCGCGCCGTACTCCAGGCCACGCCCGTGAACAGACGGTGGTGCGCGCGCTTCAGCCCGATCAGGCAATAACCGCCGTCGTCGCTCGGTCCCAGCACGACGCGGTCGCCGGGGCGCGCCAGCTCCCGCGCGGCGTCGGCGAGCAACTGCGCGGGCAGCGTCGGGCTGTCCGCGTCTATCAGGCACAGAGACTCGTAGCCGAGCGCGAGTAAGTCTTCCGCCGCGTGGAAGAGCCTGTCGCCGAACGCCTCGCCGCGCTGCGCGAGCAGGCGAAAACCCGCGGGCAGTAGATCGGCGAGCGCCCTTTGCGCGCCGGGCGGCGTGTAGACCGCGACGCCGCTCGCCCGCGCGTCGCGCGCCACGCCGGCGACGTTCGTCGTCGTGTCGCGCAGGAAGCAGGCGCTGAGCGCGGCAGCCTCGGCGTGCGTGAGCGGCGGCACGAGCCGCGTCTTCGACGCGCCCGCGCGCGGGGCTTTCGTCATCACGGCGAGTGCGCACGCGCCCCCTGTTAACAGCGTCGGCGCTCGCGGATCGAGGATCGGATAAGCGGTCGTCATCGTGGCGGCTTAGGTGATGCTTCGCGCGATACTCTAGCGCGCTTCACGCAACTTGGCTAGAATGCCCGCGAGCCACGCCGCTCATACTTACCCGACGGAGAAAATTCTGATGACGACGCGCAAACAGACCCACGCGATCCTCTGCTTCCTGCTGCTGCTGCTCCTCCTCGCCGCCGCCGCCCCGCCGGCGCGCGCGCAGGGCGCGAAGCCGCCGCTGCTGCTGCGCCACCCGACGGTGAGCCGCACGCAGGTCGCCTTCGTCTACGGCGGCGACATCTGGACGGTCGCGCGCGAGGGCGGCGAGGCGCGCCGTCTCACCGCCAGCGCGGGCTCAGAGGCGTTCCCACACTTCTCGCCCGACGGCACGCAGATCGCTTTCACGGGCGAGTACGACGGAAACGTGGACGTGTACGTCGTGCCCGCGCAGGGCGGCGTCCCGCGCCGGCTGACCTACCACCCGGCGGCTGACAACGTCACGGGGTGGACGCCCGACGGCAGCCGCGTCCTCTTCGCCTCGAACCGCGCGAGCGCCACAGGCTCCGACCGCCTCTACACCATCCCGACGACGGGCGGCGCGGAGGTGATGACGGAACTCCCCCTGCCCACCGCCGGGGAGGCGTCCTACTCGCCCGACGGCGCGCGCGTCGCCTACGTGCCCATCCAGCAGTGGCAGCCCGCGTGGAAGCGTTACCGCGGCGGGCAGACGAAGCCGATCTGGATCGCCAACCTCTCCGACTCGTCGATCGAGAAACTGCCGCGCGACAACTCGAACGACTTCGACCCGATGTGGATCGGTCAGACTGTCTACTTCCTCTCCGACCGCGCGGGAGCGGTCACGCTCTTCGCCTACGACACGGCGACGAAGGCGGTCAGGCAGGTCGTCGAGAACAACGGGCTCGATCTCAAGTCGGCGTCGGCGGGCGCGGGCGCCATCGCCTACGAGCAGTTCGGCACGATCTACCTCTACGACGTCGCCTCGCGCTCGTCGAAGCGCCTCGACGCCTCGGTCGCGGGCGATCTCGCCGAGGTGCGACCGCGCTTCCTGAAGATCGAGCCGCGCCGCATCAGCAGCGCGCGGCTCTCGCCCGCGGGCGCGCGCGCGGTCTTCGAGGCGCGGGGCGAGATTCTGACCGTGCCCGCCGAGAAGGGCGACGTGCGCGATCTCACCAACACCACGGGCGCGGTCGAGCGCGATCCGGCGTGGTCGCCCGACGGCAAGTGGATCGCCTACTTCTCCGACGAGTCGGGCGAGTACGCCCTGCACCTGAGGGATCAGTCGGGGATGGGTGAGGCGCGCAGGATCGATCTCGGTCAGCCGCCCTCCTTCTTCTACTCGCCGCGCTGGTCGCCCGACTCGAAGAAGATCGCTTACACAGACAAGCGCATGAACGTCTGGTACGTCGACATCGATCGCCCCGCGCCGGTGCGCGTCGACTCGGACGCCTACGAGCTGCCCTTCCACTCGCTCGACCCCTCGTGGTCGCCCGACTCGAAGTGGATCGCCTACACCAGGCAGCTCAAGAACCACCTGCACGCCGTCTTCGTCTACTCGGTCGACGGGAAGAAGTCTTCGCAGGTCACCGACGGCATGAGCGACGCGCGCTACCCCGTCTTCGACCACAACGGCAAGTACCTCTACTTCGCGGCGAGCACCGACATCGGGCTCGCTAACAGCTGGCTGGAGATGTCGAGCATCAACCGGCCCTTCACGCGCAGCGTCTACCTGGTCGTGCTCGACAAGACGCAAGCCTCCCCGCTCGCGCCCGAATCGGACGACGAGAAGACGGCAGCCCAAGCCGCGCCGAGCCCGAGCCCCGCGCCCGAAGCCGCGCAGACGCCGACCGCCGACATGAGCAAAGAGCAGGCTGCCGCCGCGAAGGCTGCCGGCGAGACGGCGAAGGGCGCGGAGAAGAAGCCCGCGACGGTGCGAGTCGATCTCGATCAGATCGGCCAGAGGGTGCTGGCGCTGCCCGTCCCGGCGCGCAACTACGTCGGGCTCGTCGCGGGCAAGGACGGCGTCCTCTTCCTCGCCGAAGGACCCACGATCGATTCCGGCGGCGGCAACGATCCGTTCGCGCTCGTGAAGTTCGATCTCTCGACGCGCAAGTCCGACAAGTTCCTCGACGGCGCGACCGCCTTCGACGTCTCGCACAGCGGCGAGAAGGCTCTCTTCCAGCGCGGCGGCGCGTGGTTCATCGCGGGGACGGCGCAGCCGCCGAAGCCCGGCGAGGGCGCGCTCAACCTCACTGACCTGACCGTGCAGGTCGATCCGCGCGCCGAGTGGCGGCAGATGTACCGGGAGGTCTGGCGCATCCAGCGCGACTTCTTCTACGACCCGAACCACCACGGGCTCGATCTCCGCGCCGCGGAGAAAAAGTACGAGCCCTACCTCGACAACCTCGCGAGCCGCGACGATCTCAACTACCTCTTCGAGGAGATGCTCGGCGAACTCTCCACCGGTCACGTCTTCGTGGGCGGCGGCGAGCGCCCCGAAGTGAAGCGCGTCCCCGGCGGACTCCTCGGCGCGGACTACGACACGGATCGCGGCCGCTACCGCTTCGCGCGCGTCTACAACGGCGAGAACTGGAATCCAAATTTGCGCGCGCCCCTGACGCAGCCCGGAGTGAACGTGCGCGCGGGCGAGTACCTCCTGGCGGTGCGCGGTCGCGAGCTGCGCGCGTCGGACAACATCTACCAGGTCTTCGAGGGGACGGCGGGCAAGTCGGTCGCCCTGCGCGTGGGCCCGAACCCGGACGGCGCCGGCTCGCGCGAGGTGACGGTCGTGCCGGTCGCGTCGGAGCGTGGCTTGCGACAGCTCGCGTGGATCGAGGACAACCGGCGCAAGGTGGAGCAGATGAGTAATGGTCGCGTCGGCTACGTCTACCTGCCCAACACGGCGGGCGCGGGCTTCACCAGCTTCAACCGCTACTACTTCTCGCAGGTGGGCAAGGACGCCGTCGTCATCGACGAGCGCTTCAACGGCGGCGGCACCATCGCCGACTACATCATCGACAACCTGCGCCGCCCGCCGATGAGCCGCGTCACGACGCGCGAGGGCGAGGACTACACCTACCCGGTCGGCTCGATCTACGGACCGAAGGTGATGATCATTAACGAGATGGCGGGCTCGGGCGGCGACGCCCTGCCGTGGTACTTCCGCAGGGAGGGCTTGGGACCGCTCGTCGGCAAGAAGACCTGGGGCGGTCTCGTCGGCATCTACGACTACCCCGATCTGATGGACGGCGGCTCTGTAACCGCGCCGCGCATCGCCATCTACGGACTCGCGGGCGAGTGGGAGGTGGAGAACGTCGGCATCGCGCCCGACATCGAGGTCGAGTACGATCCCAAGCTCGTCCGGCAGGGGCACGACCCGCAGCTGGAGAAGGCGGTCGAGGTGGCGCTGGACCTGCTCGCGAAGAACCCGCCCCGGCAGTTCAAGAAGCCCGCCTACCCCAACTACCAGAAGGGCGGCGCGGCGGGCGGCGCGGCTAACCCGCGGCGCAAGTGATGTGGAGGGCTCTGCGGCGCGCGCCGTAAGCGCGCTCCTCTCCCGCGAGAGAGAATCGTCCATCGCCCGGCTACGAATTCAGGAGGTAGTGATGATGCGAAAGTTGGATCGCATGAAGCGCGCCGCGCCTTTCATCGCGGTGCTCATCTCTCTCTCGTTCAGCCAGCTCCTCGCGGGCGGGCAGACGCGCCGTGCGGGCGGGCAGCGGCAACCCGCCCCCGCCGCAACTGGGCAACAGCCGCGGCGGGCGCCCCCCCGGCAGCCACCGACGACG
>JAIVJC010000010.1 GCA_020200235.1 Acidobacteriota bacterium | reverse complement strand
GGGCAGGCGGGCGGTCGCACGTTCCCGTCGAGCGTGCGGACGTCTGCGCGCGCGTCGCAGTTCGCGCAGCGGGCCGTCCAGACGTTGCCGTGGAGCTCGATCACGTCGCGCGATCCGGCGGCGCGGTGCAGCCCGTCGACGTTCTGCGTGGCGAGCGTGAAGTTTTCGAGCCTGTCTTGCCAGCCCGCGAGCGTCGCGTGCGCGGGGTTGGGTCGCAGGTCTTTCAGGACGCCGAGGCGGTAGTCGAACCACGCCCAGACCTCCGGGAGATCGCGCTCGACCATGCCGGCGGAGGAGATTTCGTAGAACGGCATCCCCTTCCAGACCGCGGCGTCGCCGCCCCCGCGAAACGTCGGCACGCCGCTCTCGGCGGAGACGCCCGCGCCCGTCAGCGCGAAGACGCGCCGCGCCCCCCGCAGCCTCGCGCGGACTTCTTCGAGCCGGTCGGTCTGTGTGCGTGCGCTCATCGAAACTTGTCGGCGATGGTAGCAGAGCGCGGCGGCGCGGTGTCAAGCAGGCGACTTCAGACGCGTGCGCGGTTAGGGTCGCGCAAAACGGTTGCGCTATACTTTCCACTTTTCCGGCGCACGCGAATCACCATGAGTGCGCGCGGGAGCCCGCGAACGAAATGATGAAAGATAATCTCAGAACATCGAACCTGTCCGAGGCGTTGCGCGAGCGCGTGCGCGCGACCGCGCGGGAGCGTTTCGACGTCGCGCTCGGACAGATCACGGCGGAAATCCCCCCGCGCACGGAACTGGGCGATCTCGCCTTCCCCGTCGCCTTCGAGCTCGCCAAACGGATCAAGCAGGCGACGGGCGAGAAGGTGAACCCACGCGCCATCGCCGAAGAGCTGCGCGCCGCGCTCGAGCAGGAGCCGGGCGTGGCGCGCGTCGGAGTCGCGGGCGCGGGTTACATCAACGTCTTCTACGACCGCGCCGCCGTGCTCGCCAGTCTCGCCAGGCGTGCAGAGGGTGACGGTGCGTCTCGAACTGACGGCGCGCGCGCGTCGGACGCGGCGACGGGGAAAGTCATCGTCGAGCACACGAACATCAACCCGAACAAGGCGGCGCACATCGGGCACCTGCGCAACGCCGTGCTCGGCGACACGTTCGTGCGCGTGCTCCGGGCGGCGGGCGAGTCGGTCGAGGTGGACAACTACATCGACAACACGGGCGTGCAGGTCGCCGACGTGGTGGTCGGCTTCCAGCACCTCGAACGCATGACGCTCGAAGACGTGCGCCGGCTCGACGAGCAGCTCCCGCCCGAGCGCCCCTTCGATTTCTACTGCTGGGACCTGTACGCGCGCGTCGGTCTCTTCTACCGCCACGACGATCCGGAGGCGAAGCCCGACCCGGAGCTTTTGAAATTGCGCGTCGAGACGCTGCACGCGCTCGAAGCGGGCGACAACCCGACCGCAGAGCTGGCGGACTACGTCGCCACGCGCGTCGTCGAGTGTCACCTGAAGACGATGCTGCGGCTCGGCATCAGGTACGATCTGCTGCCGCGCGAGTCGGACATTCTCAAGCTCGGCTTCTGGCAGCGCGCCTTCGAGCGGCTGAAGGAGCGGGGCGCGATCCGCTTCGAGACCGAGGGCAAGCACGCGGGCTGCTGGGTGCTGCCCACCGACCTTCACGCCAGCACCGACGAGCACGAGGCGGACAAGATCATCGTCCGCTCGAACGGCACGGTCACTTACGCGGGCAAGGACATCGCCTACCAACTCTGGAAGCTCGGCGAGCTCGGTCTCGACTTTCGCTACAAGCCTTTCCATACCTACGCAGACGGCCAACGGCTCTGGATCACGACGAGCGAAGCGGGCGAAGTCGCGACCGGTGGCGCGCGCCCACACTTCGGCGGCGGCCGCGTCGTCTATAACGTGATCGACACGCGGCAGTCGTACACGCAGGAGGTGGTGCAGAAGGGCACGGCTGCCGTCACCTCGCAGGCGGCGCACGAGCGTAGCGTCCACCTGAACTACGAGGTCGTCGCGCTCTCGCCCGCCGCGTGCGAAGAATTGGGGATCGAGTTGAGCCCCGAAGAGCGCGCGCGCACGCACATCGAGATGAGCGGACGGCGCGGCTTGGGCGTGAAGGCTGACGATCTGATCGACAAGATCGAATCGAGCGCGCTCGCCGAGGTCGCGTCGCGCCACCCCGAGCTTGATGAGGACGAAAGGCGCAAGACGGCGCACCTGATCGCCGTCGGCGCGCTCCGCTACTTCCTGCTCAAGTGGACGCGCAACTCGATCATCGCCTTCGACTTCCGCGAGGCGCTCTCCTTCGAGGGCGAGACCGGACCCTACTGCCAGTACGCCGCGGTGCGCGCCAACTCCATCTTCCGCAAGCTCGACGACGCGAGCCGCGTCGTCGCGGCGCGGTTCGTCGGCGGCGCGGCCACGGACGAGAGGGCTGCCGGCGAAGTCCGCGAGGTCTTTGCGGGCGAGGGCGGCAACGAGTTGTGGTCGCTCGTCTCGCTCAGCGGCAGGCTCGACGATGCGCTGGCGCAGGCGTCGTCGCTGGTTGAGCCCGCGCACCTCGCGAAGTACGCCTTCCAGCTCGCGCGCGCCTTCAACCTCTTCTACCATCGCCACCGCATCATCGCCGAAGAGAACGCCGCGCGCCGCAACGTGCTCATCTGCGTCGGCTCGCTCGCGCGCGACCGCCTGACCGACGCCCTCTCGACGCTCGGCATCGAAGTCCCGGAGAGGATGTGAGCCCCGCGAGAAAAACACCATTTCGCGACGCACTTTCGACCCCGCGCCGACGTATATTAATATGGACGCGGCGGCGGGACGGTCGTGGGACAGTTTCAGTTTCGAGTTTTCAGTTTTTAGAAGGAAGAAAACTCGCGCGAAGCTGACGACTGACAACTGACAACGAACAACAGACAACTATACTTATGTTAATCGTAATGAAAGCGGACGCGACGGAGCGCGAGATCGATGACGTGCTCCGCGTCGTCAAAGAGTTGGGCTTCCGCGCGCACCCGCTGCCGGGCGCGACGCGCACAGCCATCGCCGTCACCGGCAACCAGGGCGCGGTCGATCCCTCGCACTTCGAGAACCTGCCCGGCGTCGCCGAGTCGATCCGCGTAACGAAGCCCTACAAGCTGATCACGCTCGACCTCCGGCCCGAGAAGACCGTCGTGCGCGTGGGAGACGCTTGCGTGGGCGGCGACGAGCTGGCGATCATCGCCGGACCCTGCGCCGTCGAGAGCCGCGCGCAGGCTTTCGCCGTCGCCGAGGCGGTCAGGCGCAGCGGCGCGCGCTTCTTCCGCGGCGGCGCGTTCAAGCCGCGCACCTCGCCATACGCCTTCCAGGGTCTCGGCGAGGAGGGTCTGAAAATTCTCGCCGAAGTGCGCGAGGCTTACGGGCTGAAGATCGTCACGGAGGCTCTGGACGATCACGGCGTGGACATGGTCGAGCGCTACGCCGACGTGATCCAGCTCGGCGCGCGCAACATGCAGAACTTCTCGCTGCTCCGCCGCGCCGGTCGCTCGCCCCTGCCCGTCCTGCTCAAGCGCGGGCTTTCCGCCACGCTCGACGAGTGGCTGCTCGCCGCCGAGTACGTCATGTCGGAGGGCAACTACAACGTGATCCTCTGCGAGCGCGGCATCCGCACCTTCGCGCAGCACACGCGCAACACGCTCGATCTCTCGGCGGTTCCGGCGGTGCGCCGCATCTCGCACCTGCCGGTCGTCGTCGATCCCTCGCACGGGACGGGTCACAACTACATGGTCGCGCCGCTCGCGCGCGCCGGGGTCGCCGTCGGCGCCGACGGGCTCATCATCGAGGTTCACGATCAGCCCGAGCGCGCGCTCTCGGACGGCGCGCAGGCTCTTACGCTCGAACAGTACGAGCAGCTCGTCGCCGACGTGCGCGCCATCCACGAGGTCGTCACGCCCGCGCCGGTCGGAGGGTGAGCCCGGCGTTGTTCAAAGATCAATGGGGCGTCGGCTAAAAATGCCGTCGCCCCATTTATGTTTGGGCTTTTGCAGCCCCCGTCACGGGAGACGAGTCTTACCCGTCCCCACGTAAAATCTCCGGCAGCGTTTGACTGAAAACGGAGCGCGCGAGCACGCGGTCGAACCCGGAGGCGAGGGCGCGGTCGCGCAGCTCGGTCTGGACGTGCGAGAAGAAGCCGAGGAGCGGGACGTCGCACAGCTCCGGGTCGGCTTTGAAAGTTTCCGCGAGCGCGAAGGGGTCGCAGCGCAGGCCGTGCAGGTCAGCGATGACGAGCGACGGTAGAGACGACTTGGCTTTCGCCGCCGCCGCTTCGGCGCTGCGTGCGGAGTCGTACTCGACGCCCTGCGACTCAGCCGCCGCCCGAACCTTCGAGGCGAAAATAATGTCATCGACGGCGATCAAGACTCGCCTCTTCATCTATAATCACCCCCGCACCCTCTTCGTACGAACACGAAGCTTTTACAACGCGCCGCCACCGAGCGTAAAGCCGCCGGTCGCCGACGGAATTTTTCCTCCCGTGATCACGAGCCGCCAGAACCCTCTCGCCCAACGCTTCCGCGCCGTCCGCGAAGGGCGCGACGACGAGTTGATCTTCGTCGAGGGCGTGCGCCTTTGCGAAGAGGCGGCGCGCTCGGCGTTACTAATTGAAGCAGTTCTCTTCACCGACAAGATGGCTTCGGAAGGGCGCGGCGCGCCGCTACTTGAAAGGCTGGGGCGCGGGGGTGCCCGGCTCACGCAGGTTTCGGAAAGCGTACTCGACTCGGTCGCCGATACCAGAACGCCCCAGGGGATCGTCCTGCTCGCGCGCCGTCCGCGCTGTGACCGCGAGACGTTCGAGAGCGCCCTCGGCGTCGAGCCCCTCCTCGTCGTCCTGCACGGCGTCAGCAACCCTTCCAACTCGGGCGCGATGCTGCGCGTGGCTGAGGCGGCGGGCGCGGCGGGCGTCGTCGCGACGAAGGGTTCGACCGACCTGCTCTCGCCGAAGTCGCTTCGCAGCGCGATGGGATCGAGTTTCCGCCTGCCGCAGTGGGCGGGCGCGACGCTCGCTGAGGTGTCCGGGTGGTGCAAGTCGCGCGGGATCAAGATCGTCGCCACCGACGCTGGCGCGGCGGTGCCGCACACGGAGGTGGACTGGCGCGGGGCGCGCGCCGTCCTGCTCGGGGCTGAAGGGAGCGGTCTCTCCGCGCGGGAGGTCGCCGCGGCTGACGTGAGCGTGAGGATTCCGATGCGCGAGCCGGTCGAGAGCCTGAACGTCGCGGTCGCGCTCGGCGTCTTGCTCTACGAGGCTGCGCGGCAGCGCAACTTCGAGTAAAAATTGACGGCAGTGCGCCCGAAAACACGCGGCAGGTCTCAGGTCTGCCTTTTCCCCTTTTTAACTTTCGCCGTTTGCCCTTAGAATAAGCCAGCACGTAATTCGACTAACAGTTCCCTCCCCTACGGCGGCGCGTGACGGCTAGCGCCGCGCGGCGCGCGTGTTAGAGTCCGCTCCTCCCCCGCTTTCGCGCGCGAGCGAACCTGCGCGCGGCGCGGGCGTATTTGAGATTATGGACAAGCCGGAGAAAAAAGCTGACGGCGTGAAGCGCGACGAGGCTCTGGTCGAGCGACTCCTGCGCCGCGTCTTCGACCGCATGGGCGCCGCCGTGGATCGCAAGCTCGGCCGCGAGGGCGACGCGCAGGCGACTTTCACCACCTCGCGGCTCATCGAGCGGATGACGCGGCTCATCGACGAGCGCGTGCGCGAAGACCCGCGACGCGGGCGCATCGCCCCGCACCTGATGCGACTCAAGGTCGAATGGGGCACGCACTCGGAGGCTCCCGGCGAGGCGATCAAGGAGCTGGAGCACGAAATCCTCGCCGCCGCCATCGACCACATCAACGACGCGCGCCTGCGCACGCTCGCGCCGGTCAACGTCGAGACGATCGTCGACATATTCACGAGCGGCATCGCGGTCGATCCCGGCTTCGGCGAGTTCGAGGAGGAGCTGAAGCAGGAGGACGAGGAAAGGCGGCGCGCGTCGGAGATGAAGGTCGACGTGCCCACCGCCGACATCAGTGCGCCGAAGGAGGTGCGGGTCGTGGCGCGCGCCACGGTCGCGGGCGAGACCGTCGAAGTGCCGCTCGCGGTGCGGCCCGGCGGCAGGCGTCTGAACGTCGGGCGCGCCTCGGACAGCGATCTCTACTTGAATCACCCGAGCGTCTCGAAGATTCACGCCGCGCTTTTGATGAACCGCGACGGCACGCTGCTCGTCTCCGACACGGGCTCGACCAACGGCACCTTCATCAACGGTCGCCGCATCGCCTACGGCGAGGCACGACACCTCGAAGACGGCGACGTGGTCGGCTTCGGCGACGCGGAGGTCAGGTTTAGAAAACAGTGATGGGTGATGGGTGCTGAGTAACGAGTTAAAACTCCTGCTCATCACTCATCACCCATCACTCATCACTTTTATGATGATGCTTCTCGAAGCCATTCCAGAAAAGCAGCCCGCGACGCTGAGCCTGATCTACACGGCGGGGCTCGCGCTGATGATCCTGTGGCTCGGCGTGGGGCTCGTGCGCGGGATGCGCCGCCGCCGCTCCGCGCTCTCTTCGGTCGCGCCCGCCGACATGCCCGCGGAAGTCCGACGGCGGCTCGGCGCGACCTCGACCAACCGCGGGCTCTACGCGCTGCGTTGGCTCTTCGTCGTGCTCGCGCTCACGGTCTTCGGCTTCCACGTCTACTGGGCGCGCTACGCGCCGGTGACCAACGATCGCTTCCAGGAGTTGTCTTACAAAGACCTGCGCAACCGTCGGCTCGCGGAGTCGACCCTGCGCGGCTGGATTCTCGACCGCACGGGCAAGCTCGAAAACGCCATCGCACTCTACAAGCGACAGCCCGACGGCAAGATCGAGCGCGAGTACCCGCTCGACCGCGAGATGGCGCAACTCCTCGGATCGGAGCGCGGCGACGCCGGGTTGGAGCGCGCGCTCTTCGGCGCGTCGAGCCAGGCGGTGCCCGAGGCGATTGACGTGGCGCTCGAACACGACGTGAAGCTGCCCGCGAACCTCGACGTGCAGCTCACGATCAGCGGCGACCTGCAGAAGACCGCGGTCGAGCAGTTGAAGGACAGGCACGGCGCGGTCGTCGTCCTCAACCCGCAGAACGGCGAAGTGCTCGCGATGTACAGCAACCCCTCGTACACCATCGAGGAGGTGCGCGACGAGGCGACATGGATCAAGCTGAACGCCAACGAGCGCGATCGCCCGCTCGTCAACCGCGCGCTGCGCGCCTACTACATTCCAGGCTCGACCTTCAAGACGGTCGTCTCCATCGCGGCTTTCATCAACGGCGCCGAGCGCACGCAGTTCACCTGCAGCGGCGCGGGCTTCTACGCCGCGCAGGGGTCGCCGCCCATCTTCGACAGCGGCGGCGCGGGCGAGGTGCACGGCCGCCTCGGCATCGACCGCGCCTACGAAGTCTCCTGCAACCAGTACTTCGCGCAGATGGCTCTGCACCTCGGGCCCGAACGCCTGAAGCACGCGGCGCAACTGCTCGGCATCGGCACCTACGACGATCCGGCTGACACGACGAGGGGTCGCCGCCGGCCCGACATCTGGAACGCGAGCGCGCCCGCGCTGGCGCGCGCCCTCGCCCCCGCCGAGGCGGCGATCGTCACGAGCCCGAAGATCAGGCGCTACGATCTCGCGCTCGAAGGGTTCGGGCAGGGCTACGCCGGGCAGATGACGACGATCCAGATGGCGATGGTGGCGGCGACCGTGGCGAACCTCGAAGGCAAGCTGATGAAGCCGAAGCTCGAGCTGAATCAGCCGCCCGCGGTCTTCAATCAGATTCTGCGGCCCGAGCAGGCGGCGGAGATGCGCCGCATCATGGGTCTCGTCACGCAGGGACCGGAAGGCACCGCCACTTCCGTCTTCGCGAGCACCGTCACCCCGCAGGGCATCTCCACGGGCGGCAAGACCGGCACGGCTGAAAAGGAAGTGCCGATTTATGATCCGAAGACGGGCGAGCCGAAGACGGTCAAGCGTTACGAGCGCGATCGGCGGGGCAACGTCATCCGCGAGTACGAGGAGATCGTCATCGACCGCGAGAAGAAGCGGATCGACAGCTGGTTCCTCTGCATCGCGCCGCTCGAATACCCGCAGCTCGCCATCGCCGTCATCGTCGAGGGCGGTGGCTACGGCGCGAAAGCCGCCGCGCCCATCGCCGCCGCGCTCGTCCTGAAGGCGCGCGATCTAGGTCTGCTCGGTCAGGTCGCGAACCCGGCGGCGCAGCACGCTCAGCCCGCGCCGGGCGTGCGGCAACGGCAGCAGCCGCGCAGGCAGCCGACGCCGAAGCCCGCGGCGAACACCAAACAGCGCATCGCGGCGCGGCAGTGAGAACCGAGCTGAGGGGGATTTTCTTTCGCCTATGAAGAACCGTGCTTCGTCGCACCTGCTGGCGCTGCTGATCATCTTCGGCTTCCAGGTCGCCGGCTATTACGCCGTCTTCCGCTCCGCCCTGCTGCGCGGCTTCGAGCCGACGCTCGTCGGAGCCGTCCGCGATCTGTTCCTCTACGTGCCGATCTTTTTCTTCGTCTTCTGGCTCTCGCGGCGGATGAAGTTTCAGGGCAACTGGGTGCTCTACACGACCGCCGTCCTGCTCTTCTCGCTCGGCGCGCTCGTCCAGTACCGGCTCTACAGCGACCCGGAGTACAACTCGCGCAACAAGGCGGAGGCGCGCGCCGAGAAGACTCAGGTCCTGCGGCAGCGCTACGTTAACCAGTTCTACGGACCCGACAAGAAGCAGTTCATGGGCTTCTCAGCCGACCAGGCGCAGGCGCAGGCGCAGCTCGCGCCGCAGATCGCGCGGCGCTCCGGCATCACGACGGCGAGCGCCCTGACCTCGCTCTACACCTGGATTCCCATCCTCGCCTTCTTCGCGATGGCCTGCGCCTACTGGGCTTGCACGCACGACGGCTTCCTCGATTGGGTGCAGCGCCACAGCTTCATCGTCGTGCTCGCCACGCTCGTACCCTTAGGCGCGGCGGTCGCCACCTCGAGCGCGGGCAAGGCGCTCGGCAACATGACGCCGTGGGAGCCTTCGAAGATCCCCTTCCTCCTCGGCTTCGCCGGAATTCTGACGGCTTACTACCGCGATCTCGCCAAGACCTACTGGGGTTTGCCGCGCGCGCAGGCCATCGTGCCGCTGCTCGTGATGGCGATGATCCCCTTCCTGCCCTTCTTCGTGTTGCAGGACTTCGGGCAGATGCTCGTCTTCAGCGGCGCGTACGCGACGCTCTACCTCGTCGCCGTCCGCCGTTGGCCACAACTCCTCGTCTTCGTCGGCTCGGTCGTGCTCGTCATCGGCGTGCTGGTCGCCGGGTCGCTCCCGCCGAGCGTGCAGGAGAAGGTGCCGCTGCTGCCCGCGCTCTCGCGCCCCGTGCAGGCGGCTCTGCCCTCGCGCATCAAGCAGCGCTTCCACCTCTGGCTCGACGGCTTCGATCCGCCGTCGCCCGAGACGGCGTGGTGGAAGAGGGACTACGAGGACGCTCTCGCGCGCGACGCGCGCATGAAGGAACTCGCCGAGCAGAGCCCCGCGATGCAGAAGACCGTGAACGTCGACGTGTGGTTCGACCGCATCGCGTTCCAGCCCTCGCAGGCGACCTTCGGCATCGCCTCGGGCGGCACCACGGGTCGCGGTCTCGGACTCGGGTTCGCCGAGGTGATCCCGGTCGCCGACTCCGACTACATCTACGCCGCCATCGGCGAGGAGCTGGGGCTCGTGGGCGGCGCGGTCGTCATCCTCGCCCTCATCGTCTTCGTCGCGGCGGGCGTGCGCACGGCGATTGACGCGCGCGACATGTTCACGAAGCTCTGCTCGGCCGGGCTCACGGCGTTCATCGGCTTCCAGGCGCTCGTCAACATCGGCGGCATCACGCGCGCCCTGCCGATGACCGGCATCACCCTGCCCTTCGTCTCGCACGGGGGCTTCAGCCTCATCACGAGCTTCGCCATGCTCGGCATGCTGTTGGCTTTCTCGCACCGCAACGCGCGCGACGCACAGGCGACAGCCCCGCGCGAGCGTTTCCGCAGCGTCGCCGCGCAGGCGGACGACTCGATCACAATCCCGGAGGCGGTTGAATGAGCGAACCATCGTCACAGCCGATCCTGGAGACCGCCTCGGTCTCGGATCGCGGTCTGAATGAGAAGCGACCGCACAACGAAGACTCCTTCCTGCTCGACGCCGAGCGGCGCATCTTCGTCGTCGCCGACGGCGTGGGCGGCGCGAACGCGGGCGAGGTCGCCTCGAAGACGGCGGTCGAAGTGCTCGACGAGGCATTCCGGCACCACAAGGCGGGCGACGACGCCGAGGACTTGATGGAGATCGCCATCCAGCGAGCCAACGCGTCGATCCACCAGATGTCGCGCGAGCAGAAAGACCTCGCCTCGATGGCGACGACGGTCGTCGTGCTCCATCTCGACGGCAACCGCGCCACCGTCGGCCACGTCGGCGACTCGCGCCTCTACCGACTCGACCCCGCCGGCAGGCTGCACCGCGAGACCGACGATCACTCCGTCGTCGAAGAGGAGGTGCGTGCCGGTCGCATGACGGCGGAGCAGGCGGCGACGCACCCGAGCCGCAACGTCATCAGCCGCGCGCTCGGCGCGGAGGCTTCCGTCGAAGTCGATCTCAAGACCTTCGACTTCGAAGACGGCTCGATCTTCCTCCTCTGCTCCGACGGCATCACGCGCCACCTCTCGGACGCGGAGCTGAGCGCGCTGCTGCGCGACGACGAGTCGCTCGCCGGCGCGTGCGAGGAGATGAAGCGTCGCTGCTTCGAGCGCGGCGCGGAGGATAATCTGACGGCGGTCGTCGTCCGCTCCGGCGCCCGCGCGGCGCGCCCACACGCGCGGGGCGAGGGCGACGACGACGTGACGCTCATCACGGAGCGCGACGCGAAGGCGGAAGGCGCGGCGGTGAGCGCCGTCGCCGCGTCCAACCTGACGAGACCCTTCGACGCGCCGAACCCGCGGAGCGAGAACGCCGCGCCGGTGAAGTCGCGCGTCTCGGGCGAGATACGCGAGGCTGACACCGTCGAGACCCGTCGGGTCGACACCGAGCCGAGCCCCACGGGTCGCGCGGGCGGGTGGCTCGGCACGATCCTGCTGCTCCTCGTCGTCGGCGCGGCGGCTTTCTACGGCGGGCTGCGCTACCAGCAGGAGAAGGCTGCTCAGGCTGACGCGCTGACGATCTCGACGCCCGCGCCGACACCCACGCCGGGCGGCGCGATCTACGAATCGCTGCGCCGGCAGGTCGACTCCGCGCCCGCGGCGGAGGCGAGCCGGATGGCCGGCGAGAACGGCGGCAAGCCCCTCGACTCGACCGATCCAGTCTTCCTCTCCCTCTACGGTCGCGCGCTGCTGCTCTCGGGCAGGAACCAGGACGCGCTCGTCGCGCTCAAACTCGCCGAGCAGAAGATGGGGGCGATTGCGTCGTCGCGCGACGCCCTCGCCGTCGATACGCGTCTCGCGCTCGCCGCCGCCGCGCTCAAGGGTGGCGACGGGGCCGCGATGCGCGAGGCGACCGAGTCGCTCGGCTCCGTCATCGAGAGCGCGCCCGCGGGCGCGTCGCCGCTCGCGACCGTCGCGCCCGGCGCGACGGCGTCGCCCCTCGCTTCCGCGTCGCCGTCGCGGTAGCCGTTTGCATCTAAGTGCGGGGGCGCGGATCGAAGGCGCGTGAGATGAGCGAACTTAAACTTCAGCAGTGCAGGCTCGACGGACGCTACGAGGTGCTCGAATGCCTCGGGCGCGGCAGCTACGCCGAAGTCTTCCTCGCGCGCGACACGGCGGCGAAGCCCGGCTCCCCGCAGACGGTCGTCATCAAGGCGCTCAACATCTTCCTGCAGGGCTCTATCGATCTGGAGCTCGAACGCACGCTCATCGAGAATTTCCGCAACGAGGCTGTCGCGCTCGACCGCGTGCGCCACCCGAACGTCATCAACCGGCTCGGGCACGGCACCGCCATCGACCTCGCCGGACAGACGTTCCACTACCTCGTCCTCGAATACCTCCCCGGCGGGACGATGGCCGATCTCTGCCGCCACAACGCGCTCCCGATCGATCGCGCCCTCTTCTACCTCGAACAGGTCTGCGGCGGTCTCCAGCACGCGCACGACAGCGGCGTCATCCACCGCGACATCAAGCCGCAGAACCTGCTCTTCACGGCGGACAGGCAGGTCGTCAAGATCGCCGACTTCGGCGTCGCGAAGCTCGAAGCTTCGGAAGGCGGCATCACGCGCGTCGGCACGGACGTTTACGCCGCGCCGGAGCACCACCCGCTGTTGCAGACGGGTCCGCTCGATCCCGGCTTCGGCGACAGCTCCTCGCGCGTGCTCACGCCGGCGGCTGACGTCTACTCGCTCGCGAAGACCGCCTACACGATGCTCACGGGCGAAGCCCCGCGCCGCTTCTCGCAGAAGCCCATCGCCGACCTGCCGGAGTCGATCGCCTCGCAGCCGTGGGCGACGCACGTGCTGCGCGTCATGCGGCGCGCGACCGAGGCGGCGCCCGCGCGCCGCTACCAGTCGGTGAGAGACTTCTGGGACGAGTTGAGCGAGGCGATGATGCCGAAGACGCAACTGCTCTCGCAGCTCCCCGCCTCCGAGGAGACGCGGCCGCTCTCGCAAGTCCTCGCCGCGCGCGGGCGCGCGGCGGAGCTGCCGCCCGAGCCTTCGCCCGCGAAGTTCGAGCCGCAGGCGGCGCGCTCGCAGACCGGCGCCTCGCACGGCGCGGCGCGACCGCGCATCGTCGTGCCCGTCGAAGTCGCGCCGCCGCCCGCGCAGCGTGAGGGGAGACAGTTGCCGCAGTCGCGCTCCGCCGAGCCGCCCGCCGCGCGCGCCGCCGACGCGAAGCAAGTGCAGCGGCGCGCGGAGGTCGAGCATCCCGCGGGCGGGCGCGGCGCGATCTTCAAGGATCACGCGCGGCGTTGGATCGTCGTCCTCCTGCTCATCGCCGGCTTCGCGATCATGTTGCTCGGCATCTACTACTCCTTCCACACGCGGCAGCGCTCGCCCGCGGCGCAGGCGGCGGCGGGCGGAGGCGGCGGCAACACCGCGCCCGCCGAGCCGAGCCTGCAAGTCGGGCGCGAGATGGCGACGACGACGGACGTGAACCTGCGCGAGGGACCGGGCACGAGGTTCGAGAAGATCGGGATGGTCGAGGTGGGATCGCGCGTGCGCATCAGGCAGGTGAACGGTAACTGGGTCGAGGTGGATGTCGTCCTGCGCGGCGCGCAGCGCGGCGAGGCGGAAGGCGCTGATCGGGGTTGGCTAGACGGGACGAAGTTGCGCTAAGCTGTCGTCAAAAGCGAGGAGTCAAAGCGAAGTGAGCATACTGGATTCCATACGGAAGTGGATCGACGGCGAGATCGACGAAGACCCGCTCGCCAGCGTGGACGAGCAGTCGCGGCCGCGCAGGGTCTGGGAAGAATTTCTGGTCAAGGTGGCGCGGGAGATCGAGGGCGTGATGCAGCGCGAGATGTTCACGCCGCCGGGCGGACCCACATACATCCCGCCCGAATACATCGTCTATTTGTCTAACGAGGACGACAAGGACTGGCAGGGCGAGAAGCGGCGCGGGCTCGAACAGGGGCTCTTCCACGTCCTCTCCGAGCGAGCGCGCGAAATCTCCGGCGCCACCCAGCTCGCGACCAAGCAGTTCGCCGTCGAGCTGCGGGTTGACGGCACGCTCAACAAGGGCGAGTTCCGCGTCCAGCCCGTCTGGGACGCGAGCGAGAGCGGGCACACGATGGTCACGGCTCGCCCGCAGGAAGTCGGCGCGACGACGACGCCAGACCTCGCGCTGCAGGGCGACGCGGGCGGAGGAGGCGGCGGCGGCGACGACGAAGGCGAGTCGGACGTGACGCGCGTCAGCGCGCGCCCCGAGGCGCTCTACGCGGTCGAGGTGTGGCGCGGCGGCGTGCGCCAGTCCGTCGTCCCCATCGCGAAGTCCGACATCACCATCGGGCGCGGGTCAAAGACGGTCGCGGTCGATCTGCCGATCAAGGGCGACCCGGAGGTGAGCCGCGTCCACGCCACGCTGGCGCGCGACGGCAGCGGCAAGTACTGGCTGAAGGCCAACGGGCGCAACCCGACCCTCGTCGGCGGTCGCGAGATTCCGCGCGAGGAGGCGGTCGAGGTCGTACCCGACGACAAGATCGAGATTTGCAGTTTCACCCTGCGGATACAGCCTCGGTGAAACAGTTTTCGTCGTGAGTTAATCCCCAAACTTATACGGAGACGGATGATGACCTACGTCGTGACGGAGATGTGCGTGGACTGCAAGTACACGGACTGCGCCGCGGTCTGCCCCGTGGAGGCTTTCCACGAGCTGCCCGACCGCCTCTACATCAACCCCGAGACCTGCATCGACTGCGACGCCTGCGTGCCCGAATGCCCCGTCGAGGCGATCTTCTCGGAGGCGACCCTGCCCGAACAGTACAGCGAATGGCTCGCCCTCAACGCCGAAGCCGCCGAGCACCCCATCATCAGCCTCAAGAAAGAGGCGCTCTACGCGCCCGGCTGCACGGGACCACAGCCGAAGTGAAGCGCGCCCCCCACTCGAAAGTAGTCGCGCCGCCTGACAAACGTCACGGCGGCGCTTTTTTCACCCCGAACAAACTGTTAAAAGTTTAAGCTGTCTCGGCCGCGGCGCGCTCGCCCTGCCCCAACTCCGCGAGCAGCTCGACGATGAGCGGCCGGTACAGGTCGGGCTGGAGGTAGTCCCTGCCGAGCAGGCGCGCGAACCTGCGCTCGCGCGTCTCGCCGTCAACCTCCTTGAGGATCGCGCTGAAGAGGGCGACGACGACTTCGGGCGCGAACTGCTTGCCGGTGGTCTTGCGGAAGTCTTCGACCACCTCGGGGAACTCTTTGCGCCGCTTGTAGGTGCGGTCGGTCGTCATCGCGTCGAAGGCGTCGGCGGCGGAGACGATCTTGGCGCAGAGCGGGATCTGCTCGCCGGTGAGACCTTCGGGGTAGCCGCGCCCGTCGATGCGCTCGTGGTGGTAGCGCGCGACGGTCGGGATCACGTCGTCGATCTGGTGGAGAGGCGAAAGGATTTCGAACCCGGCCGCCGGGTGGCGGTTCAGCTCGGACGACTGCTTGGCGTCGATCTTGTAAGGCGCGTTGATGATGTCGCGGTCGACGATGAGCTTCCCCACGTCGTGCAGGTAGCCGCCGATGGCGATGTCGTCGACCTCCTCCTCGCCCCAGCCCAGCTCGCGCGCGATGATCTCTGTGTACTTGCCGACGCGCTCCGAGTGGCCCTGCGTGTACTTGTCCTTGCAGTCGATGGCGATGGCGAAGGCGCGCACGGTGTTGCGGTAGACGGCGCGCAGGTCTTCGTACAGCTTCCGGTTCTCCTGCGCGCGCCGCTCGACCTCCCTCAGCAGCCGGTGGTTGTAGATGCCGACGCCGATGTGCCGCGCCATCGTGGCGACGACTTCCCTCTCCTCCGGGGTGAATGCCTCCTCGGTCGCCTTCCCGCCGAGCATGATCGCGCCGACCAGCTCGCCGTGGACGACGAGCGGCACCACCAAGCCGACTTTCAGACGCTCGAGCTCGGCGCGGAAATTCGACTTCAAATGGCGCTCGAAGAAGTGTGCCGGATCGGCGGAGTCGCGCAGGGATTCTTCGAGGAGCCGGGGATCGAAAGAGAGACTCGCGGGCGCGTCGTCGCCCATGCCCCAGGCGGCGACGAACCGCAGCTCGCCCGCCGCGGCGTCGCACTCGGCGACCGCGCCGCGGCGGATGCCGAGCGCGCCGAGGACGACGTGGAGCGTCGAGCGCACCATCTGATCGAAGTCGCGCGTGGCGGCGATCTCCTCGCCGAGGTCTGCGAGCGCGGCGAAGGCGTGGATCAGCTTGGCGGTTTCGGCGGTGGGCATCGTTTACTTCGTCTTGTTCGGCGCGACGCCGACGGCGGCGGAGTTGGCGATCTGTGCGAGCGCGTCCGTCCTGTTCTTCGCGATGCGGACGTGGCGCGTCAGCCCCAGCATCTCGAAGACCTGCGCGGCTTGGTGTTGGACGGCGGAGAAGACGACCGAAGCCCCGGCGCGCTCGGCGGCGTCGATCACGCCGAGCAGGATCGAGACGCCGATGCTGTTGACCATCCCGGTCTGGCGGAAGTCGAGGACGAGCGCGCGGCACCCTTCTTCGAGCCGTCGGCGGCACTCGCGCTCGACGCGCTCGCCGCTCAGCTTGTTCAGGTATTCGCCCGCGTAAACGACGGCGACATCGCCCGCGCGCTCCGAGCGCACCGGCTGTTCGCCAGCTTGATCCGTCATCCCGTGCGACCCTTCTAACGGGGTAGGAATTTCGTCATCCGCAGCCGCGTGCCGTCGTCCACGCGCTCGAACTCGACCTCGTCCATCAGCGTGCGGATGAGTTTCAGCCCCCACCCGCGACGCCCGGCGCTCTCGCCTACGGGGTCGTGCCCGTTCGAGTTCTGACCTTGCTGCGCCGCCGTCGGGATGCGGACGCCGCGGCTCGACACTGTGACGACTAATCTATCACTTTCGACGCGGAAACGCTGATAAATTTTTCGGTCGGGGCTTAAGGAGTGCTCGGAGGCGTTGATGCACGCCTCGACGAGCGCCGTCTTGATCTGGTTGATCGCCTCGGGCATGAACTTCAAACGCCGCGCGATCTGCTCGACCGTGTGCGCCGCGATCAGCTCCGTGTCGCCGCCCATCGGGATGACCATCTCGAACTCGTCGGGCGGCTCCGGCGAAGCCCCCTCCCCGATCAAGCCCTCGGGGCTCAGGCGCGCGGTCAACAATTCTAACTGCCTGCGGCTCGACGAGAAGACGTCGCGCTCGTTCAACAGTTCCGCGGCCTCGGCGGTGAAGCCTTCCGGCGAGACGAGCCACAGGCGGACGCGGCGGAAGCCGCAGGCGTTCGCGACCTGCGGCAGACGGTCGCACCAGACCTCGGTTAAGGCGCGACCGATCTCCATCTTGCCCTCGATCTCGGCGGCGATCCAGACGATCTCGTTGGCGTCAGCGTACGGCATCGCGTCGAAGCCGTGCGCGACGGCGCAACGCTCCTCGTCGCAGACCTGACGCATCGCCAGGTGGAACGACTCGCAGCTCGCCGCGTGGACGACCTGCGGCAGGCGAATGAGATCGGTCTCGGCGTCGAGCCCCGCGCCCGCTTCTTCGGTGTCGGCGCCGCGGTAGGCGCGGCTGAAGCGGTCGTTGTGCAGCAGGCTCGCCGGAACTCGCTGCGCGTCGAAGCGCTCGAGCAGCTCGCGCAAGCCGAGGGCGGACGCGCGTCGGTAGTGGCGCGCCATCGTCTGCGGCGCGCGCTTCAAGGTTTCGAGCAGGGTCTCGGCGACGACGAGCGCGCGCGGCTCGGCGGCGACTTGAAGGCGGTAGCTCGCCTTGAGGTAGTCGCGCCAGACCGGGTTGGCGCTGATCTCCATGAAGGTCGCGTTGAAGCTCGCCAGCTCGTGCGTGTGCAGCGCGTTCATCACCGGGTAGAGCTGCTCGGGCTCAAGCTCCAGGCGTCTGCGCCAGGCTTCAGCGGGCGACTTGCCGCCCGCGTTCACGGCGGAGTCGTGGAGCACGCGCACGAGCGCGCGCCGCGTCGTCAGCACGGGCGCGATCTCTTCGAGGATCGCGTTGAAGCGGCGGTTGGCGCGCCCCCCCATCAGCTCGTCAACGTACAGCTTCTGGCAGTTGAGAAAGCTCGTCAGCTCGACGCCCGTGCGCTTCGCCGCCTGCATGAATGCCGAGACGTAGAAGGGGCTCCCGTCGAACTGCTGCGCGATGAGATCGCGCGTCTGCTCGTTGAGCGTGACGCGGCGCGCGTAGGCGAGGCGATCGACGAGCGTGCGCGCGTCCGGATCGGCGAGGGTCTCGAGGTTGATGGTCGTGAAGCTGTCGAAGCGCGTCGGCGAGTCGCCGCCGTTCAGCGTGTCGAGCAGTCCGCGCCGCAAGCCCGAGAGGACGAAGGGGACTTCGGCGTGGACGGCGACCTGCGCGATCTCGATGCCGAGGTTGACTTCGCCCTTCAGCTTATCGACGGAGTGAACGTCGTCGAAGAGGATCAGCGAGCGGGCGCCGCGCGCGGCGGCGAGCTGCGGGGCGGAGAGGCAGAGGTGGACGAGGGCGCGCTCGTCCGCGCGATCGCGCGCGCGCTCGAACGCCTCGACCACGCGCTCGATCCACTCGTAGTCGGAAGGGTCTGCCAGGTCGATCAGGTCACGCAGCGGGGGCGGCGCGTTGACGAACGAGGGGTCGTCGCGGCGGTGCGCGACGAGCTGGGCGAGGAAGGTGTGGAGGAAGCGGCGCGCGGCGAGCGCGACCGTGCGATCGTTGCGCGACCACTGGAAGTAGATCGGCGAAGCCGCCCCGTGCTGCTGGAAGAATTTGTCGTAAGCCTGGCGCAGCAACTCGCTCGCGCCGGCGGCGGGCGCGGCGAGCACGAGCAGACCGCGGGGACCGGAGGCGTGCGGGGCGAGGCTCGCGATCCCCGCGAGCGCGTCCGAGCGACCGAGGAAGAGATCGGGCGCGACGCGCCCGAGGATGCGCCTGTGGGGGGAACGTTGGAGGGGGATTTCGTTGGACATCTTCAGGAGGGGGTGTTCGAGGCTGGCGGCGGGGCGTACGCCTCGATGCGATTCTTGCCGCGGCTCTTCGCGAGGTAGAGAGCCTGATCCGCCGCGCCGATGATGCTCTCCGGGGAGTCGACTTTCGGGGCGAACGAGGAGATGCCAATGCTGACCGTGACGGCTCCGCCCGGCTGTTTCTCGCGGTGCTCGAACGACGTGCGCTCGACGCGTCGGCGGATGCGCTCCGCGATGACGTGAGCCTCCGCGAGGCTCGTCTGCGGGAGCAGGACGCTGAACTCCTCGCCGCCGTAGCGCGACGCGACGTCCTCGGAGCGGAGCGCAGACTTCAGGCACTGCGCAGTGATCCCCAGCGCCACGTCGCCCGCCTGGTGCCCGTTGCGGTCGTTGTACTCCTTGAAGTTGTCGATGTCGATCATCAGGAAGCTCATCGGGAAGCGGTGTCGCTTCGAGCGTTCGAGCTCCTCGCCGAGTCGCTCTTCGAGCGGGTAGCTGATGAAAGAGCCGGTCTTGTACTTCCGATCCGCGGGCGCGGGGTGATGACCAGCCGCGCCGACGTCGCGCACGACGAGCGGGCGGCCCTCGCGCATCGTCGTGCCGGAGATCCCCTCGCCCATCGGCACGCGCGCGTCGCGCGCCTTCTTCGCGCGGGGTCCGACGGCGGCTTTCACCTGCAGCTCGTTCGCCGCCTCGTCGAAGAGCAGCAGCGACGCCCGCTCCGAGCGCAGCAGCTCGGTCGAGTGGCGGAGAATCTCCGCGTAGGCTTCGTCGGGGTCAACCGAGTTGATCTTCTCCGTGAACGACTGGAGGTGGTAGGCGACGCGCATCCGCCGCTCGACCTCTTCGCGCAGGCTCAGCAGCTCGAACGGGACGGCGATCTTCTCGCAGTAGTCGGCGATCGCCGCGGCGGCGGCGGCGGTGAGCGACGCGTCCTCGCCGACGGCGACCGCCCCCTTCGCATCGTCGCCGACGACGAGCGGGAAGATCCGCGAGATTTCCTTCGCGTCGAACTCGAACCATTCGCCCGCAGGTGTCATCGCCTTCGCCGCGCGCGCGCGACTCTTCACGTCGCGCCCTTTCCCGCGGAGCGAGACGCGCGGCGCTTCCACCTTGAACCGCCCCGTCGCGCACACGGGGATCAGCACCTCTTCGCGCCGCAGGTAGACCGCGACCGAGCGCAGGTCGTGCGCCGCGGCGATGGTCTCCGCGACGCGGCGGCAAGTCTCTTCCAGACCGACGCCCTCGGGGAACAAGTCTGACGCCGACCCTTCCTCGTCCGCGAACTCGTCGGGCGAAGACTCGTGTCCCTTCACGCCGGGCTCGTGAATCGACGGCGCCGCGCCGTCGATCTCGACCACCGCCCCGCGGACGCGCGCGGCGAGTTGTTCCAGCTCGTCGTTAGTCGTGAAGAGCACGTTGCGGAACAGCTCCGGGCTCAACAGGTCGCGCAGATCGGTAGTAGTTCGACTCGCCCGCCTCGCGCGCGCGCCGGTATGCCTCTCCGCAGTAGGGGTCGCAGAGGTGCGCGTGCGCGATGGAGGTTTGGAACGAGTGGCAGATCGAGTTGTTGTTCGAGGTGTGGAGCTGGGGTGGCTGGTGACCTTCAACGAGCAGAAGAGCGAGACCCGACTCAGCCGCCAGGGCGTCCTGCGCGGACTCCCAGGGGGGGGGGCATTTCAGACCTTCATCGAGTCGCTGCGCGGTGCGCACAGCTTCCGTGCTCTTCTCCATCATCTGTTGGTGGGCTGCTGACGCTTGTCGAGGCTTGGGACGGGGGCGAAGGTCGGAGAAAAAGAGGTGACTTTTTCGGTGCGCCTTGCTCGATCCTGAAGGGTCGTCGGTCGGAGACGCCCTAAGCCTTAGTATAAGTGCCCGCGGGCTCTTGGGACAAGAGTTTTCTCTTCAGTTACTTAGAACCGACGGGTTGATGCTCGCGCGAAACGTCAGCGGGAGTTTTCTACCCCCGAAGTAAACGCCCAATAGAAGGTTTCTTTCACCGCACGAAGTAGTCAACATCACGCCGGCACCAGTTATCTTCCTGAACCGGCGAGCGCGGCGGAATCGTGTTTCGACGGCTGCCAGCCGGTGTCGATGCGCACCTGCTTGAGGGAGTAAGCGTCGAGCAGGTTCGCGTCGAAGCCCCGCACGTAGGGCTTGACGAGGGCGAAGGAAGACGCGAAGTAGATGGGGATCGCGGTCACATTTTTCAGCGCCTCAGACTCCGTAAGGATTTCGGGCACGGTCGCGTGCACAGACTCGGTCGCGCCTTCGGGGAGAGCGTTCGACGCTCCCCTCTCGCCTCCTTCGACGCCCGCGCCGGGCTGCACTTCGGGCGCGACGCCGGCGCCGAAGGCGAAGCGATCGGGCGCGAACATCGCGAGCATGTTCGCCTGCTCGTCCGTCGTCTGCATCAGCGTGCCGCGCTTCGCCACGTCGTACTCGCCCGCGCGCAGCCTCGTCTCGTATTCGTCCCAGCCCTTCATTTCGATGTCGGTCTCGACGCCGAGCGTATCGTGCCACATCCCCTGGATCTCTTGGGCGACCTGCCGGTGCTGATCGTTGCGGTTGACGAGCAGGCGCACGCGCGGGAAGCCGTAGCCGCCGGGGTAGCCCGCCTCCGCGAGCAGGCGGCGCGCGCGATTCGGATCGTAGCCGAGAGACTCGTCCTTGTCGTTTTGTTCCTTCGACCCGGTCTCCGGCAGAAATTTCTCGGCGGGCACGGTCGCGCCGCCGAGCGTATCTTCCGCGAGCCTCTCGCGGTCGATGGCGAGGGCGAGAGCCTGGCGCACGCGCACGTCGTCGAAGGGCGGGCGTGTCGAGTTGAAGTCGTAGTAGGTGAGCGCGCCGAAGGTGCTGCGCCGGAAGTCCTGATACGAGGCGAGCACTTTCAACCCGGCGGGCTCGATGTTAGCGTTCGTGACGGCGTCCGCCTCGCCCGCGCCGTAAGCCGCGAGGGACGACTCGGTGTCGCGGGCGGCGACGAATCGCACGCGCTCGAGCGCCACGCGCTGCACGTCCCAGTAGCCGGGCTGACGTTCGAGCACGACGCGCTCGTCGTTCGCCTCGCCGAGGCGGAACGCTCCGTTGGTGACGAGCGCGTGCGGCGCCGAAATTTTTTCGGGCGCGGGCTGGCTGAGGGCGGGGGCGACGGTCGGCGTCTCTGTCTCGACCGTCGAAGCGTGGACGGGTCGGAAGATCGGGTGGGCGAGCAGCGTCGGCAGGTTCGGATCGGGACGCCGCAGCCTCACGCGTAACACGCGCTCGCCGACGACTTCGACAGCCAGCTTCGGCTCGTCGGTCTTCACGGGCTCGGCGTCGTGCTGCGGGGGGACGTCAGCGTCATTTCCATCATCGCCCGCCGCGCCTCGATCCCGTGTCGGCGGCGCCGCGGCTTCCCCCTCGCGCTTCTCGACGAGGTTATCGAGGAGCGCGGCGTGGGGGGCGGCGTCGCCGAGTCGGAGCGTGCGCCGCCACGAGCGTGCGTAGTCTTCCGCCGTCACGCTCTCGCCGTTCGACCAGCGCGAGTCGTCGCGCAGGTAAAACGTCCAGACGTCGCCGTCCTTCGACGCCTCCCAGCGGGCGGCGGCGGCGGGCACGGCGAGCAGCGTGCGCGGGTCGTAGTCGGTGAGCCCTTCGTAGAGGGCGCGCACGGCGTCGGTGTCGGGCGGCGCGGCGGCGCGCGCCGGATCGAAGACGCGCGGCAGCCCGCCGTCGCTCCACCTGAACTCCTGCGCGCGAGGCACGACGACGCGCCCGTAGAACGTCTCGCCGCTCTCGCCCGTGAAACACCCGCCCCCGGCGACCGCGAGCGACAGCGACAAGGCGAGCGCCGCCCACGCGCGCCAGCGCGCCGCCACACCCATAACTGTCGTCAGCCCGCCCCTCATCAAGTTCACTCTGTCGTCAAGACACGCGCGTAAATTTTTTTACTTCGTAATCGTAGACCGCGCGGCGCTCGCCCGCGCGACGGCGCGGCATCGATCAGTCCTTTGCCGCCAGCCCTCGCAGCTTCGCGTAAACCTGTTCGACCTGGCGGCGCGTGTCGTCGAAGCCTTCGGAAGTGTCGATGAGAAAATCCGCGCGCCGCATCTTCTCTTCCTGCGGCATCTGAGCCGCGACGCGCCGCTCCGCTTCCTCCCGCGTGAGCCCGTTCCGCTTCATGAGTCGTTCGAGCTGTGCTTCCGCGTGGCAGTGGACGACCACGATCTGATCGAAACGTTTGTAGCTCCCGGTCTCGATCATCAGCGCGGCGTCGATGACGGCGACCCCGCGCGGGTCTTCCCCTTCGCGCTCCCTCATCCACTCGTCCTGCGCCGCGATGATCAGCGGATGCAGGATCGAGTTTAGCCACAGCCGCTTCTCCGCATCCGCGAATACAACTGCCGCAAGGCCCGCGCGGTCGAGGTTGCCTTCACCGTCCAGAACCTGCACGCCGAAAGCCTCGACGACTGCCCGCAGCCCTTCGGTGCCCGGCGCGACGACCTCGCGCGCGGTCTGGTCCGCGTCGAGGACGTGACAGCCGTGCCCCGCGAGCGCGGATGAGACGAACGACTTGCCGACCGCGATTGAACCTGTGAGCCCGACACGCAGCATCTATCGCCGTAAGCCTCTCACAGACCCCGGCGGCGTCGCGCCGCCGTCACGGTGTTGCGCATCAGCATCGCGACCGTCAACGGTCCGACCCCGCCCGGCACGGGCGTCAGCCGCCCGGCCACCCGCGAGACCTCCGCCGGGTGCACGTCGCCGACGAGCGTGAAGCCGCGCTTTCGGATCGTCTCGATCCGCCTCGCCGAGTCTTCGCCGAAAAACTCGCGCGCCTGCTCCTCCCCGGTCAGACGGTTCATGCCCACGTCAACGACGACCGCGCCCGGCTTGACGTGCTCGCCGCGTATGAGCCCCGGCGAGCCCACGGCGCAGACGAGAATGTCTGCGCGGCGCGTGTGGGCGGCGAGGTCGGGCGTGCGCGAGTGGCAGACCGTGACGGTCGCGTCCCGCTGCAGGAGAAGTTGCGCCATCGGGCGACCGACGATGTGGCTGCGCCCGACGATGACGGCGTGCGCGCCCCGCACACTCACCCCCTCGCGCGCGAGCAACTCCATGATCCCCGCGGGCGTGCAGGGCACGAACGCGGGCTGCCCCAAGGTCATCCGCCCGATGTTGAGCGGGTGGTAGCCGTCCACGTCTTTCGACGGATCGATCGCCTCGTTGACGCGCCGCTCGTCGATGCCCTTCGGCAGCGGCAGTTGGACGAGTATCCCGTCCACGTCTTCGCGCGCGTTGAGCCCGGTCACCTCGCCGATCAGCCTCACCTCAGTGGTGTCAGCCGGCAGCGCGAGGTGCTTTGAGCTCAGACCCAACTCTTCCGAAGTTCTTACCTTGTTGCCGACGTAGACCGCCGACGCCGGGTCTTCGCCGACGCGCACGACGACGAGGCAGGGCGTGACTCCGTGCTCGCCCTTGAGCGCTTCAACGTCACGCGCCACGTCGCGCTTGATCTCTTCGGCGACGTGCGCTCCGTCGAGGATCGCTGCGACCCCGCGCCTCTCTTCCCTGCTCTCCACGGTCTCCATATTTTTGCCGATCCTAGCACACATCGCGCCGCGCCCACACGCCGCCGCGCCCCGTCACGCGCCGTCAACTTTTCGCCCGCCCCGCGCGCGTGTAAGCTAGCTGTCGAATGCCTGACAAGAAGATCATCAGTCGCGCCGCACTCGTGCTCTGCGTCGCTTTCATCTCGCTGTGTTGCTCACGCACCGCGCCCAGCCCGGATGCGAAGCGTTACGAGCTGCGCGGCACGATCGTCTCCTTCAACAAGGATCAGCAACAGGTCGTCATCGCGCACGAGGACGTGCCCGGTTTGATGGAACGGATGACGATGCCCTTCACCCTGAAAGAGCCGTCGGCTTACGACGTGATGCAGCCGGGCGACAAGATTCAAGCCACGCTCGTCGTCGACGGCGAGCGCACCGTGATTGAGAACCCCGTCATCTCCCACGCCGAGCCGGACGCCGCGCGACCGGCGGCTTCGCAGTCGCAGCCGGGCGAGCCGCAGGTGGGGGCGGAAGTCACTAACTTCACCCTGACTAATCAGGACGGGAAGAAGATCACGCTCCGCGACTACCGCGGGCGCGCGCTCGCGCTCACCTTCATCTACACGCGCTGCCCTCTGCCCGACTACTGCGTCCTGATGAGCGACCACTTCGCCGAGATCGACCGCGCTCTCGCGCGCGAGCCGGAGCTGGCGGCGAAGTCGCGGCTCTTGAGCGTGAGCATCGACCCCGCTTACGACACGCCGAAAGTGCTGCGCAGCTACGGCGCGGCGCACACCGAGAATTACAAGGACGAAAAGTTCGAGCGCTGGCAGCTCGCGACGGGCGACGCGGCGGAAGCGCGCCGGGTGGCGAACTTCTTCGGTCTGGTCTACGACAAAGAGGGCGATCAGATTATCCACTCGCTCCGCACCGCCGTCGTCGCGCCCGACGGCAAGCTCTACAAAATCTACCGCGGCGGCGAATGGAAACCCGAAGACGTTTTGAACGATTTCAGGCAGCTGGCGGGCGGACACTAAATGCGAAAGAGTCGGAACCGCCTGCTGCAAGCGGGCGGGTCTACCGATTTTAGAATGCGGAATGCGGAATGCGGATTGAAGAGCACTCAAGCCCTCTGCTTGAAATCCGCAATCCGGAATCCGCATTCCGCAATCTCGTCACCCGCCCGCTACCGCAGGCGGTTCTGACTTTTCGGTGTGATTGAAAAAAGTCTCGCCGAAAGTTACCCCTTCAGTTTCTTGATCTCCTCGACGAGCGTCGGCACGACCTCGAAGAGATCGCCGACGATGCCGTAGTCCGCGATGTCGAAGATCGGGGCTTCGGGGTCTTTGTTGACGGCGACGATGGTGCGCGCGTTCTTCATCCCGACGAGGTGCTGGATCGCGCCCGAGATGCCGAGCGCGACGTAGAGCTTCGGCGCGACGGTCTGACCCGACGATCCGATCTGGCGGTCGATGGGGAGCCACCCCGCGTCGCAGATCGGGCGCGAGGCGGCGAGCTCCGCGCCGAGGGCGTCGGCGAGCTGTTGGGCGAGCTGGATGTTGTCCTGCCCCTTGATGCCGCGCCCGATGGCGACGATCACTTCCGCCTTCGAGAGATCGACCGCCGCCTTCACCTCCTGGAACGGAGCCTCCGGCTTCATCCTCACCTCGCCGACCTCGACCGGCATCGACTCGACCACGTCCGCGTCGATCTTGCCGAGGAAGATGCGGCGCGAGAACGTGACCGCCCCGCCATCGACCGAGGCGCGCACGCAGTCGCTGATCACGTCCTTGCCGAAACGGGCGGCGAGCTTCGGCGCGAAGTCGCGCACGAGGTAGGTGTGCGGCATGAGGACGTACGCCGGATCGAGCGCGCGCACGGCACTCTCCAGCGCGTCGGCGTAGCCGTCGGGCGTGTACTCGGAGAGCTTCGCGTTCTCGACCGAGACGACGCGGTCGAGCTTATAGTCGGCGAGCCCCTGCGCGACGTTCGCGTCAGCGGAGAGCACGACCGCCGACACGGGCTGCCCCAGAGTCGCGCCCAGCTGCTGACCCGCCGCGACTGCCTCGAAGCTCGCCTTGTTGAAAGCCCCGTCGCGGTGCTCAGTGAAGATGATGATTCCGTTTGGCATGATTGTCCGTTGTCAGTAGTCAGTTGTCCGTTGTCCCCGTTTGCTCAGTCGTCAATTCCCCTCCCGCGCCTCGACACGCACGAGGAGGCTAACAACGGACAACTGACTGCTGACAACGGACAGCTTTTAGAACACCCTCGCCTCGCTGCGCAGCTTCTCGGCGAGTTGCGCGGCGCCCGCTTTGGCGTTGCCGTCGCCGAGGAACTGCGTCTGCTTGGTCTTCTGCGGGAAGTAAACTTTCGTGACGCGCTGGCTCGGGGCCGCCGGGTCGGTCGCGGCGGGCGCGACTTCTTTGATCTCTTTCTTCTTCGCCGCCATGATGCCCTTCAGCGTGGCGTAGCGAATCTGGCTGATGCCCGACTGGATGGTGAGCAGCGCCGGCTTCGGCATCGTATACCACTGGTACCAGCCGCTCTCCAGCTCGCGCTTGACGCGCAACTGCTCGCCCGAGGCGTCGACCTCGATGACGATGGTCGCGTGCGGCAAGCCGAGCAGCTCGGCGAGGATGACGCCGGTCTGCGCGAACCCGTTGTCGTCCGACTGCAAGCCCGTCATCACGAGATCGGGCTGCTCGCCGCGGATCGCCTCGGCCAGAATTTTCGCGCCCGCGTACGGGGTCAGGTTCAGCAGGTCGTCCTTGACGACATGGATCGCGCGATCGGCGCCGCGCGCGAGGGCGTCCTTGATGACGGATTTGGCGCGCTGCGCCCCCATCGTGCAGACGACGACCTCGCCCCCGTGCTTCTCCTTCAGGCGCAGCGACTCTTCGAGCGCGTAGCCGTCAGACTCGTTGACCTCGAAGGAGAGATCGCCCTCCTCGATCCACGTCGCGTCCCTGTTGATGCGCAGGATCGCGTCCTTGTTGGCGACCTGCTTCATGAGAACAATTATCTTCATGTCCGTTGTCCGTCGTCAGTTGTCCGTCGCCCGTTGCTAGACTGAGGCTTCAGCCAGTCTCGTCGTTCATCACATGCAACGGACAACTGACTACGGACAACGGACGTTTTTATTCTTCGTACCGCTTGAACAGAAGCGCCGCGTTCGTGCCGCCGAAGCCGAAGCTGTTGGAGAGCGCGTAGCGCACCTCGGAGACTTCGCGGGGCGCGTTCGGCACGTAGTCGAGATCGCAGTCGGGGTCGGGGTTGTCGTAGTTGATCGTGGGCGGCAGCGTCTTGTGGTGCATGGCGAGGACGGAGAAGACCGCCTCGATGCCGCCCGCCGCGCCGAGCAGGTGCCCGGTCATCGACTTGGTCGAGCTGACGGCGAGCTTGTAGGCGTGGTCGCCGAAAGTCCGCTTGATGGCGAGCGTCTCGAACTTGTCGTTGTAGGGCGTCGAGGTGCCGTGCGCGTTGATGTAATCGACGTGCGAGGGGTCGGCTTCCGCGTCGCGCAGCGCGATGCTCATCGCGCGGTACGCGCCCGAAGCCGTCTCGTCGGGCATCGTCATGTGGAAGGCGTCGCCGGTCATCCCGTAGCCGACCAGCTCGGCGTAGATGCGCGCGCCGCGCCGCTTGGCGAACTCCAGCTCTTCGAGGATGAGGAGCCCCGCGCCCTCGCCGAGGACGAAGCCGTTGCGGTCGCGGTCGAAGGGGCGCGACGCCCCCTTCGGATCGTCGTTGCGCGTGGAGAGCGCGCGCATGGCGGCGAAGCCCGCGACGCTCATCGGCGTGATGGCCGACTCGGCTCCGCCGCAGATCATCGCGTCGGCGTCGCCGCGCTGGATGATCTTGAAGCTGTCGCCGATGGCGTGCGCGCCGGCAGAGCAGGCGGTCGCCGTCGCGGAGTTCGGACCCTGCGCGCCCGTGCGGATCGAGACCTGACCGGCGGCGAGGTTGACGATAGCCGACGGGATGAAGAAGGGCGAGACGCGACCCGGTCCCTCGTTCAACAGCTTCTCGTGCTCGCGCTCGATAGCCCAGAAGTCGCCGATGCCGCTGCCGATGTAGGTGCCGACGCGCTCGGCGTTCGAGTCGTCGATCGTGAGCTTGCTGTCGGCTAAGGCTTCGTCGGAGGCGGCGATGGCGTAGTGGATGAAGGCGCCCATCTTGCGCGCCTCCTTCTTCTCGATGAACTTGAGCGGGTCGAAGTCCTTGATCTCGGCGGCGAAGCGGACGGGGAATTTCTCCACGTCGAACTTCCCGATCGTATCGACGCCGCTGCGCCCCGCGAGCAGCGAGCCCCACGTTGACTCGACCGAGAGACCGACGGGCGTGACGAGCCCCAGCCCGGTTACTACGACGCGCCGTTTCAAGTTTGACTGAACCTCCGGAATACTCAAGGGAAGATGACCGCGCGCCGCACGCGAGCCGAAGACCGCCCGCGGTCGGCGGAGACCTGTGGCTCGCGGCGACGAGAGCCCGCGCGCGGCACAACGGGCGGCGTGCCGCGCCCCGGCGTTACTTCTTCATGTGCTGGTCGATGTAGTTGTAAGCGTCGCGCACGCTCTGAATCTTCTCGGCGTCCTCGTCGGGGATTTCGATCCCGAACTCCTCCTCGAAGCGCATCACCAGCTCGACCGTGTCGAGCGAGTCGGCGCCGAGGTCGTCGATGAAGCGCGCGTTCGGCGTCACCTCGTTTTCGTCGACGCCCAGCTCGTCCACGATGATCTGTTTAACTTTGGTCTCGATCTCCGCCTGTTCGGGCATGGCTGTTTCAGCTCCTTGGGAAACGAAAGTAAGAGAACTCTGATTGTCGTGTGCGTGAAGATTAAACCAGATCGACCCTCATCCGCCACCCGCCGCGCCGCTTTCTTCGAGAGCGGCGCGCGCCGCTCTGACCCCGTCGGCGTCCCCCGCGTTTATCGCGCGGGCATCGGGCGCGATCTGCCGCAGCAGACCGGACAGCACTTTGCCGGGTCCAACCTCGACGAAAGTCCCGACGCCCTGCGCCGCCGCCAGCAACTCCATCGACTCGCTCCAGCGCACCGGTGAAGAGACCTGGCGCACGAGCGAGTCGCGCGCCTCGGAGCCCGCGCGGATCAGTTTCGCGTCGACGTTCGAGACGAGCGGCACGCGCAGTTCTTTGAACTCGATCTTTTCGAGATCGGCTGCCAGGCGCTCCTGCGCGGGCAACATCAGCGCGCAGTGGAACGGCGCGCTCACGTTCAGCTTCACAGCCTTGCGCACGCCGCGCGACTTCAACAGCTCGAGCGCGCGATCGACCGCCGCCGCGTCGCCCGCGATCACGATCTGCTTCGGCGAGTTCAGATTCGCGGGGCTGCACACTCCCCCTTGCGCCGCCTCTGCGCAAGCCTCTTCGACGGTGCGGGCGTCCGCGCCGAGGATGGCAGCCATCGCGCCGACGCCGTCGGGCACAGCCTCCTGCATGTAACGACCGCGCGCGCGAACAGTCCGCACGGCGTCCGAGAGCGAGAGCGCGCCCGCGGCGACGAGCGCGGAGTACTCGCCGAGGCTGTGCCCGGCGACGAAAGACGGCGGCGCGAAGCCCTCCGATTCGAGCGCGCGCAGGGCGGCGACCGAAGTCGTCAGGATCGCGGGCTGCGTGTTCTCGGTGAGCTGCAAATCCTCCGCGGGTCCTTCGAAGCAGAGCCGAGAGATCGAGAAGCCCAGCGCGTCGTCAGCCTCCTCGAACGCCTCGCGCGCCGCCGCGTAAGCGTCGAAGAGAGCGCGCCCCATCCCCGCGTACTGCGAGCCCTGACCGGGAAAGATGAATGCGAAAGACATTGTCCGTTGACAGTCGTCCGTAGTCCTTTGTCCGTTGTCCGTTGTTTCGCAGTCGTCAGCTCCCCTTCATATCACTCAACGCACGCAACAGGAAACTACGGACAACTGACCACGGACAACTGACAGTTTTCACCAGCGCAAAAGCACCGCGCCCCACGTGACGCCGCCGCCGAAGGAGGCGAGGAGGACGAGGTCGCCCTCATTGATGCGACCCGCCTCGATGCACTCGTCGAGCGCGATGGGGATCGAAGCCGAGGAGGTGTTGCCGTGGTACTCGATGTTGGAATAGACGATAGCGGGATCGACCTTGAGCTTGTCCGCGACGGCGTCGGTGATGCGCTGGTTCGCCTGGTGCGGGATGAAGAGCTTCACCGCGTCCGCCCCGTAGCCCGACTCTTCGAGCACCTCGCGGGAGACCTCCGTCATCGAGCGCACGGCGACCTTGAACAGCTCGTTGCCGCGCATCTTGAAGAAGTAGTCGCCCGCCGTGATGGACTCGGCGCTGTGACCGATGCGCGTGCCGCCGCCGGGCGCGAAGGGCTGTTCGGCGTAGCGACCGTCGGAGCGGATGCGCGTCGAGAGGATGCCGCGCCCGCCCTCGTCGGGCACGAGCACCGCCGCGCCAGCGCCGTCGCCGAAGATGACGCAGGTCGAGCGGTCGGTGTAATCGACGTAGCGCGTCAGCACCTCCGCGCCGACGACGAGCGCGCAGCGCGACTGGCTGCCGCGGATCATCTGGTTGGCGAGCGTGAGTCCGTAGAGGAATCCGGAGCAGGCGGCGGCCAGATCGAAGGCGGCGGCTTTGTGAGCGCCGAGCTCGGTCTGGATCAGGCAGCCGGTCGAGGGCAGGATTTGATCGGGCGTGACCGTGGCGCAGATGAGCAGATCGATCTCCGCCGGATCGATCTGCGCGCGCTCGATCGCCTGGCGCGCGGCGCGCACGGCGAAGAGCGACGTGTACTCGCCCTCGGCGGCTTTGTGCCGCTGCCTGATGCCGACGCGCTGCATGATCCACTCGTCGGAAGTCTCGACCATCTTTTCCAGATCGGCGTTGGTCAAGATGCCTTCCGGGTACGAGCGACCCGTCCCGATGATCCTGGCGTTGATCGCCATGCGTGGAACCTTTCTGAAGCAGTGGTCAGAGACTAAGTCGGAACCGCCTGCCGCAAGCGGGCGGGGTATTCAATTGCGGAATGCGGAATGCGGATTTCGGATTAGAATGAGAGAGCTTAGATGCTTTTCAATCCGCAATCCGCAATCCGCATTCTAACAATCGGCAGACCCGCCCGCTTGCGGCAGGCGGTTCCGACCTGTAGCCCCTCGCGTATCAGCCCGACGCTTCTGACATCCGAAGTCGGGCTTCCGAAGTTTTGCCCTCTTGCGCGTTCGTGCGGGCGATGCCCTGCTCGATACGGTCGGTCGCGCCGTGCTCGGAAAACTCGTGCGCGATGCGGATCAGGTTGCGGATCGCGCGCGCGTTCGAGCTGCCGTGCCCGACGACGACAATCCTCCGCACCCCTAGAAGCGGCGCGCCGCCGTACTCCGAGTAGTCGAGCCGCTTCTTGAGCCGCTGGAACGCCGGGCGCGCCAGCACCGCGCCCGCCTTCGTGATCGCCGAGGCGGACAGCTCGCGCCGAATCAGCGAGAGCAGCGCGTCCTGCAAGCCCTCCGAGAGCTTGAGCATCACGTTGCCGGTGAAGCCGTCGGTGACGACGACGTCGACCGTGCCGGAGAAGACGTCGCGCCCCTCGACGTTGCCGACGAAGTTCAAACTCGACAGTTCCCGCAATAACGGGAACGCCTCTTTCGTCAGCTCGCTCCCCTTCGCCACTTCCTCGCCGATGCTCATCAAGCCGACCGACGGTCGCGCCGTCCCCAGCACGGCTCGCGCGTATGCGTCGCCCATGATAGCAAACTGCACGAGCTGGTGCGGCTTGCAGTCGGAGTTCGCACCCACGTCGAGGATGAGCGTCGGGCGACCCGACTTCGTCGGCATCAGCGCGGCGAGCGCGGGGCGGTCGACGCCGGGCAGCATCCCCAGCACCATCTTCGCCGTCGCCATCGCCGCGCCGGTGTTGCCCGCCGAGACGAAGCCGTCGGCTCTCCCCTCCGCGACGAGCTTCGCGCCGACGCGCAGCGAACTCTTCCTCTTGCGCCGCACCGAGGTGGCGACCGGATCGTCCATCCCGACGACTTCGGGAGCCTCGACCAGCTCGACGCCGCGGTCGCCCTGCCGGCGCCAGCCGCAGCGGCGCAGCTCCGGCTCGACGCGCTCGGTCTGGCCGACGAGGACGACGCCGCAGCCGAGATCGCGCGCGGCGGCGAGCGCCCCGTCGATCTCCGGGTGCGGCGCGCGATCGCTCCCCATCGCGTCGAGCACGATCTTGCCCGTCAGTTGGCGTCCGTTCTTCATCTTCACGCGCGCGCTTTTAAGAGAGCGCACGACGAGAGACCGTGGACTCTAGACTTCGTTCTGCACGCGGACGATTTCGCGCCCCTTGTAGTGCCCGCACTTGGGACAGACGCGGTGCGGCAGGCGCGGCTCCTGGCAGTTGGGGCAGGCGACCGTCTGCGGCGCGCGCAGCGCGTCGTGCGCGCGCCGCTTGCCGGTCCTGGCTTTCGAGTGGCGACGTTTGGGATTAGGCATGATGACTCCAATCAAGTGACAGGTGACAGGTGACAGGCAAGACAAGCGGATTTACTTGTCACCTGTCACGGTTCACCCGTCACGGTTTTTTAAGCGCTGCGAGCGCAGACCAGCGCGGGTCAATCTCTTTTTGAGCGCACCCGCAATCGCGCTCGTTCAGGTTCGCGCCGCAGGTCGGGCACAAACCTTTGCAGCCTTCGCCGCAGAGCATGCGCGTCGGCAGCGCGAGTAGAATCTGTTCGCGGGCGATCTCGTCGAGATCGACGGCGTCGCCCTCGACGACCGAGAAATCCATGTCCTCGTCCTGAAGCTCGGTCGCTTCCTCGCTCGCGGCGTTCGCGTCGGCGAAGCCCAGCTCGGCTTTGAAATCGACGTTGACCGGCAGGACGACGGGCGCGGCGCAGCGGTCGCACGGCAGCTCGACGGAGGTGTCGAGACTCCCGCGCACTTCGACCTCGCCGCGCTTGCGTCTCGCGCGCCCGCGCACGCGCACGCGCGAGGCGAGTCGCGCGAACTCGTCTTCGAGCGGCAACTCCTCCGGCGCGTACACGCGCTCGAAGTCCTTGCCGCCCTCCGTCAGACTCTCGATCTCGATCTTCATCGCCGACACACCCTACAGACGCGAACGCCCGTTTTAATGCAGCGGGCGCAAAACGTGCAATTATAATGGTCAAATCGCGCGTGTCAACGCGCCGCGGCGGCGAACGCGAGCGCGTCGTCGCGCAGGAGGCGCGCCAGCCTCTCGTCCCCGCCGGTCAGCAGCCCGCTCCCCTTCAGCCGCGCCGCGCCGAACACCCTGCGCATGAGCGCCGGCTCCGACTCGCGAGCGGCGCGTTTACGA
>JAIVJC010000083.1 GCA_020200235.1 Acidobacteriota bacterium | reverse complement strand
CTTCGAGAGCGCGCGCCGCGCCTCCTCGATCTCGGCGCGCCTCTCGAAGTCCGCCTCGACCGACTCGCTCGCGCCCGTCAAGCCGATGGTCTCTTTCGCGAACTCGTCCTCGCGCGACTCCGAGCGCGTCCGGCTCCGCATCGTGTTGTAGGAGAGGTTGACGGCGACGCGCAGGAGCCACGGGCGCAAAAGCTCGCCCGGCGGCACGGTTTCGAGGTTGCTGTAGAGCCTCAAGAAAGCCTCCTGCGTCACGTCCTCTGCGAGCCCGGCGTCGCGGAGCAGCGAGTAGGCTGCCCCGTAGACCGCGCGGTGATGAAGCGTGAACGCCTCGTCGAAGTCGGGCGGGGGAGCCGACGGAGCCGCCGCCGACTGCGCGGGGCTGAGCGCAGAGTTCGTCATGGCGGCAGCGGCTCTTTGCATCCTCCTCGTTCCCACACCCTTAACACCGCAGAGGGCTCACTCGTGGCAGAAATTTGCGCGCCGGGCGACGCTCCCAAGCGTCGCAACTAAAAAATAACTTCCCGCGGATTGTAGAAACACGCGCGCCGCGTGTATTTTAGGGGTGGCGACCGAAGAAGTCGCCCCTCTTCCCGCGCGCCGCCGTCTTTGCAGAATCTTTACGGCGCGTTTCCGAGCCAAGTTTCGCACAAGAGATGGACGAGCGACTTCCCCCACACGCCGGACGTGTAGCCGCATCCGCAGCCGGGGCGACCGACGAGGCGCGGGCGACCGATCTGCTCCGCGACAGCCCCTTCATGCGCGCGTGCCGCCGCGAGGGCGTGCCCTACACGCCCGTCTGGCTGATGCGGCAGGCGGGTCGCTACATGAAAGAGTACCGCGACGTGCGCGCGCGCTACGGCTTTCTCGAAATGTGCAAGCAGCCGGAGGTCGCCGCCGAGGTGACGACCTACGCCGCGCACCGCCTGAACGTCGACGCGGCGATCATCTTCGCCGACATCCTGCTCATCATCGAGCCGATGGGGCTCGACCTCGAGTTCGCGCAGGGCGAAGGTCCCGTCATCCACAACCCCGTGCGCTCGCCCGCCGACGTGGATCGGCTGCGCGAGGTCGAGTCGATCGACGCGCTCGACTACGTGATGCAGGCGATCCGCATCACGCGGCGCGAGCTCAAGCCGAACGTCCCCCTGATCGGCTTCTGCGGCGCGCCCTTCACGCTCGCCTCCTACGTCTGCGAGGGCGGCGGATCGAAAAATTACATCAACACCAAGCGGCTGATGTATAATGACCCCGGCGCGTGGCACGAGATGATGTCTCGCATCTCACGCGCTCTTGCCCTCTACCTCAACGCACAGATCGACGCGGGCGCGCAGGCAGTCCAACTGTTCGACTCCTGGGTCGGCTGCCTCTCGCCGGACGACTACCGCGAGTTCGTGCTCCCACACACGCGCAGCGTCTTTGAAAACGTCAAGCCCGGCACGCCCGTCCTGCACTTCGGGACGGGGACCGCGCCGCTCCTCGAGCTCATTCGCGAGGCGGGCGGCGACGTGATCGGCTTCGACTGGCGCGTCAGGCTCGACGAAGCCTGGGCGCGCGTCGGGCACGACACGGCGGTGATGGGGAACCTCGACCCCGTCGCACTCTTCGCCGGAGCGGAGCACGTCCGCCGCGAGGCGAAAAAGATTCTCGACCGCGCGGGCGGGAGAGACGGTCACGTCTTCAACCTCGGTCACGGCATACTCCCCGAGACGCCCGTCGAGACGGTCGTCGCCCTCGTCGAAGCCGTGCACGAGCTGAGTCAGAGGTAAGCGAACATAATTTAGGAAAGCGAGAACCCCGATGATGTTGAGAGCTACCCCCCTGCGGCTCGCCCTGTCCGCCTGTCTGCTACTCGCCCTCACCCTTCAATCAGCCGCCGCCAAGGAAGGCTGCAAGCCCAAGATCGATCGGAACAACGTGATGGTCGAGCTCCAGATCGAGGGCTTGAACGGCAACCAGAAGCTTGTCTTCACGATGCCCGTCAACGGGAAGAAGGGCGTCGCGGGTAGAGGCACGGGGCGGCTCGCCTCGCAGCCCGGCACGCCGTCGGCGAATTTCGACTACACGCTCGACATCGTCGAGGAGCGCGAAGGCGGCGCGGTCGTCGATCTCTCGGTCGTCGCGACGACGCAGGGCGGCGCGGTGCGCACGCTCAAGCGCACGGTCTTCATCCCCTTCGAGCAGATCGTCGAGCGCGTCTTCCTCGGCGGCGTGAACATGAAAGCCTACTTCAAGATGAAGCCCGTCAGCTGCCACAACATCAGCGGTCAGTAAGCGGCGCCGCAGGCTGGCGCGTCGCGCTCTCGTACTGCTACGCTTAGCGCGCGATGAGCGAAACTTACGACGCGCTGCTCGTCGTCTCCTTCGGCGGGCCCGAGGGGACGGGCGACGTGATGCCCTTCCTCGAAAACGTCCTCCGCGGCAGGAACGTGCCGCGCGAGAGGATGGAGCAGGTCGCGCGCCACTACGACCTGTTCGGCGGCGTGAGCCCGATCAACGCACAGAACCGCAAATTGATCGCCGCGCTGCGCGCCGAACTCGACACTCACCACATCACGCTCCCCGTCTACTGGGGCAACCGCAACTGGCACCCGCTGCTCGCCGACGAGCTGCGCCGCATGCGCTCCGACGGCGTCCGCCGCGCGCTCGCCTTCGTCACTTCCGCCTACAGCTCCTACTCCGGCTGCCGGCAGTACCGCGAAGACATCGAGCGCGCGCGCGCAGAGGTCGGCGAGGGCGCGCCGCAGGTCGATAAGCTCCGCGCGTTTTACAACCACCCCGGCTTCGTCGAGCCGAACGTCGAAAACTTACAAGCCGCGCTTCGTGAGATTCCCGCCGGGCGTCGCGACGGCGCGCGCGTCGCCTTCACGGCGCACAGCATCCCCTCCGCGATGGCTGCCGGCTGCGACTACGAGCCGCAGCTCCTCGAAACCTGCCGACTCGTCGCCGCGGGCGCGGGCGTCCGAAGTTGGCGACTCGTCTTCCAGAGCCGCAGCGGCTCGCCCGCGCAGCCGTGGCTCGCGCCAGACATCTGCGACCACCTGCGCGAGTTGAAGGATGAGGGCGCGGCTGACGTTGTCGTCGCCCCCGTCGGCTTCATCTCCGATCACATGGAGGTGCTCTACGATCTCGACACCGAGGCGCGCGCCGTCGCCGCAGAGATCGGCATCCGTCTGATCCGCGCCGCGACCGTCGGCACGCACCCCGCGTTCGTCTCGATGATCCGCGAGCTGATCCTCGAGCGCACGGACGACGCCCCGCGCCGCGCGCTCGGCTCGCACGGCGCGAGGCAGGACGCCTGCGCCGTCGACTGCTGCCTGCCCGGCGCGACGGCCCGACCCCCGGCGCGCGAGTCGGCGGACGCGCGTTGACGCGATGACCGCTTCGTCGCCAACTGACGCGCGCCGCGTCGTCGTCGTCGGCGGCGGCATCAGCGGTCTCGCGGCGGCGCATCGTCTCGTCACACGCGCCGCGCAGTTTCAATCTTCACCACGCGTCGAAGTCCTGCTGCTCGAAGCCTCGCCGCGCCTCGGCGGGACGGTTCGCACCTTCACGCGAGACGGCTTCCTGCTCGAAGGCGGACCCGACTCGTTCATCTCCGAAAAACCCGAAGCGGTCGAGCTCGCCAAAGAGATCGGTCTCGAACGGAATCTCGTCGGCACGAACGAGGAGCATCGCCGCGCCTTCATCGTGCGCCGCGGCCGCCTGCGCCCCGTGCCGGAAGGTTTTCAGTTGCTCGCGCCGTCGCGGCTGCTCCCCTTCGCCGCCTCCGGCATCGTGAGCTGGCGCGGCAAGGCGCGCATCGCGATGGAGATGCTCGTGCCGCGCCGCGGCGAAGACGATACGGACGAGAGCCTCGCGCAGTTCGTCCGCCGGCGCTTCGGGCGCGAGGCTCTGGAGCGCGTCGCGCAGCCGCTCGTCGGCGGCATCTACACCGCCGACCCCGAACAACTTTCTTTACGCGCGACGATGCCGCGCTTCATCGAGATGGAGCGCACAGCGGGGAGCGTCACGCGCGCGATGCTCAGGGCGCGCAGGCGCGCCGCGACCCCCGCGCGCGGCACGAGCGGCGCGCGCTACAGCCTCTTCCTCTCGTTCGACCGCGGGGTGCAGACGCTGACCGACCGGCTCGCCGCGCTGCTCCCGCATGGCTCGGTGCGCCTCGGCGCGAGGGTAGAATCTCTCCGCTTCGACGAGGGCGCGCGCGCGTGGCGTCTGCGCTTGGGCTCGAATGAGACGCTCGCGGCGGACGCGGTCTGCCTCGCGCTCCCCGCTTACGCCTCCGCCGCGCTCCTGCGCGACACCGACGCCGCGCTCGCGGACGAACTCGAAGCGATCCCCTACGCCTCGACCGTGACCGTCAACCTCGCGTACAGGCGCGCCGCGATTCCGCACGCGCTCGACGGCTTCGGCTTCGTCGTGCCCTTCGTCGAGCGGCGCTCGACGCTCGCCTGCACCTTCAGCAGCGTCAAGTTCGACGGTCGCGCGCCCGCGGGGCACGCGCTCCTGCGCGCCTTCGTCGGCGGCGCGCTCCAACCGGAGATGTTCGCGCTCGACGAGGAGGCGATGGTCGCGGCGGTGCGCGAAGATTTGCGCGCGCTGCTCGGCGTCACGGAGCCGCCGCTGTTTGCGCACGTCGAGAAGTGGCCGCGCTCGATGGCGCAGTACACCGTCGGGCACACGGATCGCGTCGCGCGCGCCCGCGAACGGCTCGCGCGATTTCCGTCGCTCCGGCTCGCGGGCAACGCCTACGAAGGCGCGGGTCTGCCCGACTGCATCCGCAGCGGGCAGAACGCTGCGGACGCGATCCTTAACGAGCAAGCTCTTCAGCCCCGTTGGGGCGAAATGTAATAGCCCAGGGCGTGAGCCCTGGGTCACGTTTAATAAACGTAATGAAGCCCCGCAGGGGCGACATAAATCGCGCGAATGATTTATGTCGCCCCTACGGGGCTTCATTGATCTTAAACGCTGGCGTACCCAGGGCTCGCGCCCTGGGCTACAAATATGCCGCCCCTGACGGGGCTCGCTCGTCACTTGTCACTCATCGTCCGTCACTCATCACCTTCTCATTCACCAACTGCCACTCATCTATCACTTGTCACCTGTCACCTGTCACCTGTCACCCGTCACTCAGAGATAGATGACGTGCGACTGCCGCCAGACGTGCGCGGGGATCGTGCCGGGCGCGGCTGTGGTGAGGAGGATGACGTAGTTGGCGTCCGTCGCGGTGGAGGCTCGCGCGATTGATTCCCACAAATCCGGCGCGGGGGATTCGCGCGCGTCGCGTTCGCGCGCCGCTCGGGTATCTGTATCGGGCGCGGCGAGGGCGAGGCGGCGCAGGGAAGCGTAGAGGTGTTCCTGACCCGCGCCGTAGCCGCCCTCTTCGTCGCCGAGCGTGAGGCGGACTTCGGCGCGCTCCTCGATGAAGTGCGCGACGAGCGAGGCGGCGAGCGTCACGCCGCGCTCGAAACGCGCCGACGCTTTATCGGCGTCGCCCCCGTCATCCCTCGCGCTCGTGTCGAGGAAGACGTGGACGCGGCGCTCGTCCTCGGAAGTGAACTCGCGCACGACGAGGTGGCGCGCGCGCGCCGTCGCCTTCCAGTCGATGTGGCGCACGTCGTCCTGGGGTAGATATTCGCGAAGGCTGTGGAGGTCGTGCCCCGCGCCGCGCCGCGCGGAGAGCTGGCGACCGATGTTCATCGGGAGCAGGTGCAGCTCGTCGCTCGCCGGTTCGAGCTTCGGGTAGATGACGAGATCGACGTTGCGCGCGCGCAGACGCCTCCGCAGGCGGAAGAAGCCGAACGGGAAGCGCGTCGAAAGCTCGAAGCCGGTGACGAGGACGTGACCGCGGCGCGGGAAGGTCTGCTCGACGCGCTGCTCCGCGCGCGAGCGGCGTGGGACGTGCATGAAGTAGGCGAGCGGCTGCTTGTCGAAGCGAGGGCGGCGCGCGATGCGCCG
>JAIVJC010000082.1 GCA_020200235.1 Acidobacteriota bacterium | reverse complement strand
GACGTGATCGATCCGGCTATTTTGATTAACGAGAAGGTCGGCGAGATCAAGGCGACCATCATTGAGCGCGACGGCGAAATCTGGATGATCAAAGATTGCCCCGTCCACGGTCACTTCGAGGACATCATGGCGATGGACTCGAAGTTCCTCGCGCACATCGAGAAAATGTTCCCCGGTCGCGACATCCAGGCGCACAACGACAAGGGGCTGCACGACCACGGCTCTTCGTCCATCAAGTTCGGTCGCGGATCGGTTCTGACCATCGATCTGACGAACCGCTGCAACATGATGTGCGATCCGTGCTTCATGGACGCCAATCAGGTCGGCTTCGTCCACGAGCTCTCGTTCGATGAGATCAAGGACATCCTCGACAAGGCGATCTCGATCAAGCCCCGCCGCCAGATGTCCGTGCAGTTCTCCGGCGGCGAGCCGACGATCTCGCCCTACTTCCTCGACTCGGTCCGCTACTCGCGCAAGGTCGGGTACAACTCCGTACAGGCGGCGACCAACGGCATCGAGTTCGCGAAGTCGAAGGAGTTCTGCCGCGAAGCCGCCGAGGCTGGTCTCCGCTACGCCTACCTCCAGTTCGACGGCATCGGCAACGACGCCAACTCGCACCGCCAGGTCGGCAACCTCTTCGACGTGAAGCTCCGTGCCATCGACAACCTGCACGAGGCGGGTGTGGAGATCGTGCTCGTCATCACGCTCGTCAACAACATCAACAACGATCAGGTCGGCTCGGTCATCCGCTTCGCGCTCGACAACCCGAAGAAGATCGCGTTCCTCTCGTTCCAGCCCGTCTCCTTCACGGGTCGCGACGAGGAGATCACGGACGAGCGCCGCATGGCGCAGCGCTACACGCTCTCGCACCTCGCGCACGACGTGAAGAAGCAGGTCGGCATCACCGAGCCGACGCGCGACTGGTTCCCGCTCTCCCTGATGGGCGCGTTCGCCGACTTCGCAGACCTCGCGCACGGACCCGACGCCGAATGGGGTCAGGTCTCCTGCGGCTGCCACCCGAACTGCGGCGTCGGCACGGCCGTGATGATCGACAAGGAGACGAAGGAGATGGCTCCCGTCCCCGAGTTCCTCAACATCCCGAACCTCGTCACGGACATGCGCGGCATCACCGACGCCGGGCGCGGCAAGTGGATGTCGAACATGATGATGGGTCTCGCGCTCTTGAAGCACTACCAGCCCTACAAGGCTCCTTCGCAGTTCTCGCTCTATGAGCTGTTCAAGAAGTTCGACAAGTCGTTCGGCTTGACGGGCAAGACCTACGGTCGTGTGGACGGCAAGCGCACGGAGGAAGACATCAAGGCTCGCCGCTCCGACCGCTGGAACTTCCTCTTCATCGCGGGGATGTGGTTCCAGGACCTGTTCAACTACGACTTCCGCCGCACCGAGATGTGCATCATCCCCTACGGCACGCAGGAGGGCGAGATCTCGTTCTGCGCCTACAACACGGGCATCGGCTGGCGCAACATCATCGAGCAGATGCACCAGAACGCCACGGTCGCGAAGTGGTATCAGGAGAACGGGCGCCACGAGATTTTCGCGCGCGGCAAGGAGGTCAGCCTCGACTACGCCTCGCCGGTCAGCCTCAAGCTGAACGAGACCGACTTGCAGCGCCCGAACCGCCCCGAGATGGCGGGACCGAAAACCGCCGCCGAGGAAGCCGCGATGATGCGGAAGCTCTACCAGGAGATGGTCTTGAAGAAGAAGCTCGGCTCGGACGTGGAGAAGAACACGCCCGTGCAGATCAAAGGTCTCAGCCGGAAGAAGAACGAGACGGCGTCGGTCTGACGCGAGCCCGGCAGACGTTAAAACCAGACGGCGAAGCCCCGCGGCGTTGCGGCAAACGCGCGGGGCTTTCGCTTGCGCGGTAAGGAGTCGGCGGGGAACTCTCAGCCCGCGCGCTTGCCATCGCTCGCGGCTTTAAGGTGTAATGAAGCCGGGTCTGATTCGCATGACAAATATTTTAGTCACCAACGACGACGGCATTCATTCCGACGGTCTCATCAAACTCGAAGAGGCGATGAGGGAGTTGGGCGACGTGTACGTCGTCGCGCCCGCCTTCGAGATGAGCGGCGCGTCGCACAGCCTGACGCTCGCGCGCCCGCTGCGCATCCGCCAGCTCGACGAGCGCCACTGGACGGTCGACGGCACGCCGACCGACTGCGTCACGCTCGCCGTCAACAAGATTCTGACGCCCGAACAGCTCCCGGACATCTGCGTCTCCGGCATCAACCAGGGCGCCAACCTCGGCGAGGACGCGAGCTATTCGGGCACGGTCGCGGGCGCGCTCGAGGCGACCATCCTCGCCATCCCCGGCATCGCCTTCAGCCTCGTCGCCACCGAGAACTACGACTTCACTCACGCCGCGCGCTTCGCCGTCACAGCCGTCCGCAAGGCGCTCACGGAAGGTCTCCCGGAAGGCACGCTCCTCAACATCAACTTCCCGCCGGGTCCCGTCAAAGGCGTGCGCGTCACGACGCAGGGGATCAAGAACGCCTCGCCGGTCATCACCGAGCACGTCGATCCGCGTGGCAAGCCCTACTACTGGATCGGGCAGAAGATCTTGCGGGACAACAACGCCGACGGCACGGACTACTACGCCGTCAGGCAGGGCTTCGTCTCGGTGACGCCGATGCGCGCCGACCTGACGAACCACGGCGCGCTCGAACGGATCGCCGACTGGAGCGAGGTGCGCGGCGACGACGACGCCCACGAAGTCACCGTCGGCTCGAGCCCGGCGCTCGAACACGCGTGAGCGCGCGCGCCGGACGTTCACATAACTCTCGGTAAGCATCGGAGTCCTGACAGCTTTGATTCCCCCGCCAGCCCCCGCCGGGCAGATGTCGCAGCAGTACCGCCCACAGCGCGAGCGCATGGTCGAGCACCTGCGCAAGCATCACCGCATCCGCGACGAGAGGGTCTTGCGCGCGATGGCGGAGGTGCCGCGCCACCTCTTCGTGCCCGAAGCCCTGCGCTCGAACGCCTACGGCGATCACGCCCTGCCGATCTCGGCGAACCAGACCATCTCGCAGCCCTTCATCGTCGCGCGCATGACCGAGCTGCTCGAAGTCGATTCCGACAGCAAGGTGCTCGAGATCGGCGCCGGATCGGGCTACCAGACGGCGGTGCTCGCGCGCGTGGCGGGAAGCGTCTTCGCCATCGAGCGCATCGCGGATCTGGCGCGCGAGGCGCAGAAGAGGATTCGCGAGCTCGGCATCTACAACGCGACCGTCAAGTGCTTCGACGGCACGCTCGGCTGGGACGCGCACGCGCCCTACGACGCCGCGCTCGCCGCCGCCGGGGGACCCGACGTGCCGGAGCCACTGCTCGCGCAGCTCAAGGTCGGCGGGCGGCTCGTGATGCCCGTCGGGCAGAGCCGCGACACGCAGCGGCTCGTGCGCGTCCTGCGCACCGACAAAGGTTTCGAGCGAGAGGATCACGGCGCGTGCGCCTTCGTCCCGCTCATCGGACGCTACGGTTGGACGAACGAAAAATAAAAGTCAGTTGTCAGTTATCAGTTGCCAGCAGCGCGCCTCTCAACGGACAACGGACAACGGACAACTGACAACTGACCTGATAGTCTGGAGTTAATTTGATAGCGAGAATCATCGAGATACTTTCGGGCTTCATCGTCGCGGTCATCTCAAGCATGGGCTACGCGGGGGTCGTGCTGCTGATGGCTATCGAGTCGGCGTGCATCCCTCTGCCGTCCGAGATCATCATGCCGTTCGCGGGCTACCTCGTGTACGCGGGGCGGTTCAACCTGTGGGCGGTGGGCGTGGCGGGGGCAGTCGGCTGCGTCCTCGGCTCGTGGGTGGCTTACTACGTGGGCTCGTGGGGCGGGCGACCGTTCGTCGAAAAGTACGGTCGCTACATCCTCGTCTCGCGCCACGATCTCGACTTGGCCGATCGCTGGTTCGCGCGCTACGGCGAGGTGATCGTCTTCGCGAGCCGGCTGCTCCCGGTCGTGCGCACCTTCATCGCGTTCCCCGCGGGCGTGGCGCGGATGAACATGGCGCGCTTCACCGTCTACACTTTTCTCGGTTCGCTGCCGTGGTGCGTCGGGCTCGCCTACGTCGGGCAAGTCCTCGGCGAGCAGTGGGACAAGAACGAGACGCTGAAGACATGGTTCCACCGCTTCGACTTCCTGATCGGCTTCGTCATCCTCGCCGCGGCGGTGTGGTGGGTCTGGCGTCACGTCAAACACTCGCGCGCGGACGCGCGGCACGCCGCGGAGACTCCGGCCGGACGGGCGTCTTAATCCGACGCCCATCGCGCGGGAGGATTCCGGGCGCACTCCGGCGCGCGCGTTTGACAGACCGGGCGCGCGAACCTAGAATGACTCTGGTTATTTCGGGGCGTGGCTCAGCCTGGTAGAGCGCTCGGTTCGGGACCGAGAGGTCGGAGGTTCGAATCCTCTCGCCCCGATTCGAAAATTTCGGAATCAAAGCAGCCGTCGGCAACGACGGCTGTTCGTCTTTCAGGGGCTGCGATCTCATGCGGGCGATCCGGCTCATAAGTAGCTTACAGTCTCGAACGGAGGAAGTGGAATGAGTTCACACGACGCGGGCACGGAACAGGCGGAGGCGGCGCGCGAGATCGAGGGGATGCGTCGCTCCAACTCGGAGGCGTTCTCGATCCTGGGGACGGAACTCGCCGAGGTGAAGTCGATGCTGATGGTGCTGCTCGATCTGCAGAAGTCCGTCATCTACTCGACGGGCATGAGCGAGGGAGACGTCGAGAAGCACGTCGAGACGTTACTCGCGGGCTACCGGGAAAAATTCCTCAACGCGATAGCCGAGCGCGTCAGAAGCGCCGCGGGCAAGGCCGAGGCTTAGACGGTAATCTTCGGAGGCTCACGCCGAGCCGCCTTCGCCGAAAGCCGACTGAACGATCCGACTAAACGATGACGCGGCGACGATCTCAAACAGATCGTCGCCGCGTCATCGTTTGCGCGCGTCGTCTCTGAGACACGACGCGCGAGACGGGTTCGACAGGTCAGGCGGGCAGCGCGCCGCTCACGGCCCGCCTTCTCGTTGCGGGCGGGCGGCGGTTGGCGAGCAGCGTCTCGATCGTAGTTTCGAGCCGGTCGTAGTCCACGGGCTTGAGCACGTAGTCGTCGCAGCCGGCAGCCATCGCCACCGTGCGGTGCTGCTCGGGATCGTAAGCCGAGAGCGCGACGATGGGCACGCGCCGCACGGCAGCCTTCGCGTGCTGGCGGATGGCGCGCGTCGCCGCCAGCCCGTTGAGCACGGGCATCTTCAAGTCCATTAAAATCAGATCGGGCTTCGCGCTCGCGGCGAGCTCGACCGCCTCCTGCCCGTTCGACGCCTCGACCACCCTGTAGCCGCGCATCTCCAGCAGGGTTTTCATGAGGAAGCGATTGTCGTCGTTGTCTTCGGCGACGAGGATCAGAGACACGTCCTTAACGTGGTTGCCTTTCATCGGTTCCACCTTTTGCGAGAGGAGCCCCGTCTTGTCGGGGCAGCAGGTTGAACGTGCGCGCGGCGCGTCGCGTCGGAAAGGTTCGCGAGACCCAAACTCCTGAGGAAGAAAAACGGGGGCGCGCGCCGAACTTGTAAGTTGTTTGCGCAGCCCCCGCGAAGGAGTCTGACGCTCCTGAGTTTGGAACATGAATCTTACGCTGCGGCTGCGGTCACAGTCTGTCCGAATAAGTACACGGGTCGTCGCCACTTACGGCGCCGCGGGGAGCCGCTTCCGTGCCCCCGAAACGCGGCGCGATCCCGCCACACAAAGACTACAAATTCAGTACGAGCACGGACAGATAACAAGACCCTCGCTCCGTAAAATGCTACTCACAGGATCGGGACTAAAAACTGAATATGGTCGGGCGCGTTGAAGGATTTTCGGTGAGGTAAGCACATCGAAAAAAAGTCGCGGCTGTTTGATCGGCGTCAGCCGCGCGGAACGAACCAGGGTGGGTTAAAGA
>JAIVJC010000081.1 GCA_020200235.1 Acidobacteriota bacterium | reverse complement strand
GTCAACGCGCTGCGCAAGGACGTCTCCTCGGCGATCTCCAAGTTCCTGAAAGAGCCGAAGGTCTACATGCGCATCAAGGAGCAGAACAGCCGCAAGCCGGCGTTCATCTACGGAGCCGTGCGCACCGCCGCCAAGTATGACTTCCGCCGACCCGTGCGGCTGCTCGAACTGCTCTCCAACAGCGGCGGCGTCACCGAGCAGCACAGCGGAACGATCCAGATCATGCACACCGAGCCGCCGCTGTGCCCTGACCTGGAACCGCCCACCCCCGCGCCCGTCGCGAGTGACACGGATTCCCTCGGCCTCCCGTTCACCATCTACAAGGTCTCCGAGCTCCGAACGGGGAAGGCGGAGTACAACCCTTACGTCCGCCCCGGCGACATCATCTACGTCGCGGAAGCGTCGCCGGTCTACGTCGTCGGTAACGTGGCGGCGGCCGCCAACCTGTACCTGCGTGAGGGCACGACCCTGACGCGCGTGCTGGCGCAGGTGGGCGGCGTGAAGGAGGCGAACGAGGAGAAGGTGCGCGTCTACCGCAAGAAGCCGGACGCGGCGCAGGAAGTGCTCACGTTCAACTACAAAGCCATCAAGGCCGGCAAGGAGCCCGATCCCGTCCTCCAGCCCTACGACATCGTCGAGGTGCCCAAGCGGGGCGCTTTCAAGCCGGAGAGCCTCGCCAAAATGCTCGTCGGCATCGCGACGAATAGCATTAACACCCTCGGGGCGATGCCGGCGACCCGCATCATCTACTGACACATGTCGCGCGCCCGGCGAGGGGCTGCCTGGGGCGCGGCGGCAGTCACTCGGCGCGCGGTCGATTCAAAGCGCATCAACTCGCATCGGAACGGACGGGAGTCTCAACAGTCATGGCTAAAGCGAACGCGGCGGCTGCCGCTCGCAAACGGAGACGCATGGTGACGCTGCTGTGGATCGTCGGCATCGGCGCGCTCGTCACTGCTCTCATCTACAAGGAACAGATCGCGCTGCTCTACATCCTCGCCACCGTGAGCGTGACGGCGCTGCTCGTCATCGTGGCGTTGGCTGATCTGGACGGCGCGCGCCGCGACGCCGCGACCCCCGCGCCCTTCGACGACGCGGCAGCCTTAGCCGACAGCACGACCGCCCCCGCCCCCGCCGCCCGCGCCCGCCGCAGGTAAATCCTTCAGCCCGCCGGCCGTCTCCCATGACAGCGCGCGCCGTCTCGCACCAGTCGGGTGAAGGGTGGTGGTCGCGCGCGTCGTCTTAACGCGTGTCGCGCATTTTGTCGCGCACGACTCTTGCCCCCGCGACTGCCGAACTGTTATAAAAATAGTGTCCCTTTTGCCGGACGCGCGGCGTCGAGACGAGCCGTACGACAGCAGCCCACCTCATATCGTCAGACCGCCTCCCCCCAGAACATTTTATCAAGGGGTATAAGCTCATGCGTCGAGCACTAACTTCGCTCTGCCTCTCGGCACTCCTGCTTTCGGCGGCTGCGCCCGCCGCCCGCCCTTACACGCAGCAGTTCACCGCTTCCTCCGCGCCGATCCGCTGGGCGGCGAACACGGTCACGGTCTACCTCGCGGCTTCCGTCACTGCTCCGCCCGCGAACATCAAGGCGGGCAGCGACGTGGAGGGGGCGGCGCGGCGCGCGCTGCGCCGCTGGTCGGACGCCGCCAACATCAACTTCGACGTTCGCACGAATGGTCCCGACCTCGTCAGCGCCTCCGACGACGGCTTTAACGTGATCAGCGTCTCGGCGGCGAACGCTTCGTTCGTGCCGCCGGCGAACCCCGGTCGCACGCGCGTCTCCTTCGACCCCAATACGGGCGCGATGTTCGAAGCCGACGTGGCGATCAACCCGAACCTGCCCTTCTCGACCGACGGCACGCACGGCACCTACGATCTCGAGTCCACGCTCGTCCACGAGATCGGACACTTCATCGGTCTCGATCACTCCGGGCTCGTCGGCTCGACGATGCAGCCGCGGCAGGCGCAGAACTTCAACTCCGGCAGCTACAACCTGACGCAGACGACCGCCCGCACGCTCTCGATGGACGACGTGGCGGGCGCCCGCTCGATCTACGGGCAGCGCGCGGGGCGCGCCGTCGGCTCGATCCAGGGCTCGCTGAGCTACCCGTTCGCGGGCGCGAGCGTGCGCGCCGAGAACGCCGACACGGGGTGGGTGGCGGGCAGCGCCGTCACGCGCTCGGACGGCTCTTACCGCATCGACCAGTTGCCGCCCGGCAACTACCGCGTCGTCGCCGAGTACCTCGACGAGCCGGTCGTCACGGCGGAGATCACGGGCAGGCGCGGACCCTACGCGAACATCGGCGACGGGCCCGCCTTCCAGACCGCCTCGACCGCGACGAGCGTGATGGCTGGCAACACCTCGTTCGCGCCGCTCGTGGTCGTCGTCGTCCCGCCGAGCGTCAACGTGCGCAGGCAGGGGCTGAACGGCATCGTCCACTCCGGACCGATGCCGGTCGCGCCGGGCAACACCTACCGCTACTACGTGGCGGGCGACGGCGTCGATCTGATCCCGGCGTCGGAGTTCCGCATCGACTCGCCCTTCTTCGCCATCGACCCGGCGACCTACCGGCGCGAGGACAACGCCCTGTTCGGGCTGCCTTACCCGCTCGTCAGCTTCGACCTGAGAGTGCTCGACAACGCGAAGTTCGGCGACTACTCCTTGCGCGTGCGCCGCGCCGACACGGGCGAGACGGCTTACGCCGCCGCCGGCATCGTCGTCGATCCCTACACGGACTTCGTCGAGCTGAACCCGATTGACAACACCGACTTCTTCGTCAGGCAGCAGTACCGCGACTTCCTCTTCCGCGATCCCGAACCGTCGCAGCCGTGGTCTGCGGTGCTGAACGGCTGCCCGAACCCGTTCAACACCGATCCCAACAGCCCTTCGGCTAACTGCGACCGCATCAAGGTCTCCTCAGCCTTCTTCGGCTCCGACGAGTTCAAGCTCAAGGGCTTCTTCATCTACCGTTTCTACAAAGTCGCCTTCGCGCGCCAGCCGATCTACGAGGAGATCATCCCGGACATGAAGTTCGTCACGGCCGCGTCCACGGATGAGCTCAACCAGAGGCGCGACGCCTTCAGCAACAACTTCGCGGCGCGCCCCGAGTTCGTGCAGACCTACGGCCCGATGTCGAACGACACCTACGTCAACACGCTGATGAATCGCTACAACCTGCAGCAGGTGACGACGCCCGACCCGGCGAACCCGAACGGCTCGCAGAAGGTGGTGCTGACGAGAGCCGATCTCATCAACCGCCTGAACGCGGGGACGATGACGCGCGCGCAGGTCTTGCGCGCGATAGCCGACTCGAACGAAGTCGCGGCGGCGGAGCAGAACAGCGCCTTCGTCTCGATGCAGTACTTCGGCTACCTCAAGCGCACCGCCGAGACGGGGGGCTTCAACGACTGGCTTCGCACCATCAACGCCAACTCCGCCGACTCCCGCTCGATGATCAACGGCTTCATGAACTCGTCGGAATACCGCTCCCGCTTCGGGCACCTCTGAGGCGCGCGATCGGGCGGCGATGAAAGCGAAAGCGGGCGGGATCGTTTGATCCCGCCCGCTCCGTCTTGCCGCGCTGTTGCGCCGCTTGCCGCGCGGTCAAGTTGATCGGCTCAGTCCCCGAGAACCACCCCGTCTCCGAGAACCACGCCGTCGCCGAGAACCACGCCGTCGCCCAAGACGACGCCGTCGATAATGAGAATGATGCCGTCGCCCAGCACGACGCCGTTGGAGATGAGGACGCCGTCGCCGAGCACGACGCCGTCGAGGAGGAGGATGCCGTCGCCCAGCACCACGCCGTTGGAGATGAGGACGCCGTCACCGAGCACGACGCCGTTGGAGATGAGCACCCCGTTGGAGATGAGCACCCCGTTGGAGATCAGCACGCCGTTAGAGATGAGGACGCCGTTGGAGATCAGCACGCCGTTAGAGATCAGCACGCCGTCGAGGAGGATGATCCCGTCGCCGAGCACCACGCCGTCTCCGAGCACCACGCCGTCGCCTAAGACGACACCGTCGCCGAGGAAGATGCTTTCGGCGAGGAGGAGCCTGCCGCCGTGGACGACCGCGTCGCCGAGCACGACGCCGTCGGCGCTGGAGCCGCTGGCGATGGTGATGCCGCTCGCGATGGTGATGCCGTCGAGGAGGATGATGCCGTCGGAGATCGCCACCCCGTCGCCTAAGACGACGCCGTCGAGGAGGATGATGCCGCTCGCGATGGCGATGCCGTCGCCGAGCACGACGCCGTTCGTCAGGATCGGCTTCGCGTTGAAGACCACGCCGTCGGCGTAGAGCACGCGGTTGCTGGCGGGGACGTTCTCGCCGCCGATGTTAGCCGAGCCGACGGAGGCGAGCGTCGAGTTGCCGTTGAAGAGCGAGGCGCCCGCTGTGAGGCGGCCGGCGGTCGGCACGATGAGGGTCGCCATGCGCGCCGCCGCGACGGCGTTGACGAGCCCCGCGCCCTGCGCGTACACGCTCTGCGCCTTCGTCGCGAAGTGCTGACCGGGGAGCTCCTGCGAGGTGCGCGCCAGCGAAGCCTTGATGAGCAGGGGCGTGAGCGACTTGTTCGCCTCGATCATCTGCGCGACGAGTCCGGCGACCGCCGGGGCGGCGAAGGACGTGCCCGAGAACTGGTAGTAAGCCGGGTTCGACTGCAACTTCTCAGGGTACTGCGTGCGCAGCGTGGCGCCGGGGTCGAGCGAGAGACCGGCGACGACGTGGCGGCCGGGCGCGACCACGTCGGGCTTGGCGAGGTGGTCGATCTGCGTCGGACCCTTGGAAGACCACTCGGCGACGGTGTCGTCGGAGCGCTTCACGGTGTCGCGCGAGTCGGTCGCGCCGACCGTGATGACGTAAGGCGAGTTGCCGGGGCTGTTGATGCCGCCGTAGACGAGACGGTGGACGGGGTTGCCCTGCGCGTCCGTGCCGACGATCTCTTCGGTGCGACCGTGGTTGCCCGCGCTGGCGACGACGACGATGCCGGCGTTGACCGCCTGCGCGACGGCGCGGCAGAGCGGGTCCTGGCGGAACGACTCGCGCACAGGCGTGCCGAGGCTCACGTTGAGGACGCGGATGCCGTAAGCCGCGCGGTTCGTGATCGCCCAGTTGACGGCTTTCAGCACGTTGCTCATGCTGCCCGTGCCCGTCTCGTCGAGCGCGCGAAGGCTGATGATGTTCGCGTCCGTGGCGACGCCCGTCGCGCCGGCCGCCACGCTCGCCACGCCCGTGCCGTGACCGTAGGCGTCGCCCGCGCGCTGCGAGCCGGTGAAGTCGACGCTCGCGACGACGCGCGAGCCGTTCGCTTTCCTGAACTCGGGGTGAGTCGCGTCCACGCCGCTGTCGATGACGGCGATGGTCACGCCCTTGCCCGTCAGCTTCGAAGTGCCAGCCGTGCCAGCCTGCACCTGCGACGCGCCCAACACCTCCGACAGGGAGACGGCGTTGGACTTCACCTGCCGGTCGGCGGCGACGTACTCGACGTCGGCGCGGTTCGCCAGCGAGGCGAGCGACGAGGCGGGGACTTGCGCGACGACCGTGCCGAGGCGGTCGAAACCGGCGAGCTTGACGCCGCCGGCGTCCGCGATGGCGTTGTCCTGCGCCTGCGTGGGCGCGCCCTTCAGCTGCATGACGACGCGGACGGTCGAGCCGGCGGCGGCTCCTTCGAGGTCGGGGGAGATTTTCGAGAGCTTCGTGTGCGACTGCTTGCCCGCGGTGGCGGCGGCGGTGCGAGCGCCCTTCTTCGCGCCCTTCGCCTGCACGTCGGTGGCTATGAGGGGGACGAGAGAGACCAGCAAGAGGCTGGCGGCTTGGAGGAGGCTTGTGATTCGGCGCAACATTTCTTTTCCCTTCTTCTGCCTTCGCCGCTTCGCGGTTTGGGTGGTGCGTCGCAGCTGCGGGGGTCTTTCAAATTCAGGATGTTGGATTTTTGATCGTTGACAGGTTGACGAGGCGTGGTCAGGAACGCCCGCCACCGGGTCAAGAGTCTGGGTCGCGTTCCTCTTATATCCCCTACCTGTCAACGACC
>JAIVJC010000080.1 GCA_020200235.1 Acidobacteriota bacterium | reverse complement strand
ATGCAGGATCAGCCGCGCTACGAGGTCTACGAGTCGAACAAGTTCTTCGCCGACGGTCAGGCGTCGCGCCCTTACGTCGAGGGCACCGTCGCGCGCGGGCACTTGAAGGACGACAAGTTTTTCTACCAGGGTAAGAACGCCGGCGCGCAGCAGCAGCAGGGCGCTTCGGGCTCGCAGTCGTTGAACGCCGGGGGCGCGCAGCAGGGGACTCTGCAAACGACGACGCCGAACGCGCAGGGCGGCGCGGCTGCTCAGCCGGGCGGCGACGTGAACGTGCGCGGCAACAGCGCGGGCGCGGGCGCCGGGGTCGCGGGCGGCGAGATTCCGTCGCAGGCGGCGCGGGACGCCGTTCGTGAGTTCCCGTTCCCCGTGACGAGAGAGGTGCTGGATCGGGGGCAGGAGCGCTACCAGATTTACTGCGCGATGTGCCACGGGCTGACCGGCTACGGCGACGGCATGATCGTCCGGCGCGGTTTCCGCCGCCCGCCCTCGTACCACGACGACCGTCTGAGGAAAGAGCCCGTCGGTCACTTCTTCGACGTGATCACGAACGGCTGGGGCGCGATGCCTGATTACTCGGCGCAGATTCCGCCCCAAGATCGCTGGGCGATCATCGCCTACCTGCGCGCGCTGCAACTGAGCCAGCAGGTGCCCGCCTCCGAGGTCTCGCCGGAGATGAGATCGCGCGCGGCATCATCATCAGGGTCGGGCGCGCAGCAACACGGAAGCGGGGGTGAGCACAAGTAATGTCGGCGTCGGTCGAGGAGAAACTCTACGCCGTCCCGCGCGCCCTGGAGCGCGTCGGGGGCACCGCGCTCGTCGTCGGCGTCGTGGCGCTGGTCGCCGCCGTCGCGCTCGCCCTCCTGAGCCCCGCCGGGTTCGCGCTCGCGTTCTGGCGGCCGTACCTCGTGGCGTTCACGTTCTGGACGGGCGCGGCGGTCGGCTCGCTCGCGCTGATCATGCTGCACCACCTCTCGGGCGGCGGATGGGGCGTCGTCCTGCGCCGCATCTTCGAGGCGGCGACGCGGACGCTCCCCCTGCTCGCCGTGATGTTCCTGCCCGTCGCCGCCGCGGTCGCGACGCGCACGCTCTACCCCTGGACGTTCCCCGCGCTCGCGAATGACCACGCCATCGAGCACAAGAAACTGTTCCTGAACATCCCTTTCTTCCTCGGGCGCACGGTCTTCTACTTCGCCGCGTGGTTCGCGCTCGCTTACTTTTTGAACAAGTGGTCGCTCGCGCAGGACGCCGAGCCCGACCCGCGCAGGCGCCGGATGCTCCGCGAGCGGATGCAGAACGTCAGCGGACCCGGCATCCTCTTGTTCGGTCTGACCGTGACGTTCGCGGCCGTGGACTGGCTGATGTCTCTGGGAGGAGGGGCTCGCGGACGTGTACCAGCCGCGCCACTTCCACGATCACGGCAAACTCCTGCTCGCCTTCGTGATGGTCTGGGCTTACTTCATGTTCTCGCAGTACCTGATCATCTGGGCGGGCAACCTGCCGGAGGAGATTCCTTGGTACCTGCGGCGCTTGCGCGGCGGCTGGCAGTACGTCGCGCTCGCGCTCGTCGTCCTGCACTTCGCGCTGCCGTTCGTGCTGCTCCTGTCGCGCGATCTCAAGCGCACGGCGCGTTTGTTGGGCGGGGTCGCGCTGCTCGTCATGCTGATGCGGGTCGTCGATCTTTTCTGGACGGTCGCGCCGAGCGTCCACTCCGCCGAGACGCACGGCGCGTCTTCGGGCGCGGGCGTTCTCGGCTACGCGCTGAGCTTCGTCACGCCGATAGGGTTGGGCGGCATCTGGCTCTGGTACTTCGCGCGCGAGCTGAGGAAGCGGCCGCTGCTCCCGCTCGGCGACGAGGGGCTCGACGCCGCGCTCGAACATCCGCACGGTCATCATTGAAGATGAGAAGACTGAAATCAAATTAACCACAGAGGACACGGAGGGGCACGGAGGAAGACATTAGAGATGGCATTCAACGCTGACAGCTTTCGTGCTTAGTTTTCCCCCGTGTCCCTCCGTGTCCTCTGTGGTGAGTTTTTAATTCCGCGGTATGCAAGTGGAGCCTTGAATAATGAGCTGGTCAGGAGAACAGGGCGGCGGTCAGGGCCGCAAGTACATCCACGTCACCGAGACGCCAGACGTGCGCCACATCACGAACGTGGACGTGATGCACGAGGAGTCGGACGTGAGCGTGAAGGGCGTCGGCGCGTTCGTCGGCATCCTCTTCGCCGGGCTCGTCCTGATCGCCGCGCTGATGGTCGGTCTCTACAAGGCTTTCGAGTGGAACGCCAAGCGGCAGGACGCGCGCATCGAGGTCTCGCCGATGGCGCGCACGGACGCGGAGCGCCTGCCGCCGCCGCCGCGCCTGCAAGCCGCGCCGGGATTCGAGTCGCTCGACCCGCACGACCCGCACGACGACAGCCAGAAGTTCCAGTTGAAGCACCCGCACGCCGAGTGGGAGGCGTTGCAGAGGAAGTGGGACTGGGAGCTGAACAACCCCGGCGCGGTCGATCCGGGGACGCAGACGATGCGCGTGCCCATCAAAGACGCGATGCGGATGACTCTCGAAAAGGGTTTGCCCACGCGACAACAGCAGGCGGGCGAGTCGGGCTGGAAGGGCGCGGACGTGCCTTCGTATTCGAGCGCGGGGCGGCAGACGGAGAAGAGGGATCAGTGAGAGGAGCAGGCAACAAGATTGCGGATTGCGGATTGCGGATTGCGGATTTACGAACCCGCCGTCTGCCGCTTGTTGTCCGCAATCTGCTCGGCTGTCTTTTAGTTGCCGCCTGCTGCCTGCTGTTTGCGACGAACGCGCGCGCGCAGTACGCGCAGCCGCCGCAGGGCGGGACGGCGAGCCAGCAGCCGCCTGACGCTTTGAAGAACATCGGCATCGATCAGCGTCTGGACAATCAACTGCCGCTCGGCGCGACGATGCGCGACGAGGCGGGGAAGGCGGTGAGACTCGGCGACTATTTCGGCAAGGGTCGCCCCGTCATCGTCTCGCTCGTCTATTACAAGTGCCCGATGCTGTGCAACCAGGTCTTGAACGGGCTGGTCTCCGGCGTTCGCGGGCAGCAGCTCCTCGTCGGCAAAGACTTCGACGTGGTGACCATAAGTTTCGACCCGCGCGAGACGCCGCAGGACGCGGCGGAGAAGAAGAAGATCACGCTCGGCGATCTGCGCCGCGCGGACGATCCCGTCGCCGCGGCGGGCTGGCACTTTTTGACGGGCGACAAGGCGCAGATCGACTCGGTGGCGGACGCGGTCGGCTTCCGCTACGCCTTCGACGAGCGCACGGGTCAGTTTGCGCACGCCTCGGGCGTGATGGTCGCGACGCCCGAGGGGAAGCTCTCGCGCTACTTCTACGGCATCGAGTACGCGCCGCGCGATCTCAAGCTCGCGCTCGTCGAGTCGTCCGAAGGAAGGATCGGCTCGGCGGTCGATAAGATCATTCTTTACTGCTACCACTACGATCCGACGACCGGAAAGTACGGCTTCGCGATCATGAGCGCGATGCGCGTGGGCGGCGTCGTGACGGTCCTCGGGGTGATAGCGCTGATCATGATCCTGCGTCGCGCGCAGCAGGCGGGCGCGACGGCGAACGCGGGGGGGACGGTTTAACCAGAGATGCAGTTGCCTTCGGTCCCATTCATGGCTGAGCGCGCCTCGACGGTGGCGGGGCAGTACGACGCGCTCTACGGCTACATCGCCGCGATCACGATCTTCTTCTCGGGGCTCGTCGCCGTCCTGATCTTCTACTTCGCGGTGAAGTTCCGCCGCCGCCACCCGCTGGAGATACCGCGCCCGAACGCCGGGTCGCTCACGCTCGAAACGATGTGGACGGTCGTGCCCTTCATCATCGCGATGACGATCTTCGCCTGGGGGTCGAGCCTCTACTTCACGCTCTACCGCCAGCCGAAGGAAGCCATCGAGATTTTCGTCGTCGGCAAGCAGTGGATGTGGAAGTTCCAGCACACGGAGGGGCAGAGGGAGATCAACGAGCTGCACGTCCCCGTCGGCAGCCGCGTGAAGCTGACGATGACGACCGAGGACGTGATCCACGCCTTCGCCGTCCCCGCCTTCCGCATCCGCTCCGACGTGGTGCCGGGCCGCTACACCTACGCCTGGTTCGAGGCGACGAAGACGGGTCGCTATCACCTGTTCTGCACGGAGTACTGCGGCACGAACCATTCGGGCATGAACGGCTTCGTCGAGGTGATGGACCCGACCGCGTACCAGACGTGGCTCGCGGGCGGCGGATCGGATTCGCCCGCCGCCGCGGGCGAGACGCTGTTCCAGTCCACGGGCTGCGCCACCTGCCACCGGCTCGACGCGCAGGGGAGGGGCCCGAACCTGAACGGCGTTTACGGCAAGCCGCAACAGCTGGACGACGGCACGACCGTCACGGCGGACGACGCCTACGTGAGAGAGTCGATCCTGAACCCGCGCGCGCGCACCGTCGCGGGCTTCCAGCAGATCATGCCGACGTACCAGGGGCAGTTGAGCGAGGAGCAAATCCTGCAGCTCATCGCCTACATCCGCTCGCTCGGCGCGCCCGACGCGGGCGCCACGACCGGCTCGCGCTCGCAGACCCCGGCGACGGACACGACGACCGGCACGGTCGCGCCCGACTCGCAGCGCTCGAACCCGCTCTCCCCGACGCAGCCGCGCGCGAACGCGAACTCGAACGCGCGCACCGAGGTCAACGCCACGGGCGGCGGCGCGACTCCCGCGCGCACGGGCGGCAACAGCAATCAGTAGACCTCTTGCGAAAGTGGCAACAGGTCAGAACCGCCTGCGGTAGCGGGCGGGTTCTTTTCTCGCTGATCACCCGCTGACAGAGCTAGCGACGAGCGACTTGTGCAAGAGGTCTAGTGGGCAAGCAGGGAAGCGAAAGTTAGACGTCTATGAGTTCCATGAACCCGCCATCGCTGCCGGAGGGCGCGCCGACGCCGCGCCCGACGGAGTCGCGCGTGCGCTTCGCGCACACGAACTACATCAACGCGCACTACGGCATCAAGTCGTGGCTGCTGACGAAGGATCACAAGCGGATCGCGCTGCTCTACCTCGGCTCGATCTCGCTCTTCTTCGCGCTCGGCGGCGTCTACGCCATGATGATCCGGCTGGAGCTCCTGACCCCGGCGAGCGATCTCGTCCAGCCGATGACCTACAACAAGCTGTTCACGCAGCACGGCATCATCATGATCTTCCTCTTCCTCATCCCGTCGATCCCGGCGGTCCTGGGGAACTTCCTCGTGCCGCTCATGATCGGCGCGAAAGACCTCGCCTTCCCGCGCATCAACCTCCTGAGCTGGTACCTCTACATGATCGCCGCCGTGATCGTCGTCTGGGCGCTTTTGAACGGCGGCGTGGACACGGGCTGGACTTTCTACACGCCCTACTCGACGACCTTCTCGAACTCCTACGTCGTCGCCACCGGCCTCGGCATCTTCGTCAACGGCTTCTCGTCGATCCTGACGGGCTTGAACTTCATCGTCACGATCCACACGATGCGCGCGCCGGGCATGACGTGGTTCCGCCTCCCGCTCTTCATCTGGTCTCACTACGCGACGAGCCTCATCATGATCTTGGGCACGCCCGTCATCGCGATCACGATCCTCCTCGTCGCCTTCGAGCGCATCGCGCACATCGGCATCTTCGACCCACGTCTCGGCGGCGACCCCGTCCTCTTCCAGCACTTCTTCTGGTTCTACTCGCACCCGGCCGTCTACATCATGATCCTGCCCTCGATGGGCGTCGTCAGCGAGATCGTCTCGACCCACTCGCGCAAGAACATCTTCGGCTACACGTTCGTCGCGTTCTCTTCACTCGCCATCGCCGTCTTCGGCTTCCTCGTCTGGGGGCACCACCTCTTCACGTCGAGCCAGTCGGTCTACGCCGGGATGATCTTCTCGATCATCTCGTTCACGGTCGCGATCCCCTCGGCGGTGAAAGTGTTCAACTGGACGGCGACGCTCTACAAAGGCTCGATCTCCTACGACACGCCGATGCTCTACGCGATGGGCTTCATCGGCTTGTTCACCATCGGCGGCTTGACCGGGCTCTTCCTCGCCTCCCTCGGCACGGACGTGCACCTGACCGACACCTACTTCATCGTCGCGCACTTCCACTACATCATGGTCGGCGGCGCGCTGATGGGGTATCTGGGCGGGCTGCACAACTGGTGGCCCAAGATCACCGGTCGCATGTACCCGGAGGGGTGGGGGCGCTTCAGCGCGCTCGTCATCTTCGTCGGCTTCAACCTGACGTTCTTCCCGCAGTTCCTGCTGGGCACGCTGGGGATGCCGCGCCGCTACGCCGCCTACCCGGCGGACGAGCCCGTCTGGCAGGTCTTGAACGTGATGTCGACGGCGGGCGCCTCGATCCTCGCGGTGGGGCTCATCATCCCCGGCATCTACTTCATCTGGTCGATGCGCTACGGCAAGTTCGCGCCCGCCAACCCGTGGCCCGCGACCGGTTTGGAGTGGCGCACGCTCTCGCCCCCGCCGACGGAGAACTTCGCCGTCACGCCCATCGTCACGTGGGAGGCTTACGAGTACCGCCCCGTCGAGGAGATGCGCGTCATCGGCGTCGGCGACGGCGACACGTCGCCGCCCGTGCAGCCCGCGCACGGGACGACTTAAGGGTGCGTGAAAAGGGGAGAGAGTTTTGTCTTCATACCGAGTCGATGAGATTCACCTGACGGGCGCCGACGAGCACGCGGCGACCGCGCTCGCGCACCACTTCGACAACCTCGAACAGCAGCGCGAGGCGGGCTCCCTCGGCATGTGGGTCTTCCTCATCACCGAGATCATGTTCTTCGGCGGGCTGTTCACCGGCTACGTCATCTACCGCACGCAGAACCAGGCGTCTTTCGCCTACGCCAGCTCGACGCTCAACTGGAAGCTCGGCGCCTTCAACACGGTCGTCCTCATCCTGAGCTCGCTGACGATGGCGCTCGCCGTCTACTTCGCGCAGGTCGGCTCACGCCGCAACCAGATCGTCTTCCTCGCCGTCACCGCCGTCCTCGGCTTGACGTTCCTCGTCGTCAAGTCCGTCGAGTACGCCGAGAAGATTCGCGATCACCACGTGCCCATCCAGGGATTCTGGCACTGGGATCAGGCGCAGCACGCGCTGCCCGCGAACGTCACAGAGCGATCCGTCCAGATGTTCTACTGGATTTACTTCGCGATGACGGGACTCCACGCCCTGCACATGATCATCGGCATCGCCGTCATGCTGTTTTTGATGTACTACGCCTACCGCGGTCGCTACACGCCGGAGTACCACTCGCCGGTCGAGAACAGCGGGCTCTACTGGCACTTCGTGGACATCGTCTGGATTTTCCTGTTCCCCCTGCTCTACCTGCTCGGCGCGCACCTGACGCACGGCGGCGGGCACTGAAGGGTTTACGATCTATGTCGGAACACATCGTCTCGAGAAAGATTTATTTCCTGATCTTCGGCGCGCTGATGGCGCTGACCGCGATCACGGTCTTCGCGGCGCAGATCGACTACCCCAACGAAGCCATCGGCACGGTCATCGCGCTCGCCATCGCCGTGACGAAAGCCGTGCTCGTCGTGCTCTACTTCATGCACGTCCGCTACAGCTCGCGCCTGACGTGGGTCGTCATCGCCAGCGGCTTCCTCTGGCTCGCCATCATGATCGGGCTCACCATGAGCGACTACCTGACGCGCGGCTGGTCTGCCCTCCCCGGCGGGCGGTGATTTCAGAGAGCCCCGGCAGGGGCGCGAGACATCAGCCGGTGGCAAGCGAGCGAATGCGAGCGCCGCCACCGGCTAAGGTCTGTAGCCCCTTCGGGGCTCGCGGGCGCCCTCACTCGTGCCTGAGCGCGGTTAATGGATCGACGCGCGACGCGCGCAGCGCCGGGACGAGGCACGCGACGAAGGCGACCGCCGTCAGCGCCAGCGCGACGAGCGAGAACGCCGCCGGGTCGGTCGGCGCGACGTTGAAGAGCATGTCCGAGATCAGCCTCGTCAGCGCGAACGCGCCCGCCAATCCCCCCGCGACGCCGAACAGAGTCAGCCGCATCCCCTGCCGGACGATCATCCCGACAACGTCAGAGCCGCGCGCGCCGAGGGCGAGGCGCACGCCGATCTCGTGCGTGCGCTCGGTCACCGAGTAAGCCATCACGCCGTAGATGCCGACCGCCGCGAGCAGGAGGGCGAGCGAGGCGAAGAGCCCCACGAGCAGCAGGTTGAATCTCTCTCCGGCGGTCGCGCGCTCGGCGAGCGCGCGCATCGTCTGGACGCGCGAGAGCGGCACGCTCGGGTCGAGCGCGCGCACCTCGCCGCGTAAGTGGGCGACCAGAGTTCCCGTGTCGAGCGGCGAGCGCACGACGAGGGTCGAGAAGGAGATCGGGAGGGGATCGGAAGTGTTCGTGTACGGGTAGTACATCTCCTCGAACGTCTTCGTGCTGTCGAAGCTGTCCTGCACGGTGTCCGCCACCACGCCGACTATGTTCATCCACGGCTTTTCCTCGGCGAGTTTGACGCGGCGCCCGATGGGCTCTTCGCCCGCGAGGAATTTGCGCACGAACGTCTCGTTGACGATCATCGCGCCGCCCGTCTCCCACGTCTCCTGCTCGGTGAAGGTGCGACCCTTGACGAGCCGCATCCCCATCGCGCGGAAGTAGTCGGGCGTGACGATGTTCTCCCGTATGAACGGCACCTGACCCGGCGGCGGGACGGGGCGACCCTCGACGATCACCGGATCGACTGCGCCGCCGCCGCGCAGCGGGATCGACTGCGCGGCCGCGGCGACCTCGACGCCGGGCAGCGCCCGCGTGCGCTCGACCGCCTCGCGGAAGAAGTTGAGCCGCTTCTCGCGCGTGTCGTAGATGCGCGATGGGAGGTTCAACTCGGCGGTGAGCACGCCGTCCGTGTCGAAGCCCGCGGGCACTTCGCGCAGTCGCACGTAGCTCTTGAGCATCAGCCCGGAGGCGACGAGCAGCGTCAGCGCGAGCGCGATCTCGGAGACGACGAGCAGATCGCGCAGCCTCCGGTGCCGAGTGCCAGCGCCCGCGCCGCGCGCGCCCTCCTTGAGCGCCGAGTTGAGATCGACCTTCGACGCCGCGAGGGCGGGCGCGACGCCGAAGAGCAGCCCCGTCAGCGCCGAGAGCGCCAGCGCGAACGCGAGGACGGGCGCGCTCAGCCCGACGCCTTCGAGCCGCGGCACGACGCCCGCGCCCAGCGCGACGAGCAGCTTCAGCCCCGCGTAGGCGAGCGCGAGCCCCGCCAACGCGCCCAGCGTCGAGAGCAGCAGACTCTCCGTCAGCAACTGCCGCGCGACGCGCCCGCGCGACGCGCCGAGCGCGGTGCGGACGGCGATCTCTCGCTCGCGCGTGACGCCGCGCGCGAGCAGGAGGTTCGCCACGTTCGCGCACGCGATCAGGAGCACGAAGCCGACCGCGCCGGAGAGGACGAGGAGCGCCGTGCGCGTCCCCGCGGGAACTACGAAGTCTTGCAGGGCGCGCGCCTCCGTGCCGTAGGGCTTGCCGTGCGTGTCGGGGAAGTCTTGCCGGAGCGCTCGCATCACGCGCGCGATCTCTGAGCGCGCCTGCTCCACCGTCACACCCTCGCGCAGACGCGCGTTGACGCTCAGGTAGCGGAAAGGGTTCGAGCGCGCGCGCCCCTCGTCGCGCACGATCATCGGCACCCACACGCTCGCCCAGCCCGACTCGCCGCGCGCCTCGCCCGCGGGCATCACGCCGACGATCTCGTAGTCCTCGCCGTCGAGCCTCATCGTCTGCCCGACCGCGCTCGCCGCGCCGCCGAAGCGACGACGCCACAGCCCCTCTCCGATGATGACCGCGCCCGGCGCTCCGGGCCGCATCTCCTCGGCGCGGAACGTGCGCCCGACGAGCGGGCGCACGCCCATCACGCCGAAGTAGTTTTCCGTGACCCTCACGCCGTCGACGCGCTCCGGCTCCGCGCCGCCTTCGAGGTTGAAGCGCCAGTCCGCCATCGCCGCCACCGACTCGAAGACCGCGCCGCAACGCTCACGCCACTCGGCGTAAGTCCGGTAGGCGACGGGGATCGAGCCCTCGTCGGGGAGCGTCTCGCGCAAGCCGACGATCCTCTCGGGCGCGCCGAAGGGGAGCGGGCGCAGCAGCACCGCCTCGACGACGCTGAAGATCGCCGCGTTGGCTCCCGCGCCGAGCGCGAGCGTGAGGACGATGACGAGCGTGACGCCGGGGCTCTTGGCGAGCGTGCGCGCGCCGAAGCGCAGGTCTCGCACCAGAGTCTCGGCGAACCCGCCGCCGCGCACGTCGCGGCAAGCCTCCTTGACGCGCGCGAGGCTCCCGAAGCGCCTGCGCGCCTCGCGCGCCGCGTCGGCGCGGTTCAACCCGCGCGCCACGCCCTCCTCCTCGATGCGCCGCAGGTGGAAGCGCAGCTCCTCTTCCATCTCCGTCTCGACGCTCCGGCGGCGCGCGAGCCAGCGCAGCCGGTCGCGCACGAGCCCCGTCCAGTTCCTCATCACGACGTCACCTCTCAGGCTGTCTGCATGACCTTGAAGACGGCTGCCGCGAGCCGCTCCCAGTTCTCCTCCTCGACGCGGAGCTGCCTGCGCCCGGCGCGGGTCAACTTGTAAAACCTGGCGCGCTGGTTGTTCTCCGAGACCCCCCACTCCGACTCGATCCACCCCTGCTGCTCGATGCGGTAGAGCGCTGGGTAGAGCGAGCCCTCCTCGACGCGCAGGGCGTCGCCGGAGAGCTGCATGATGCGCTGCCCGACGCCGAAGCCGTGGAGCGGCGCGGTCGAGAGCGACTTGAGGATGAGCATGTCGAGCGTGCCCTGGAGCAGCTTGGCGTCCTGTTTCGGCATGGCGACACCTCCTAGTTAATCTAGGGG
>JAIVJC010000202.1 GCA_020200235.1 Acidobacteriota bacterium | reverse complement strand
ATCTTTGCCCGTTGGCATAGCTCAGAGAGACCCCTGAGAGCCGGGGAGATCGTTAGAGCAGGCGGTGCTCATGTGTTGCTGTGCGTATTCTCATTCCCCATCTTGCTGATAGGTGAATGGTTCTACAAAGGTATCCCGACAGATGGTGTGTATTATCTCTTGGCTGGACTGAATAGTTGCCTTTGGGGGGTTAGTATCATGCTGCTCTGGAATTACAGGGCTCAGTTATTTGCTAAGTTGAAGTTGTTAAAGCCTGGGAGAGCAACCGTATAAGTATTCGCTTTCTTTCGGCGCGCCGCCCAACAAGTCATTCGAGATAACCGCCCGATAGCATTTCTCTCAAGATGCTTCCTAAAGCTCAGGTCGGATGCCATTCGCGGGCGGCATCTCAATTCGGGCGTTAGACGCTTGCCTCTTTGCCGCGGGCAATGCCTACTGTATCCTTTCCACGGAGGTATCGAAATGCAAAATATTCGTGCCATCGTGCGTGAGGGGAGAATTGAATTGTTGGAAGAGGTCGAGATTCCTGAAGGGACGGAAGTGCTCGTCACCCCCCTGACTGATGATCCAAGTTTCTGGCTGCGCGCCGGCGAGAGTTCGCTGGATGCGGTCTGGGATAACGCCGAGGATGACGTGTATGCCGAGCTACTCGAAAGGTGAAGTCATCCTGGTGCGGCATCCTTTCTCGAATCTGTCGGGCTCAAAAATCAGGCCGGCTGTTGTCGTGAGCGCCCCTCACGTATCACAGGATGTCATCATCGTCCCGCTCACGAGTAAGGTATCTCAACTCCTTGCCGGCGAATTTATGCTGGCTGATTGGAAAGCTGCCGGGCTGAACGTTGCTTCCGCGGCCAAGCGGGGGCTGTATACGGTTCATCAGAGTTTCGCCATCAAATCTATCGGGAACTTATCCGCGAAGGATGCCGGCGTGCTGGAAGACTCGCTGCGTGATTGGCTGGCTCTGCGTTGAATGGGCTCCGGCCGCGACGCGCCTAACAACGGCATACACCCGACGCCCCGGCACGGAGTCTCTCATGCGCGTCCGATGGGGGCGCGGGCGATGCCGGGCGTCAGGCGGCTGCGGGTTTCTCGGAAAGGAGAGTCACGGCATGAGGAAAGTCGGCATCCATCACTGCGGGGTTTGACCCGTCAAGCAAGTCATGGCTGCCCGTGTGGCGGCGCGGCTTCGGAAAGAAACTGACGCACGGGTGGAGACGGTGCGGGGCGGGCTCGGCGAGTTCAGCGTCTATATCGACGAGCAAAAAGTCATTGACACGAATCGCCTCTGGTATCCGACCCCGGGTAAGATCGTCGATCAGGTGAAGGAGCTGCTCTCAGAGTAGCTCACCGACATGGGGCGGCGGGCGTGGCAAGGAACGCGCTAAAAGAGACCGCGGGGCTGCTCGTCACAGTCCCGCGTTTTTTATCCCCTTACGATCAACTCTCGCCGACGCGCCCCGCGCTACTTGGGCAGGAGGCTACAGGGGACGGGGTGGAAGCCGCTGAACTGGATGTTGGAGCCGACGGCGACGGGCTGATCGGAGACGACCCTGACGGTGGCTAGGACGTTGCCGCCCGCGGCGGGGTTCCCCTGCGCGGTCAGGTAGTTGACGATCAGCGTGTTCGCGGACGCGACGGCGACGGTCGTCGCGCCCGTCTGACCCGGGTAGGTCGCGGCGGGGCTCGATCCGGGAACCGTGACGCCGGACAGGTTCGTCCCGTCCTTGTTCAGTAAGTGGACGGCGACGTTGGCGGTCGCCGCGCTCCCGTTGAAGATGAAGATGTCGGCTTGGGTGTTACCGCCGGAGAAGTAGTTCGCGGGCGTGCAGACCCAGACGTAGGGCGCGCCGCCCGAGGACGAGCCCGGAGGTCCCGGCGGGCCCGGAGGCCCCGCCGGGCCCTGGCACCCGACCTGCGAGATCAAAACGGCGAGGGCGAGAAGACCGAAGCGGGCAAAGACGGCGCGACGAATAAAGGTGATGCTCATGCGAGTCTCCTTAAACCGAGGCGTGAAGCCGCCCCGCGAAACGGAGGCGGCGTAAGGCGCGTGCAATCTATCGGCGCGTTTCGGTGGCTGTCAAGGTCATCCATGTTTGACCCCGCAAGCGCGCGGCGCGACGCCGACGCAGTTCGTCGCGCTCTCTCGCGCAGGCTCCGTCCAGCCACACTCGCGACGCGAGTCGTATAGCCGCAACAACTCCCGCGACAGCACCCGTGTTAACGAATGCCGCGCGCGGCGCGTCTCTACGTGTGCCGGCAACACCAACCGCTCCCGCCCGCCGCTCTCGAAAGGGGACACGCTTTTGATCAAGCACAAGCTGAACGCGGCCCTGCTGCTCTGCCTCATCATCTGCTCGCCCGACGCCCGCGCGCAGGACGCGCTCTACAACGATTTCGCCGGTCGCTCGCCGATGGCGAACGCGACGGACTGCTCGCTCGGCTGGTCTGACGAGCGCATGGCGCGGGCGCGAAGCGAGACGCGCGGCGCGCTCTTCAGCAACGTCAACTTGCAGTGGTCGTCGGGCGTCTGCGAGTCGCTCGGCTTCGCGAGGCACGGCGCGGCACAGCTGCCGCGCTTGTGGAGCACGATCCCTGCGCTCTTCATCAGCGGCACGCTCGACACCAACACGCCGCCGTTCCAGGCGGAAGAGCTGCGCTGGGGCTTCCCCGTCAGCACGCACCTCGTCGTCGAGAACGGCGGGCACGAGACGCTGCCGTCCGAGGAGGTGCAGTCAGTCGTCGTCGATTTCTTCAAGGGGCAGGACGTGGGCGCGCGCAGCGTCCGTTTCGATCCGCCGCGCTTTCTTTCGGTCGAGGAGTTGAAGTCGAAGGGCGCGGGCGGCAGGCGCTGAAGCGGGCGGAGAAGAAGGATGAAGGATGAAGGATGAAGGATGAAGTAAGAGCTAATGTCTTTACTTCATCGTTCATCGTTCATACTTCATCATTAGTTTTCAGTTGCCGTTCATCGCCGCCGCCACGACGGCGGGGGAGGAAGCGGCCGAATCGTTTTGCGGACTCGCGGGCGCGTCGCCCGGCACGAGCCGATCGACGGCGGCGTAAATCCGCAGGTACATCTGCGTCTCGGCGGGGATGAGCGTGCGCCACGACGAGCCGCCCTTCTCGAGGTACGAGGCGAGGCGCATCGGGTTCGAGTTGTAGCCCGCGGCGAGGAGCTCGGCTTGCGTCGCGAGCTCGGTCGCGAGCGCCTGCTTGATCTGATCGCGGCGCGCGAGACCGTCCCAGGTGTCCTGCATGTAGAGCAGCATGGCGCGCGCGGCGTTGGCATGATCCTGCATCCCGGCGACGAAGTCCGCCTTGAGCGCCCCCTTCGGGTACTGCGCGCGGATGGCGGCGTAGGTCTGCGGGATCATCTGGATCATGCCGCCCGCGCCGGCGGTCGAGACCGAGTAGCGGTAGGTGTCGCCCGCGTTCAGGGCGTAGAGCGTCGTGATCTCGTCGAAGAGCGCCTTCGAGTCCTCGCTCGTGAAGCGCTTGTGATCGGCGTGCTCGACGACGCACAGGCGCTCGGCGACCGCGACGACCGAAGGGTCGATCTTCTCGCCGCGCGCGCGCAGCTCCCGAGCCGCCGCGTCGAGCTGTTCGCGGATGTAGCCCCTGCCGTCGCGCGCGAGCGCGGGCGCGGCGACAGCCGGGTGCGCCGAGGCGTAGTAGGCGATCTCCTTGATCTGCTTCCCTTCCGTGCGCGGGTACTTCACCGCGAGCGGGGTCAACTCTCTGCCCGCCGCGTCCGCCACGCGCAGCGCCGTGTTGACGTAGTTCGGGCGCACGACCGTGACGCGCAGGGTCGTGCCGAGCGTCGAGACGACGTCGGCGGTCGCGCCCTGCCGCAGCAGCGTCTCCTTCGCGAGCGTGACGAGGTGGAAGCGCACGCCGTCCGCGTCCTCGATGGCGACGGTCGCCGTATCGGCGGCGGGCGCGGGCGACTGTTGGAGCGCCTTTTTCGCGCGGGCGATGCGCGCGCGCACTCGGCGCGCAGCCGCGCCGTCAGCCTCGTGCGCGGCGACGACCGCAGAGCCCGCGCCGCCCGCGCGCGGGTGCGTGAGCTTCTCCGCGAAGGGCGCGAGAAACACGAAGAGCGGGAGGATCGATAAAGACAGTTTTCTCATTCTTATGAATTATTCCGGCTTTGGAGAAACGCTTGAGCCAAGTCAGGGACGGGAGAGGGACAGGCTTTTGACGCGGCAGTAAGGAAGCCGGTTGCTCAAACGCGGGGCGCCGCTTTCGTTCAATCTGCCACGCGATTTCGTACAGCGCGCGCGTGGTTAGGCGCGCAAAAACGGGACGCCGGGGTTGCCCGTGACAACCCCGCGTCCCGCCGTTTCGGGCGTAGAATTTTTAGTCCCCTCCGGCTCAGTCCGCAGCCAACGCCGCGCTCGACTCCGGGGCGCGGTGGGGCGGCAGCGTGACGCGCGCCGGCTTCTCGGTCTTGATGCCGAGCGCCCAGTCAGCCTGCATCAGCGTGTGGATGTCGCGCGTGCCCTCGTAGATGATCGCCGCCTTGCAGTTGCGCAGGTAACGCTCCACGGGGTAGTCGTTCGAGTAGCCGTTCGCGCCGTGGACTTCGATCGCCATCGACGCAGCCTTCTCGCTCCTGACGGTCGCCTGCCACTTCGCGAGTGAGGTCGCGCGCGCGTTCGGCAGCCCCTCGTTCTTGAGCCAGCCCGCGCGCAGCCAGAGCAGGTGCGCCATCTGGTAGTCGGCTTCCATCTCCGCGATCTTCTGTTTGACGAGCTGGTGGTTGGCGATCTTGGTGCCGAACGTCTCGCGCTCGTTCGCGTAAGCGACGGAAGCGTCGCGCGAGGCTCTGATGACGCCCGTCGCGCCCGCGGCGACGGTGTAGCGCCCCTGCTCCAAAGCGAACATCGCGATCTTAAAGCCCTCGCCCTCCTGCCCGACCATGTTCGCGGCGGGCACGCGCACGTCCTGCAGGGAGAAGTAGCCGGTGTTGCCCGCGCGGATGCCGAGCTTGCCGTGGATCGTCCCCGACGTGAACCCCTTCATCGTGCGCTCGACGATGAAGCAGGACATCCCGGTGTGATCGCGCCGCTTACGCTTCTCCTCGTCCGTCCAGCAGAAGAAGAGGAAGTTGTCCGCCACGTCGGCGAGGCTGATCCACATCTTCTCGCCGTTCAGGACCCACTCGTCGCCCTCGCGCCGGGCGGTCGAGCGCGCGCCGACCACGTCGGATCCCGCGCCCGGCTCGGTCAGCCCGTAGGTCGCGATCTTCTCGCCCTTCGCCTGCGGCACGAGGTACTTGCGCTTCTGCTCCTCGGTGCCCCACGAGTAGAGCGTCAGGCAGTTGAGCCCCGTGTGGACTGACATCACGACGCGCAGGAAGGTGTCCGTGTACTCCAGCTCCTCGCAGACGAGCCCGAGCGCGACGTAGTCGAAGCCCGCGCCGCCCAGCTCTTCGGGCAGGCAGACGCCGAGCAGGTTCAGCTCCGCCATCTTGTCGAGCGCGCCGCGGTTGAACTGCTGCCGCTCGTCCCACTCCTTGATGTAAGGCGCGACCTCCTTCGCCGCGAACTCCCTCACGGTCTGCACGATTGCCTTGTGATCTTCGGTCAGCTCGAAATCGATCATCTCAATTTTTCCTTCGGATGAAATTTAATGTGGGGACGCCCCCGCGCGAGCGACGGCGGGCGACAATTTTGCGTTGAACGTTTGCGAAGCGGCGCGAAAGATTAAGCGGCATCTTACAACAGCGTGGTAGGGCACGCAAAAGGCGCGGCGCGCAGGTGCGGATCGTCAACTGCGTTGCGACGACCAAGAGAAGATTACGACTCTCACGGCGACCAAGCCCCGAAGGGGCGAAATTAAACAGCCAGGGGCAACGCCCCTGGTTAGTCCGAAATTAGAGCCACGCCTGAGCCCCGAAGGGGCGGAATAAATTCCGCGCGGAATTTATTCCGCCCCTTCGGGGCTCGACGGCATTTCGGATTCGCATCCCAGGGGCGTTGCCCCTGGCTATCTCATTTCGCCCCTTCGGGGCTCGCTCCGCCTTCCCCGCCCTCGCTTTGTATCAGTCGTCGCGCGGCGTCGCGCGCCTCTTCGAGCGTGCGGACGCGGCCGTCGAGCTGCATCTCGTAGACGGCGCGCGCGATCTCGCCGACGCGCGGCGAGGGCTTCAAGCCCATCTCCAGCAGGTGGCGACCCATGAGGATCGGCGCGGGGGCCCGGCGCTCGACCGACAGCTCTCGCGCGCGCCCGATGAACCACTCCTGCGCCGCCGCGTCGTACCACTTCTCGCGCGCGACCCACGGCGCGTTGCGACCGAGCGAGTCGGCGCGCGCGACGCGGTAGAGCAGATCGAGTTCGCAGCGGCGGGCGAGGCGGCGGAACGCGCCGTCCGACACCTCCTCGCGCTTGCGGTAGAACTCGCCGGGCTTGAGGTGCTCGCGCACGAGCGCGACGACCTGCGAGCGCACGTCGTAGCCGTCGAGCGTGTAAATCTTCAGGCGGTCGAGGAACGAGACGGTCGGCGCGACGCCCGCTTCGTCGTGACCGCGCGAGCGCGTGCGCCCCTCGACGAACTCGGTCGTCGCCGGCTTGCCGAAGTCGTGGCAGAGCGCGGCGAGCATGACCGCCACTTTTTTCACGTCAGGCAGATCGTCGATAAGCTCGCGGGCGCGGTCGAGCGTGAGGAAAGTATGAGTGTCAACATTCCCCTCCGGGTGCCATTCTGAGTTTTGCGGCACGCCGACGAGCGCCTGGACTTCCGGAAAGAGTTGCGGCGTCGCGTTCAGCTTCGCCAGCCACTCGAAGCCGGCGGACGGCCGCTCGGCTCGGAGCAGAATCTTCTCCAGCTCGCCCCAGACGCGCTCCGCCGGGAGGTCTGTGAGATCGATCGAGCGGCAGAGCTCGACCGTGGCGGGCTCGATGTCCAGGCGGAAGCGCGCGGCGAGTTGCGCGGCGCGCAGCACGCGCAGAGAGTCTTCGACGAAAGTTTCGGGCGCGACCGCCCGCAGGAGTTTGCGTTCGAGGTCGCGGCGGCCGTCGAACGGATCGAGATACTCTCGGCTGAGCGGATCGAAGAGGATGGCGTTGATCGTGAAGTCGCGACGGCGCGCGGCTTCCTCGAACGTCATCGACGGATCGCCTTCGATGACGAAGCCGCGGTGACCGCGCCCCTGTTTGCGCTCGCGGCGCGGCAGGCTCACGTCCAGGTCGTGACCGAGCTTGTAGACCGTGAACGCCTCGCCGACGACGTCGACCCTGCCGAAGCGTCCGAGCAGGGCGCGGAGGCGCGCGGGCTCGACGCCGTAGACCTCCACGTCCCAGTCCTTCGGCTCGCGATCCATCAGCGCGTCGCGCACGCCGCCGCCGACGAGCAGCGCGCGGCCGCCCTCTTCGGCGGCGGCGAGCGCAAGCGCGAGAATCTTTTTCGACAGTTCAGCCATCCGCTCGCAGAGTTTCCCGCGAAAGGCGCGCGGGCTGCAAGCCTTTCGACCCGCAGCCCGCTCGTGTCTGGAGATTTGAGACGACGGTTCCGGTCTTCCGCCCCCGCCGGGACCACTCGCGAAGGCTTTCAGCGGCTCTCGAAGTTAACGTTCGGCTCTTCGTCGCCCTCTTCTTCGGGGTCGCCGTCCGCATCGGCGTCGTCGAGATCGTCCTCGTCGAACCCGTCGGGCTCGTCGTCGCCGTAATCCTCCTCGTCGCCGACGATGACCTGCACGCCCCGCGTCGAGGGCAGGCAGCTCAAGACCTGCACGCGCTCGACGCGCGTCATGTCGGAGGTGCCGGCGTGCCAGAGCTTGACCCAGAAGGTGCGCGTCCGCGTGTGGACGGCGAAGGTCGAGCCGTCGCGCATGACGGGGACGAGTTCGGCGGTCGTGCCCGCGCGCAGGGTGTCGAGCAGCTCCGGCACGTACTGCCGCAGGCTCTCGAACTGGAGGACGACCGAGGACTCTTCGACCTCGGCGGGCGGGAGTTCCACCGGCTCGTCGGATTCGAGCAGCAGCCGCGCGTCCGTGCGCTGCGTCTGCATTTTCGTTTTGCGGATCGCCATGACTTAAGAGTCCAAAGTCTAATGCCCGATGTCCAGAGTCAGTCGGACACCGGGGCGGGACTTTGCGCGAGCAGCCTCGACTGTAAACGCTCTCTCAACTCTGAAACTTTCACGCGCTCCTGCTCCCACGTGTCGCGGTCGCGCACGGTGACGGCTTCGTCTTCGAGCGACTGGTGATCGACGGTGACGCAGAAAGGAGTGCCGATCTCGTCCTGCCGGGCGTAGAGCTTGCCGATGCCGCCCGTGTCGTCGTAGACGGCGCGCATCGATGGCTGCAACGAACACCTTGATCGGCGCGAGTTCGGGGTGGAGCCTGAGGATGACGCGCTTCTCGCCCTTCTCCGTCGTCTTCTCCGCGTAGGCGTCCATCAGGAACGCGAGGACGGAGCGGTTGACGCCCGCCGCGGGCTCGATGACGTGCGGGTAGAAGCGCTCCTTCGCCGCCTCGTCGAAGTAGGAGAGGTCTTCCGTCGAGTCGGGGTTCGTGCGCTTCCCTTCCGCGTCCGCAGGGTTCTTCGAGTGCGACTTGAGATCGAAGTCCGTGCGGTAGGCGATGCCCATCAACTCCTCCCACTGCCGCGCCTCTTCGTCGCGCTCGGGGAAGTAGCGGTACATGATGTCGACGGTGCGGCGCGAGTAGTGAGCCAGTTCATTCTGCGGGACTTCGTGCAGGTGCAGGCTGTCGCGGCTCAACCCGAGCGACGTGTACCAGCCGACGTACTGCTCGACCCAGTAATCGACCAACTGCGAATGCTCCGCGTCGGGTCGGACGAAGTACTCCATCTCCATCTGCTCGAACTCTCGCGTGCGGAGGATGAAGTTGCCGGGCGTGACCTCGTTGCGAAAACTCTTGCCCACTTGCGCGACGCCGAACGGGACTTTGCGCCGCATGGACTGCTGGACGTTCAGGAAGTTGATGAAGATGCCCTGCGCGGTCTCGGGGCGGAGGTAGGCGAGCGCGTTCGGGTCGTCCTCGGAGACCGCGCCGAGGCGCGTCTGAAACATCATGTTGAAGGGGCGCGGCTCCGTCCAGTCGGTCTTCCCGCAGCTCGGGCACTTGACGGTCTTGAAGCCTTCGGCGGTCGGCTGCGCGCCGAACTCCTCGGCGAGCTTGTCGGCGCGGAAGCGGCTCTTGCACTCGCGGCAGTCGACGAGCGGATCGTTGAAGGTCTCCTCGTGGCCCGAGTACTTCCACACCAGTCGGTTGAGGATGATCGAAGAGTCGAGACCCTCGATGTCGTCGCGCTCGTAGACGAGCCAGCGCCACCACGCGCGCTTGACGTTGTTGGAGAGTTCGACGCCGAGCGGGCCGTAGTCCCACGCGCTCCCCAGCCCGCCGTAGACCTCCGAGGACGGGAAGACGAAGCCGCGCCGCTTGGCGAGGCTGGCGACCGTCTCGATGTTGGGTGCAGCCACGTTAACCTCCGTAAACTGTTAACCGTAAACAGTGACAAGCAAGAACCGGGTTTCTCCTGTCACGGTTTACGGTTCACGGTTTACGCCGCATGGTAGCACAGCGGCGCGCGGCAGACGAAAAGGGAGGGGCGGCGGGACCCGCG
>JAIVJC010000009.1 GCA_020200235.1 Acidobacteriota bacterium | reverse complement strand
CAAGTTCAACGTACTTAACCGTCCCCCGGCTAAACGATCTCCCCTTATTCTCGACGCGCGGAGGGAAAACTTGTCTCAAGACGCAGGAAGACGGGCGTGCGCCGTCGGCAGCTCGCTCATCACGATAGCGTTCGCACTGTGCTGCGTCCCGCCCGCGAGGGCGCAGCAGTCGCACCCCGCGCAGATCAGCTCGCTGAAGGACGTGCCCGTGACGGACTCGCTCGCGGCTGCCGTCGCGCGCGTTAAGAGCGACGCGGCGGGGCGCGCCCCGGCAGCACCGGCGAAGTCGGGAGAAGAGGAAGAGGACTTCATCAAGCCCGATCGCCCGACGGTCGCCAGCCCGGCGGAGATTCAGAAGCCGGGCGTGCTGCAAGTCGAGTTCGGCTACGACGGCAACTTCCGCTCCGAAGAGTTTCGCGCCGAGCACACCGCGCCGCTCTCCCTGCGCTTCGCCGCGTCGAGCCGCCTGCTCCTCGCCTTCGAGATCGACTCTTTCAAGTCCGAGACCGACAACGAAACCCGCGAGCGCCGCGCGGGCGTCGGCGACGCGCGTTTGGGCTTCCAGATCGTCGCGCTCAAAGACACCGAGGCGCACCCGGCACTCGCCTTCTCCTACCGCCTGAAGCTCCCCGCCGCGAGCGAGCGGAAGCGTCTCGGCACGGGCCGCTTCGATCACGAACTACTCTTCCTCCTGAGTAAGAAGATCGGCAAGACCGACTTCGACTTCAACGCGGGCTTCCTCGCCGACGGCGAGGAGGGCGGGGCGGGGTGGGATCACGGCGGGCTGGCAGCCTTCGCCGTCTCGCGCGAGTTCGAGAACGACTTCGGCGTGGAGGCGGAAATCTCCGGGATGAGCCTCGACTGGGGCGTGCGCTTCGGTCTGAACCCGGAGGCTCCGCGCGCCGGCGTCTTCGGCGGGCTGAGCGTCGGCGTCGCCGATCTCTACAGGCGCGCGAAGTAGTTTCGACGGCAGGTCGCGAACGACCGCGATGCGGGGCGGGGCTTTAACGATTCCGAACCCTTGAGGAGAGTTTCATGCGACGATTCTTCCGCGACAACGGGCTGAGCATCACCATGCTCACGCTCTTCATCCTCTCCCTACTGGGTCAGAGCCTCACGGGTCATCACGAGTACAACGAGGATCGGCAAGAGCACCACCAGCCGGAGGTCGCTTACTCCGAGTACCTGACGACGGGCCACTTCGTCGAGGCGACGTTCGAGAACTGGGAGAGCGAGTTCCTCCAGATGGCGGCTTACGTCATGCTCACGGCGTTCCTCTACCAGCGCGGCTCGTCGGAATCGAAAGACCCGGACAAGGCGCGGGAGGAGGTCGACCGCGATCCGAGCCGCGCGCGCAACCGGCGCGACGCGCCCGGGCCCGTGCGCCGCGGCGGGATCGTCCTGAAGCTCTACGAGAACTCCCTCTTCATCGCCTTCGCGCTGCTCTTCCTCTTCTCCTTCGCGCTGCACGCCGCGGGCGGCGTCAACGAGTACAACAGCGAGCAGCGGGAGCACGGGCAGCCCACGATCACGTTCTGGCAGTACGTCGCGGGCTCGCGCTTCTGGTTCGAGTCGTTCCAGAACTGGCAGAGCGAGTTCCTCTCGGTCGCGGCGATCGTCCTGCTCTCGATCTGGCTGCGCCAGCGCGGCTCGCCCGAGTCGAAGCCCGTGGACGCGCCGCACGGCGAGACGGGCAGCGGCTGAACAGGCGCACCGGAGCTGCTTAAAACTGAGGAGGGGTCGCCACTCAACCGAGTGGCGACCCCTTCTCATCTTTGCCGGTTCGTGAGTTCCGGTTTTACTCGAAGCTCTTCGTCTGCGGGTTGCGGCCGCGCTGCGCGGCGAGGGCGAGTTCGCGGGCACGCGGCAGCACGTCAATCGCCTTCGAGATTTCCGGGTCGGTGGCGACGAGCACCTGCGCGGCGGCGACCGTGCCGTAGGCGGCGGTGGTGATCTCGAAGCGGAGCTGGCGGGTGATGAACTCGCGCGCCTTGTCGAGCTGCGCGTCGGTCAGATTGTTCGAGGTGTCCGCGAGCGCGTAAGCCTTGAACGCCTTGAACAGGTTGTCGGTCACGGGGTACTCGTCGGCCTTGACGACGTGATCGAACTCGATGGCGCGCCCGACCTTGTAGTCCTCGAACCCCTTGGGGCGGCCGTTGACCAGCTCGCGCACGAAGCCGAAGATCGGGTCGCGGAGCCGCCTCTGCGCCGGGGTGATGAGCCGCGGCTTGACCGCGTCGTCCGGCGAGATGCCGCCGCCGCCGTAGACCTTGCGCCCCGTGTCGGTTAGGCTCTCCGGACCCGTCGGCTTCTGCGCCGCGGCGCTGCCGCCGCCGCCCACGCCCTGCCCCTTCGTGTAGTAGTCGTAGAGCCCCTCGTTCGAGTAGTCGCGCTGGATGAGGCGGCCCGAAGGCGTGTAGTACTTCGTCGAGGTCAGCGTCAGCGCCGTGCCGTAGTCCATCGGGATGATCGACTGCACGAGCCCCTTGCCGAAAGAGGTCTCGCCGACGACGAGGGCGCGGTCGTGATCCTGGAGCGCGCCCGCGACGATCTCGGAGGCGGAAGCCGTGTTGCGGTTGACCAGGACGACGAGCGGGATCGGGTTCGGGTTGTTGTTCGTCGAGTTGTAGGAGCGATCCGTGCCCTCGATGCGGCCGCGCTGCGAGAGGATGAGCTGACCGCGCGCGAGGAAGCGCTCGGCGACCTTGACCGCCTGATCCAGCAGCCCGCCGGGGTTGTTCCTGAGGTCGATGACGAGCTGCGTCATGCCCTGCTTGTGGAGCTGTTCGAGCCGCGCGACGAACTCGTCGGCGGTCGTGCGGTTGAAGCCGCGCTGCATGTCGATGTAGCCGACGCCCGGCTTGATCATGTAAGCGTCGGGCACGGTCGGTTGCGGCACCACGGCGCGCGTGATCTCGACCGTCTCTTTGGCCCCCGTCGCCGCGCGCTCCAGAGTCATCTTGACGGTCGAGCCCTTCGGGCCGCGAATCCAGTCGCGCACCTCGGCCGAAGGCTTACCCTTCGCCTCCTTGCCGTCAACGGCGAGAATCTTGTCGCCGTAACGCAGGCCCGCCTTCGCCGCGGGCGAGTTCTCGAAAGTGCCGAGCACGTAGGTCTCGGTCGTGCCGTTCAACTCGTAGTTGTTGATCGACGCGCCGACGCCGTAGTACTCCGAACGCCAGTCGGTCTGGAGCTCCTCGAACTCCTTCGCGTCGTAGTAGTTCGAGTGCGGGTCGAGCGAGCGCAGCATCCCGATGATCGACGACTTGAAGACCGTGTTGTACTCGAGCTTGACGCCGTCCACGTAGTTGTCCTGCACGATGGAGAGGGCTTCGGCGAAGTCCTCTTCGAGGGCGGAGGTGGCGTTCGGCGAGTTGCGCGCGCGGTCGCGCGCCCCGCGCGAGGCGGGCGGCGTGGTCGCGTTCGGCGTGGTGCGAGCCTCGCCGCGGCGCGGCGGGGCCGTCTGCTGCGCGGAGACGAAGGAGACCGTGAGCGCGAGCGACAGGAGCGCGAGCGTGGAACGTGACAGTCTATTATTCACTGCTTTTTAAGACCTCTCGGAAGACTCGCCCCCGCCGACCCGTCGTCGCCTCAGTCTCGACGCAGACACCCGCGAAAGACGCCCGCCGTGGCAGGTTTTCGTAGTGTAGTTGATGACTGAACGGGCGGCAAGGTTGCGCCGGGCGACGCCGAAAGGGCGCGGCGGGCGTTAATATTTTCACTGCCGGATGGACGCGCGCAGCCACGCGCGCCGCGAGGCGGGCTCTTCGCCGTTTGTCACTTCATGCGCCCGTCAACTAAAATGATCGACAGGTTTTCAAGCTCTCCCAGTTTGTGTAATGAGAAGGCTCGGCGCGCCCGGATCGCACGGCGGCGCGCGGGCGTTCCCGCTGAAGATTTCTGGAGGATTCAGTCGATGAGCAATCCTTACGATCCGAACAACCCGAACTACCCGCCGCCCGCCTCGCCAGCGCCGCACGACGCGGAGCCGCTCGACGACCTGATGCTCCAGGACGACGACGCCGGGGGGCACGGCTCGGAGCGCGACCGGATGTCTTCGTCCGTGCGCGACATCGCCTCGCGCATCCCCGAATCGCTCTCCTCCATCGGGCGCGACATCAGCCGCACCATCGAGCGCGCGATGTCGGCGAAGGACGACTACGTCGTCGCCGTCAAGGTCTCGCACGAGGCGCAGGAGCGGCTCGAACAGCTCGTGCAGGCGGGCGTCTTCCGCAGCCGCGCGGAGGCGGCGGCGTTCCTCATCGACGAGGGCATCAAGGCGCAGTCGGCGCTCTTCGAGCGCGTGCAGCAGAAGCTCGGCGAGATCGAGCGGCTGCGCGCCGAGCTGCGCGGCATCGTCAACGCGGGCTCGACGCCGCAGGGCTGAGGCGGGGCTCTCGCAAACGCCCGACCGTCCGGGCTCCCGCCGCGCCCACGCCGCGGAGGTCTTTCACGATGAGACTCATCTCGACTCTCACGCTCGCAGCGCTCCTCGCCTGCCCCGCCGGGGCGGCGGCGAGGGGCGCGTCCGCGCAGTCGGGTCGCAGACCCGCGCAGCCGGTCGGACCCGGTCAGGGGGGCGGCGGCGGCGAGCGCGCGGGCGACAAGCAAGACCGGTCGCCCGCCGACGAGAACGGGGTCTACGCGGGTCGCGAGGTCACGCGCAAGGCGATCATCAGGACGCGCCCGGAGCCCGCCTACCCGCGCGAGGCGCGGCGCAGGCGTGTGCAGGGGACGGTGCGTCTCAGGATCATCCTGCGCGCCGACGGTCGCGTGGACGACCGCGTCGAGGTGCAGCGGTCGCTCCCCTACGGCGTCACCGAGGCGGCGATCTCTGCCGCGCGGCGGATCGAGTTCGAGCCCGCGATGAAGGGCGTCCGCAAGGTCTCGCAGTACGTCATCGTCGAGTACAATTTCAACGTCTACTGAGGTCATTTGTTTGCCCGAAACCGTCGCAGTCCCTCGCGTGCCCGCCGAGCAGTTCACACTTGAGAACGGCTTGCGCGTCATCCTGAGCGAAGATCACGCCGTCCCGGTCGTCTCCGTCGCCGTCTACTACGACGTGGGCTCGCGCAACGAGCGCGAGGGGCGCACCGGCTTCGCGCACCTCTTCGAGCACATGATGTTCCAGGGCTCGGAGAACGTGCCGAAGGCGGCGCACTTCCAGTACGTCTTCAACTCCGGCGGGACGATGAACGGCACGACCTCGACCGAGCGCACCAACTACTATGAGACGCTGCCCTCGCACCAGTTCCCGCTCGCGCTCTGGCTCGAATCCGACCGGATGCGCTCCCTCAAGGTGACGCAGGAGAACCTCGACAACCAGCGCCACGCCGTGCAGGAGGAGAAGCGGCTCACCTACGACAACCGCCCCTACTCCGGCGCGTTCCTGCGCCTGAACGAGATGGTCTTCCGCAACCCCGCGAACGCGCACTCGACCATCGGCTCGATGGAAGACTTGGACGCCGCCTCGGTCGAAGACGTGCGCGAGTTCTTCCGCATCTACTACGCGCCGAACAACGCCGTGCTCTCGATCGTCGGCGACTTCGACCCGGCGGAGGCGCGCTCCCTCGTCGAGAAGTATTTCGCGTCGATCCCGCGGCAGCCCGCGCCGCCCGTCGTCAACGTCGACGAGTCGGCGGAGGTCGCCGCGCGCTTCGAGTCGTACCCCGACCGCTTCGCGCAGCTGCCCGCGCTGATGCTCGGCTGGAAGGCGCCCGTGCGCCGCACGCCAGAGTTCTACGCGCTCGCGCTCGCCTCCGATCTCCTCCTCGAAGGCGAGAGCTCGCGGCTCTACCAGCGGCTCGTCAAAGGCGACGAGTCGGTCGTCGCCGTGCAGGGCGGGATGGGCGAGCGGCGCGGCCCCTCGTCGCTCTACCTCTTCGCGATCCCGAAGCCGGGCAAGACGACCGACGAGATCCGCGCCACGATCATGGGGGAGATCGACCGGCTCGCATCGGAGGGTGCTACGCCTGGGGAGATGGAGAAGCTGCGCAACAACCTGCTCAACGACTCCGTGCGCGGCCGCCAGTCCACGATGTTCCGCGCGCAGATGCTCGCCGAGTACACGCTCTACGACGGCGATCCCGATCTCATCAACACGGAGCTGGAGCACTACCTGCGCGTCACGCCCGAAGAGATCAAAGAAGCGGCGGCGCGCTTCCTCTCCAGCGACAACTTCTCGCTCATCGAGGTCGTGCCCGCGCCCGACGACGCGGAGACTCCGACCGCCGGGACAGCCGCCCCATCAACCTCTGCCGCGGAGACGGGCGGCGCCGAACAGCCCGGCGCGCCGCCCCCGCAGGTTCCGCCGCGCCCGCCCGCGCAGCCCCCCGCGCCGACCGGCGAGACGCCCGCCTCGCCCCTCGCGCACGACGGGCCGCACCCCGAAAAACCCGCGCAGCCCGCGGACGCGCTGAACCTGCCGGCTGTGGAAGAGTTGACGCTCGCCAACGGCTTGCGCGTCGTGCTCGTCGAGAGCGGGCGCTTCCCGCTCGTCAGCCTCCGGCTCGCCTTCCCCACCGGCAACTCGCACGACCCCGCGGATCGCCCCGGCCTGACGGACATCGTCGCCGGGATGCTCAACGAGGGCACGGGGTCGCGCACGAGCCGGCAGATCGCCGAAGAGGTGGCGCGCATCGGCGCGACCCTCAACGCGGGCGCGAACTCCGACTACACGACCGTCGCCGCCTCCTCGCTCTCGAACTTCGCCGACGAAATCCTGGAGCTGATGGCGGACGTCTGCCTGCGCCCGTCGTTCCCCGAAGACGAGCTGGAGCTGACGAAGCAGAACACGCTGCAAAACCTGATCGCGCAGCGCGGTCAGGCGTCGTTCCTCGCGAGCGAGCGCGTCTCACAGGTCATCTACGGCGCGCACCCCTACCACGTCGTCGCGCCCACGCCCGAATCCGTCGAAGCCACGACGCGCGACGAGGTCGCCGCGTTCCACCGCGCGGTCTTCATCCCGAACAACGCCGTGCTCGTCTGCGGCGGCGACTTCGACCGCGGGAGACTTTTGCGCCGCGTCGAAGAGTTGTTCGGCGCGTGGCAACGCGCGGAACCGCTCGGAGGCGACTTCCCCGCCCCGCCCGCGCGCGAGTCGCGCGCCGCCTACTTGGTCGATCGACCGGGCTCGGCGCAGTCGAACATCATCATCGCCAACTCGGCGATCGCGCGCACGCACCCCGACTACTTCCCGGCGCTCGTGATGCACACCATCCTCGGCGCGAACGCGTCCTCCCGCCTCTTCATGAACCTGCGCGAGGAGAAGGGCTACACCTACGGCGCCTACTCGAACCTCGACGCGCGGCGCGGCGCCGGGAGTTTCCGCGCGACCGCCGAGGTGCGCACGCCCGTGACGGGCGACTCGCTCAAAGAGTTCTTCTACGAGTTCGAGCGCATCCGCGAAGAAGACGTTTCGGAGAAGGAGCTGCGCGACGCGAAGAGCTACCTGACGGGCATCTTCCCCATCAGGCTCGAAGGGCTCGACGGTCTCATCGATCAGCTCGTCCAGATCAGGATGTTCGATCTCCCCAGGGACTACCTGGAGACTTACCGCGACCGCGTGCAGGCTGTGACGCGGGAGGAGGTGCGCCGCGCGGCGCGCGAGTACGTCACGCCCGACCGGGCGGCAATCGTCATCGTCGGCGACGCGGCCGCCCTCGGCGATCAGATCAAACCCTACGCCGAGGCGGTCGAGCTCTACGATCACAACGGCAGGCGCAAAGAACGAGGAGGAGAAGTGGTAGCTAAACAGAACAACGGGACGGGCCGCGCGGCGGGCGCGGGCGTCGGCGCGGCGGCGAATGGATCGGACGCGCTCCTGGGGACGTGGGAGCTGGACGTGAAGACGCCCTTCGGTCAGCACCCGGCGACGCTCACGCTCGCGCGCGCGGTGGGCGGCGAGGTGGCGGGCTCGATCAAGTCGCAGCTCGGCGACGGCGAGCTGAGCCAGACGCGCGTCGAGGGCGAGATAGTCAGCGCCGTCGTCACGCTCGCGCTCCAGGGTCGCACCTTCGACGCGCAGGTCTTAGCCCGCGTCGAGGGCTCTCAGATGACGGGCACGATCAAGGTCAGCAACCTGCCCATCCCCGCGCCCGCGCTCAAGTTCACGGGGAGGAAGATCGGTCAGTAGTCAGTTGTCCGTGGTCAGTGGTCAGTTGGTCTGCCATGCAGAGTTGAAAGCTTGAAGGTTATGTTGACTGATCGACAACGGACTACTGACTACTGACCACGGACAAAGAAAAAACCCGCCCGGCGCGTGCTCTTCACGCCGGGCGGAAACCACAGGAGAATACCCTTCGGGTCAAAACCCCTCCCGGCGACCCTCGGGGTTCTTGCTATGCTCACCCGTTCGGATGGCGCGCGCGACGCCGCGCGTTGCCCGCAGCGCCCGCGAAATATTTCCGCGCCCCCGCAAGTGAGGTTGAATGATGCGTAAACTCAGTCTGGCTCTCGCGCTCTCGCTCCTGCTCTCCATAGCCGCCTGCGTCCAGCCGACGACGAACCAGCCCGCCTCGAACGCCGCGCCCGCGGGCGGCGGCGACGCCGCGTTCAAGACCGCACAGGACGCCTACGTCAGGGAGTTCCTGCGCCGCTTCCCCGTCGTCAACACCTACCTCGGCGGCGGGGGGCTCGACCCCTCCTTGCGCGAGGTCGAGGGACTACTGCGCGACCACTCCGCGTCGGCGCTCGAAGCGGAAGACCGCTGGCTCGCCGAGTCGCAGAAGAAGTTCGAGTCGATTGATGTTAACTCGCTCTCGGCCTCGGCGCGCATCGACCGAGAGGTTTCGCTCGCGCAAATAAAGTTCCTCCTGCGCCAGCACCAGACGCGCCGCTATCAGGAGCGCGCGCTCGACACTTACGTGGACGAGCCCTTCCGCGCCATCGACTGGCAGATGCAGGGCATGACGCAGACGGGCGACAAATCCTACGGCACGCCCGAAGAGTGGTCGCTCGTCGTCAAGCGGTTGCAAGCCGTCCCGCGCTACATGCAGGTCGCGCAGGATCAACTGTCGGCGGGGATCAAATCGGGCAACACGCCCGACTGGCGGATGCTGCGCAAGAACGGTCTCGACGCCGCCGAGGCTAACGCGAAGTATTTCAAGATCACTTTACCCGGCATCGCCGCCGAGCGAATCTCAGGGGCGCAGCGCGACGATCTTCTAAAACAACTCAACGACGCCTCACGCTCCGCCGCCGACGCTTACCAGGGTCTGCACGACTTCGTGGCACAGAACTTCTTCGAGGACATAAAAGGACCCGGCACGTTCCTGAACATCGCGCCGACTGTAAAGCAACAGTTCCGCGCCGACCGCTTCGCGATGGGCGAGGACGAGTACAACTGGGCGCTCAACAATAACCTCCGCATCACGGACAAGACCGCCGCGCAGCTCTACGAGGAGTCGATGCCCGTCGTCGAAGCGACGCGGCAGGAGATGATCAAGCTCGCGGGAGAGATCGCCGCGCGGCGCAAGATCACGGCTCCGACCGGCGAGGCGACCGTCCGCGCCGTCTTCGATGAACTCGGCAAGGACTACCCGAAGGCCGACGCCGAGATGGTCAAGTGGTACGAGGAAGCCGCGCGCCGTCTCGTCGATTACGGTCGCAAGTCCGGCGTCTTCGACGTGCCCGCCGACTACAAGCTCGACGTGGTCGAGACCCCTCCGCCCCTGCGCGCGGCGATCGATGGCGCGGCTTACTACCCCGCGCCGCCCTTCAAGCAGAGCGGGACGGGGCGCTTCTACGTCACCACCTCCGGCAACGACGATCAGGGCATCCTCAAGGAGAACAACCGCGCCGCGCTCGCAGACCTCTCCGCCCACGAGGGCTTCCCCGGTCACGACTGGCACTACAAGACCATGACGAAGTTCCGCGATCAGATCGCCGCCGTGCGCTGGCTCACGCCCGGCGAGGTCGAAGGCTCTTCGTCGATGTGGGAAGACTCTATCGCCGCCGAGGGCTACGCGCTCTACAGCGAGGCGCTCATGGCGGAGCCGCAGCCCGGCTTCCCCGACGGCTTCTACACCCCCGAGGAGCGACTCTACCAACTGCGCGGCAAGCTCTACCGCGACCTGCGCGTGAGAATCGACACGGGGCTGCACACGGGTCGGCTCTCTTACGACGACGCCGTCGATCTCTTCTCGCAGGTCGTCGATTTCCTGCCCGGCTCCTGCCGCGATACGGAAGCCGTGAAGAACGAGGCGAAGGGCGCGAGCTGCTCCGGGGCGCGGGGCGCCATCTTCCGCTACTCGAAGTGGCCCACGCAGGCGATCACCTACCGCCTCGGCAAGGAGCAGATCTACGCCCTGCGCGCCGAAGCGCAGCGGCTGCTCGGCGAACGCTTCTCCGCCAAAGACTTCCACCTCCTCTTCATGCAGCAGGGCACGATCCCCACCGGCTACTTCCGCGACGAGCTGCTGAGGAAGATTCAGGAGAAAAAGTGATCTGACAAACGCGTCCCCGCGCCTCGGACGGCGTCTCTCAAGACAGGCGGCGCGCGCCCATGTTTACGATCAGACATGTGCGCGCGCCGTATTTTTGTGCGGGGTAAAAAATCTTGACACCGCGCGGGGCGCGGCTCTATAGTCCCGCCGCATTTCGGTTCGCCGCAGAGTCTCACGATCTTTAGTCCTCGCAAGTCATTACTACCGCTACTGCCCGCGTGGGGCAGCTTCACGTCTCCGACCACAGACGACATGCCGCGCCGGGGCGCCGCCGCGTGCGCGCAAGCCTCGCCCGCGCCCGACCGAGCCTTCCCCCGCAGCCGAAAGGAGCGAAAAAGTTATGGAGTATGGTGAGAGGATTCTCCAGAAGGGTTTGAGCGGCGACGACGTCGCCGAGCTGCAACTGCGGCTCGCCGGCTTCCGCGGCACCGTGCCCGACGGCGGCTTCGGCTCGGGCACGGAGTTGCAGGTCGTCACCTTCCAGCGCGACTACATGAAGATGGAGACGCCGACGGGCACCGTGGACGGCGACACGATGAGATCTATCGACAAGTTTGCCGACGACTACCCCATCACCTTCGCCGACCTGAAGTGCCGGTGCGGGAAGTGCGGCGGGTTCGGGCAGGGCAAGTTCAAAGGTCTCTACCTGTCGAACAAGCCGAAGGTGGAGGCTTTCTACCGCTACGAGTACCCCGGCATCCACCGCATGATCCTCTGGGCGGCGCGCGCCCTCTTCTTCTACGTCCCCGACGAGAAGTTCGGCTTCAACTCCTGCTACCGCTGCAGCATCGACAACATCAACCACGGCAGATCGAGCACGAACCACCACGGCAAAGCCGTGGACATCGACGCGGCGCTCAAGCCCGGCGAGGACAAGCGGGACGACGCGGACAAGTGCAACGCGCTGCGCGGCAAGCTCGTCGAGACGGCGAACGCGCAGATCGGCTGGCTGGCGACGAACCGCAAGTCGCTCGAGCCCGGCGACATCGCGCCGACCTGGGTGCACTACGACGTGCGCTCCTACGAGCGCAAGTACCTCGACGACAAATTCTTCTGCACCAACCTCAAAGACCTCAACAACCGCAAGCCGATCAAAATCTGAGCCGCAGGGCAAGACGAAAAAAGTCACGGGGGCAGTCGAACGACTGCCCCCGTGACTTTTTACCGATCTCGCCCGCGCGTTTTTTATTGCGACGGCTGTGCCTCCAGCTTGGTCACGCGGTCGTCCATGTACCGCAGATCCGCCTGGACTTCCAGAATGCTGCGGTGCATCACGTCAATCTGCCTCGCTACCTTGCGCGCCCCTGCGTCGATCTCAGCGCGCATTTTCTCAAAGCCCTCGCGCATCTCGGCACGCATTTTCTCGAAGCCCTCGCGCGCCTCGGCGCGCGCGTCCGCGATCCCCTTGAGCGCGTTCTCCCAAATCGGCTTCGTGTCGTAGTCGCGCGCTTCGAGCCTTTCGAGACGCGCGTCCATGCCTTCGAGTCGCGAATCGACGCCGTCGAGACGCGCTTCCATTGTGTCGAGTCGCATCTCTATCCCTTCGAGGCGCGTGTTGATTGAATTCAGCTGCGTGAGGATTTGCCCTAATGAGTCGTCGGGCAGGTTCTGTGTGCGATCTTCGCTCATAGCAATCTCCTGTCGGTGAGGATTTAAGGGGATTATGAGCCTGGGCGCTGGTCAATTCAAGCCCGCTTTGGCAGTGAGAATCTGCGCGAGGTGGTGTTTTAAATGATCTATGTAGTCGCGCATCAGGTATTCGAGCGTCGCGGGCTGGCTCGCCCCGACCGTGTGAAATGCGATCCGGTCGAGGCTGTGCGCGGCGCGCGCTCTCTTCAAAGTCTCTTCCGGCGCGGACGCCATGACGTGCGCGAGGTGCAGGTTGTAGGCGCGCCACAGCTCGACGAGCCCCGCCCACGGCGCGTCCGCGTAAGTCTGCACGCGCACCCAGTCCTCCTGCGCGTAGCCTTCGAAAATCAGATCGTCCTTGAGCTGCGCGAGGACGAAGCGGCGGTGGTTGTTCGCCGCCGAGTCGATCAGGTGACCGACGATCTCCTTCGCCGACCAGTCCTCCCCGCCGCCGCGCCGCCGCCGCGCTTCCCGCTCGCTCAACGCGAGCAGCCGCTCCGCGCCGCCCTCGACCGTGCCCCGAAAATCTTCGAGCGCGTCCTTCATCCCCGGCTCACCTCTCGTAGCGCAGCAGCGTGCCGTCGCCGCCCACAGCCCAGCCGTTCTTCTTGTTGAAGAAGAGCGCGTAGAGCCGCTGCTTCGTCCCCGACTCCTGCCTGATCCACGTGCGCCCGCCGTCGGGGGAGCGCAGGATCGCGCCGCCGCGCTCGACGATCCAGCCCTCGTCGCGATCGGTGAACGCGACGCTCAACAGCGTCGCGTTCGCGCCGACCGACGCCGCCTGCGCGCGCGACCACGTGCGCCCGCCGTCGTTCGTGCGCAGGATCGTCGAGCGCTCGCCGACCGCCCAGCCGTTCTCGTCGTCGACGAAGTCCACGTGGTAGAGCGTCGCCGTCGTGTTCGAGGTCTGCCGCGCCCAGGTCGTGCCGCCGTCGTCGGTGTGGAGGATCGTGCCGCGGTCGCCGACGATCCAGCCGCGCTTCTCGCCGTCGAAGTCGAGGTGCAGCAGCTCGACGCTGACGGGCGTGGTGCGGCGCAGCCACGAAGAGCCGCCGTCGTCCGTGTAGAGCAGCAGGCTGTCGACGACGTTGTCGCCGCGGCTCACCGAGCCGACCACCCAGCCGCGCTTCTTCGACGCGAAGCGCACGCTGTAGAGCTCCGGCGACGCGCCGCCGAACTCCGCCGGGGCGAAGGTGTGCGCCGCGCGCCACGCCGCGCCGCCGTCCTCGGTGAGCAGAATTTTATTCCCCGCGAGCAGGTAGCCGTCCTCCTTGTCGCGGAAGTAGATGTCGTTGACGCTCTCCTCGACGCCGGTCTGCTGGCGCGACCACGTGCGCCCGCCGTCCTCCGTGCGCCAGACCTGCCCGCCGTCGCCGCCGATCCAGCCGCGCTTCTCGCTGGCGAAGTAGACGGCGTTCAAATCCTTCCCCGCCTCGCCGCGCCGCTCCGCGACCCACCCCGCCTGCGCCGCGACCGAGGCGACGCACGCGACGAGGCAGACGAAGATCGACGAACGCGCGCCCGCCTTCCGCAAGCGCGCCGTGCTGATAAGATCGGGTTTCATGTTGCGAACGGTTCGGAAGAATCTAACTCACGGGCGTCGAAGAGCGTCGAGCGGGAGAGTGCGACGCCGACGTTTGTACACGAACTCGAGCCCGCGAGACAAGTCAAAGCCGTGAACCGTGAACCGTCAACCGTGACGAGGGAGAAACTGATTTCTCCTGTCACGGTTGACGGTTCACGGTTCACGGCTTTTTTACTTACTTCGAGGTCACGCGGTAGACGCGCCCCTTGAAGACGACGACGACGCGCTCGCCGAGAGCGAAGTAGTTGGCGAGTTTCGGCTCGCGCTTGAGCAGGTCGAAGTAGGCGTCAGTGCCGAAGGCGACGGAGGTCTCCGCGAGCTTCGCGTCCGCCTTGAACTCGGCGTCAGTCCAGACCTCGCCCTCGCGCAGGTAGAAGGTCTTGCCCCCGACGTTCCGAACGGCCGTTGAGCGGCCCTCCGTGTCGGCGCGCTCCGCGTCCTTCATCTTGGTCACGGACACGCTCTCCCGCACCGCGCCCGCGCCCGACACCTTCGGCGCGTTCATCGGCGCCGTCGCGCTCTGCTGCACCGGCATCGGGATCGGCGTCGCCGCGGGCGGCGGCGCGTTCAAGTCCGCCGCCTGCCTGGCGTTCGTGGCTCCGCCCGCGCGACTGCGGCGCACGCCGCCCGTGCCCGGCGCGATTTGCATCACTTGATCCGCGCTCGCGTTCGCTTCGAGCGCGAGGTAGGAGGTGTAGGGCGTGACGATGCCGTAGCGCGTGCCGAGATCGACGATCTCGTCGCGCAGCTCCTTCTGATCGCCGTTCGTGCGTATCTGCTCCATCAGCCAGCCGACGCGCCGCGTCGCCCACAGCCGCGGCAGGAAGTCGTTGTCGTCGGAGTTCAAAGGGAAGCGCAGGTTCTCGTAGGCGAAGCTGCGCGCCTCCCTGCCGGTCTTGCCCGACAGGCGCAGGCGCACGTTCCTCAAGTCTGAGGCGTTGCGGTAGCGACCGATGAGCGTGACCTGCGTGCCGCGGAACAGATCGGGCGTCCGGCGCGGGTAGACGAGATCGGCTTCGACGCCGCCCCAGTCGAGACCGAGGTCGGTCAGGACTGGGTAGTTGACCTTCGCGAAAAAGTTCGAGACCTTGACTTCCAGATCTTCCTTCGGCTCGACGTAGTCGGATGTGCCGCCGTTCTCGGCGGCGAGCTTGTCGAGCAGCACGGTGTTCACGTCGTAGCCGACGCCGAAGGTGAAGAGGCGCACGCCCTCGCGCTTCTGGTGGCGGGCGTTCTCGACGATGCGCTGCGCGTTGGTCTCGCCGACGGTGGGCAAGCCGTCCGTCATGAAGACGAGCATCTTCGGTCTGTCATTCGCGCCGCCGTCGAACTGTCGGAGCGCGGCGAGGAGCGCGCCGTTGATGTTCGTGCCGCCGTTGGCGCGGAGTTGCTCGACGAACTCCGCGCCGCGCTGCCGCCCGCGCGCGTCCGCCTGCATGAGACCGCCCTCCATCAACCTCTCTTCGCCCGCGAAGGAGACGACGTTGAAGCGATCGTTCTCGCGCAGCGTCCTGATGCCGAAGAGCAGCGCGGCGCGCGCCTTCTCCATCTTCCCCGCCTCCGCCATCGAGCCCGAAGTGTCGAGCACGAAGACGATGTCTTTCGCCGCGTACTCCGTCTCAGCCCAGTTGTCCTTCGGCGAGATCATCAGGAGGAAGTAGCCGTCGCGCCCCGGCTCACGGTGCGTCAGAAGCGACATCCCGAAGTCTTCGCCCGAAAGCGAGTAGGAGAGTTGGAAGTCCTGCGGATCGCGTCCCGCCTGCGACTCGAACGAGACGCGCGCCCGCCGCTCGTCGCCGCGCCGCGTGAGGTCGACCGCGTGGCTCGGCGAGTAGACGTTGCGGATCGGCTCCCTGCCCTCGATCTCGACCGAGCCGGAGACCTGCCCGATTGAGGTCAGGTTGTGACCCGTGCCGAGCGGGTAGCGGTACGAGACCGTGCCTGATTCCGCGCGCAGGACCTGCGTGTAGGTCAGCTCCAGTTTTTTGTCGGAGTGCGCGGGGATCGGGAAGATGCTCGCCTGGAACAGGTCCTTGCCCGCGTATTCCAGGAGACCCGGATCGCGCTGGCGGCGCACGATCTCGTCGTAGATGCGGCGCGCCTCCTCGCGCGAGCGCACCTCGCCGACGAGGCGGCGGTTGCCGTCCCAGATGGCGAACTCGGAGACGGAAGCCGACTCCGGCACGGGGAAGAAGTAGGTGCCTTCCAGCACGACGTCGGTGTCATTGCGGAAGACCTGCTCGACGTGCGTGGTCGCCACCTGCTGCGCGATTTTCGTGTCGATCTTGATCGACTTGATGGGGAGTGCGCGCGGCAGCTGGCGCACGGGGCAGTCGGGGCACGGTCGCGGTCGCGGCACGATCACGCCCTGCGCCCGCGCGGCTGTGGCGAAGGCGAGAACGATTAAGAGTTGGAGGGCGAAAAGGGCGGCGGTGCGATTCTGGCGCATGACTTTTGAGACTCCTCACAAGGCAGTTTTTACGGGGCGCGCGAGGAAATGATCGCACCCCTCTGCTTGGTAGAACGGGGGCGGCGGCGGGTTCTTGCACCGGGCGGCGCGCCTCGCCACCCCATTCGCGTTCGGGAGGGCTAAGACCGGCGGATCGTTTCACGCCCCGAGGGCGGTCGCAATGTGGATGCCCCGGCGGATGCGAGGATCGCGAACGAGACCGCGGTTAACATCCAAATGCTCGCGTTCATGTCCGCCAATTCTCCCAGCCAAACGTGTATGTGCTCAACGCTGAGGAAGGACACTTCCGAGCGAGGCCGCGGAGCCCAGAAAAGGAATACGTGTAGGAGTGGCATCGGGGCGCACAAGAAGGCTGCCCAGAAGCGGCCCCACGTGCCGTTCGTCGTCAGGCAGGCGGAAGCTATTAGGAGCGCGAAGGACAGGAACAGGAAGGGTTCTTGATCGCGGGAATAACTCTCCTCTGGCGGCAGCACGTATTTCGAGAGCGCCCACCCGAATTGGAAAGTAGCGACGCCTAAGATGATGGCTTTTGGCGCGAGCACCGACCGCGCGATCCGTGTGTCGTCATGTTTCATGTCGCCCTCCGAAAGTCTCCGGAGGTTTAGACGCCAGCCCGGTGCAGTTGTTCCCTTCCGACAGACGGGGCGCGTTAGTCCATCGCGCGCAGGCGCGGGTTGAAGACGGCGACGAGGACGACGAAGACGGTGGTGATGATGCCGCCCGCGGCGAGCGTGTGCGGCGCGCCGAAGCGGTCGGCGGCGACGCCCGCGGCGTAGTTGCCGATGGGGAACGCGCCGAAGAACGAGAGCATGAACATGCTCATCACGCGCCCGCGCATCTCGTCGGTGATGAGCTGCTGGATGAGGATGTTGACGACGGCGACCGACGAGACGATGCCGAAGCCGATGAGGAAGAGGAAGACGAGCGCGGCGGCGAGCGTGTGCCACAGGGCGAAGCCGACGACGCACGCGCCGAACATGAAAGAGCCGCCCAGCACGAACCAGCCCTTGCGCGGCACGTTCCCCAGAAGCGCGATCAGGACGGCGGCGAAGAACGATCCCGCGCCCGCCGTGCCCATCAGGAGCGAGAGCCCCGAGGCGTCGAGCTTGAGGATGTCGCGCGCGAACAGCGGCATCATCGTCATGTAGGGCGCGCCGAAGAGGCTCGTCACCGAAGAGATCGAGAGCAGCGTCAGCACCCGCGGGCGGCGCACGACGTAGCGGAAGCCGTCCTTGATGTCGCGCCACACGGAGCGGCGGTCGACCGCCGGGCGCGGGACCGCGACCTCCGCGCCCGACCCCGTGGCGTCGGCCGCGCCGACGGCGACCCCGGCCTTCGGAATCCTGACCAGCATCAGCGACACGACGATGGCGACGTAGGAGATGCCGTTGATGAAGAAGCAGCCCGCGACGCCGAGGAACTTGAAGGCGATGCCGGCGAGCGTCGGACCCAGCACGCGCGAGAGTTGGAACTGCGCCGAGTTCAACGCGATGGCGTTCGAGAGATCGCGCCGCCCGACCAGATCGATCGTGATCGCCTGGTACGACGGCGACGCGAGCGCGAAGCAGCAGCCCGTGATGAAAGAGGCGGCGAGAATCATCGTGAAGTGGATGACGTTCGCCCAGATGAGGATCGCCAAAACGAGCGCGGTCGCGCCCGCGACCACCTGCGAGACGATGAGGAGCATCTTGCGGTCGAAGATGTCGGCGAAGACGCCGCCGAGGAGCAGCAGGACGAGCCCGGGCGCGGTGGCGACGAAGCCGTCGAAGCCGAGCCAGAAGGCCGAGTTCGTCAGCATCAGCATGAGCCACCCTTGGGCGAGCGTCTGCATCCACGTGCCCGTGTTCGACAGAAACGCGCCCGCCCAGAACAGGCGGAAGTTGCGGTGCGCGAGCGAGCTGAACGCCCCGCCGCCGCCCGCCGCCCTGCCCCCTTCCGCGCCCTGCTCGATCTCGACGGTTGCCATGCCCAACCTTGATACCATTGCCCGCCCGATGTTTCAAACGCGCCCAGCCTTTTTACTTTTGCCCCGCGCCTTTCCTATACTCGCTCGCAGATGGAAATCCCCAAGGCTTACGATCCGAAGCTCGCCGAGGAGCAGCACTACTCGCGCTGGGAGGCGAGCGGCTACTTCGCGCCCGAAATCAACAAAGATGCGGACGCCCCCGTCTACTCGATCGTCATCCCGCCGCCGAACGTCACGGGCAGCCTCCACATGGGGCATGCGCTCCAGCACACGATCATGGACGTGCTCACGCGCTACCACCGCATGAGAGGCTACCGCACGCTCTGGCTGCCCGGCGAGGATCACGCGGGGATTTCGACGCAGATACAGGTCGAGAAGAAGCTGAGGAAGGAGGAGGGGCTGACGCGCCACGATCTCGGTCGGGAGAAGTTTCTGGAGCGCGTCTGGGAGTGGAAGGAACGTTACGGCGGCGAGATCATCAACCAGATGCGGCGCGAGGGCGCGAGCGTCGACTGGTCGCGCAAGCGCTTCACGATGGACGAGGGGCTCTCAAGAGCAGTCCGCGAGTTCTTCGTGAGGATGTACGAGAAGGGCTGGATTTACCGGGGGGAGGGGCTGATCAACTGGTGCCCGAAGGACAGAACGGCGCTCTCCGATCTCGAAGTCGATAAGGTCGAGAAGAAGGACGGCAAGCTCTACTACCTGCAATACCCTGTCAAGGACAGCGACCGGCGAGTGACCGTCGCGACCACGCGCCCCGAGACGATGCTCGGCGACACGGCGGTCGCGGTGAGCCCGAAGGACGAGCGCTACCGCGATCTCGTGGGCGCGACGCTCCTCCTGCCCGTCGTGAACCGCGAGGTTCCCGTCGTCGCGGACGACTTCGTCGATCCCGAGTTCGGCACGGGCGCGGTCAAGGTCACGCCCGCGCACGATCCGAACGACTACGCGATGGGTCGGCGCCACGACCTGCCGCAGATCAAAGTCATCGACAGCCAAGCGCGCATGACCGCCGAGGCGGGCGCGGAGTTCGAGGGACTGGGTCGGTACGAGGCGCGCGATCTCGTCGTCGCGAAGTTTGAAGAGGCGGGGCTGCTTGAAAAAGTCGTCGATTACGAGTTCTCGATCTCCAAGTGCGCTCGTTGCGGCGACGTCATCGAGCCGCTGCTCTCGGTGCAGTGGTTTCTGAAGCAAGCCGCGCTCGGTCAGCAGCCGCTCGAACTGATGCGCGAGCGGCACGAGCCGCGCTTCATCCCCGAAAACCCTTACGAGAAGGTTTACACGAACTGGCTCGAAGGCTTGTACGACTGGACGCTCTCGCGCCAGCTCTGGTGGGGTCACCGCATACCGGCGTGGTACGACGAGGCGGGGCGGGTCTTCGTCGCGCGCACCGAGGCGGACGCGCGCAGGGCGGCGGGCACGGACAATCTGACGCAAGACCCGGACGTGCTCGACACCTGGTTCTCTTCGGCGCTCTGGCCCATCTCGACCCTGGGCTGGCCCGACGAGACGCCCGACCTTAAGACCTTCTACCCCACCAGCGTGCTCGTCACCGCGCGCGACATCATCTTCCTGTGGGTGGCGCGCATGATGATGACCGGGGTGGAGTTCACGGGCGAGCGCGCCTTCGACGACGTCTTCATCACGGGCACGATCTTCGACAAGCACGGGCAGCGGATGTCGAAGTCGAAGAGCAACGGCGTCGATCCGCTCGAAGTCTTCGACAAGTACGGCGTGGACGCCACGCGCATCGTGCTCGCCGCGACGGGGACGACCGACACGCGCTGGAACGACACGCAGGTCGAGAGTTACCGCAACTTCGCCAACAAAATCTGGAACGCTGCGCGCTTCTGCCTTATGAACTCCGAGGGCGCTTATGTCGGGGAAGGATTTGAAGGCGACCCGAAGTCGTGGGCTCTACACGACCGCTGGATCATGTCACGCTTGCAACGCGCGTCTTACGACGTGGGTCGAGCCCTTGAGTCTTATGATTTCCACGCCGCCGTGCAAACTCTCTACCATTTCTTCTGGGACGACTTCTGTGACTGGTATATTGAGCTGTCGAAGGCTGACGTGACGGTGACTGAAGCGACGCTTGCGCGCAACGACGCGCGCAGCCGCGTGCTCACGATCTTAGAGCAGGCGTTGCGTCTGCTCCACCCGTTCATGCCTTTCATCACGGAAGACCTGTGGCAGCGGCTACCCGGCATCGGCTCGCACTTTTTGCACTCGGCTTACAAAGACGCAGAACCGACGATCATGCTCACTAGTTATCCGCAGGCACGCATGGGGTTGATTGACGAGCGCGCCGAGGCAGACGTGCAATCTCTCATCGAACTCGTCTCGCGCGTGCGCAACATCCGTTCCGAAATGAATATCAAGCCGGGTGAGCCGGTGCGGATTATGATCGCCGCGCCGGACGCGGACGCGCGCGCGGTCTTCGAGTCGGGCGCACAGCAGATCGCGCGGCTCGTGCGCGCGTCAGACATTTTAATCGGCGAGACGATCAACGCGCCGCGCGCGTCCGCACGCGCCGTGCTCGCGGGCGGCGCAGAAGTCGCTGTGCCGCTCGAAGGGTTGATTGACTTCGCGAAAGAGCATGAGCGTCTAAATAACGAGCGCGGGAAATTGGAGAAGGAGGCAGCGAAGTTAGAAGCACAGTTGGCTAATTCGAACTTCGTAGAGCGCGCGCCCGCCGAGAAGGTCGAGGAGTTGCGGCAACGCCTCGCCGACCTCGCGCAACGAACACGACAGCTGACGCAGACCGTGGAGGCACTGAGCGAATGAGCTGGCTCGACGAAGGCGCGCTCTTCAACCAGATCGGCGCGTTCCTCAGCGAAGATTTGGGGCGCGGCGACATCACGACGCAGGCGTGCGTCAAGCGCAACTCCCACGCGCGCGGCCGCTTCGTCGCGAAGGAGGCGATGACGGTCGCCGGGCTCGAAGCCGCCGAGTCGGTCTTCGCCACTCTGGACTCGCAGCAGCAGCTCGAATCCTTCGTCTCCGACGGCGAGGAGATCGAGGCGGGCAAGGTCATCGCGCGCACTAACGGCTTCGCCGACGTGCTCCTCGCGGGCGAGCGCCTCGCGCTGAACCTGTTGCAGCGGCTCTCCGGCATCGCGACGCTCACGCGCGAGTTCGTCAACGCCGTCGAGGGCACGAACGCAGCAATCGTCGACACGCGCAAGACGACGCCGGGCTTGCGGATGCTGGAAAAATACGCGGTGCAGGCGGCGGGCGGGCGCAACCACCGCTTCGGCCTCGACGACGGCGTGCTCATCAAGGACAACCACATCGCGCTCGCGGGCGGAGTCGGGGCGGCGGTCAAGCGCGCGAAGGAGTCGGTCGGGCACCTGCACAAGGTCGAGGTCGAGGTCTCGACCGAGAGGGACTTGCGCGAGGCGATCGAAGAGGGTGCGGACATCCTCCTGCTCGACAACCTGTCGCCCGAAGACACGGCGCGCTTCGTCCGGATCGCGCGCGAGCTGTCGCCCGCCGTGCTGCTCGAATCTTCGGGCGGCATCACGCTCGCGAACGTGCGCGCCTACGCCGAGGCGGGCGTCGATCTCGTCAGCGTCGGCGCGCTCACGCACTCGGCGCGCGCCATGGACATCAGCTTCAAGATTCAGCCGGGATGATGGAACGCGGTGCCGCGTCAAGCGTGTAAGTTCGGAGATTAGTTGTTCTTTGTCAGTTGTCCGTGGTCAGTTGTCAGTTGCATGTGGCTAACGAGAATCGCGCTCAGGCGAGTCGAACAACTGACCACGGACGACTGACGACTGACAGCTCTTTCGGAGGTTCGCCATGTTCGCCCGATCAACTTTCAAACTCGTCGCGCTGTGCGCCCTTCTGCTGTCGCTGGTCGCGAGCGTCGTCGGCGTGCAGACGCAGCGGCGCAGGCGCCCCTCGCGCCGCGCGACCAACCCGGTGACGCCGACCTACGTGCCCGCGCCCACGCCGACGGCGACGCCCGACCCGAGCGAGCCGCGGCTCATCAGCAGCGCGGAGGATCAGCCGCAGGAAGAGGCGCGCCCGTCCACCCGGCGCAACACGCGCGCCGCCGCCGACGCGAAGGAGGCGGAGTCGCGCAGGGAGGTGGATCAGCTCTCGACGCAGCTCAAGCAGCTCAACAAGAAGGTCGATCAGATGGAGCAGCAGCGGCGCACCGATCTCATCCAGGAGCGGCTCACACGCGCCGAGCAGCGCGTCGAGGCTCTGCAGACGCAGATGAGCGAGGTGATGGAGAAGCAGGCGACCTTACAAATGCGAGCCGACCAGCTTGACGATGCGATGAGACCGGAGAGTTTGAATAATGCCGTGGCGACCGTTGGGACGTTCCGCCCTGACGAGGCTCGGGACGCCCTGCGCCGCAGACTTGAGAGCGAAAAAAAGGGCGTTCAAGCTCAAATTGATGTACAGAACACGCGCCGACAGCAGCTCGAATCCTCGCTCGTCACCGCGCAGCAGCTCGCCGAGCGGCTGCGCTCTGAACTCGACGTCGCCATGCGCCGCGAGGCTGAAGGCGAGGACGGCACCACGACCGTCGCCCGCCCTGCGACGCCGACGACGACGCGCACCCCCGCGCCCAGCCCGACCCCCGCGGCGACACCGCCACCGCCGATGTAAACGATGAAGTAGGAACGATGAGCGATGAGGTAAAAGCGTGCGGCTTTCAGTTCATCGTTCATCGTTCCTACTTCATCGTTTCTTTTTATGTCTACCATCCCACAACTCGAACTCTACCGGATGATCGATGAGGCGCGGTCGCGGGGCGAGCGCGTGGTCGTGGCGACCGTGGCGCACACGCGCGGCTCGACGCCGCAGCGGCGCGGCGCGAAGATGCTCTTCTTCGCGGACGGCAGGACGGCGGGCACGGTCGGCGGCGGCTGCATCGAGGCGGAGGTCTGGGCGGAGGCGCGCGAGACCCTGCGCACCGGGAGGGCGGCGCTCCACCGCTTCAGCCTCACGGCGGACGAGGCGAGCGAGGAGGGCATGGTCTGCGGCGGCACGATGGAGATTTTCATCGACGTGTGGGACGGGAAAGCCGTGACGGGTGACAGGTGACAAGTGACAAGCAAGAGTTTAGACAGGTGATATATGACGAATGACGAGTAAGGGTTTCGATAGTGATAGATAACGAGTGAAAGGAACGGGTTGGATTGATGAACCGTGACAGGTGATGGGAAAAGTTCTATCTTATGTTCGACCTGTTACCTGTCACCGTTTACCCGTCACGGAGGTTCCGATGCCCACGTCGTTCATCGAAGAGTACAAGTCGAAGCACCGCCACCCGCTGAACCGCCTGTCGCACAGCATCGGGATTCCCCTGATCGTCATCTCGCTGCCGCTCTTCTTCTTCAACTGGCGCTGGGCGCTCGCGCTCTTCGTCGCGGGCTGGGTCTTGCAGTTCGCCGGTCACCTCATCGAGGGCAACCAGCCGGCATTCTTCCGCAACCCCGTCTACCTGCTCGTCGGACCCGCGTGGCTCGCGCGCCGCGCGCTCGGCGCGATCGGCGTCGGCAAGGCTCACGCCCCCGCGCGCGACGAACGACTCACGAAAAGATGAACGACGCAGGCGATGCGCCCGCCGCGCGCCCCGCCGACGGGCCTTCGCAAAACAATCCGAGCGCGCTCGCCGGGGCTATCGCCGAAGTCCTGCGCGGAGGCGCGGTCGCCGCGCTCGCGACGCTCGTCGAATCGCCGCACGGAGTGGGCGCGAAGATGCTCGTGCGGACGGACGGCTCGCGCTCCGGGAGTCTGGGCGACGACGCGCTCGACGAGTCGGTCGCGGCGCGCGCCGTCGTTTTCCTCTCCGCACGCGACGAAGCGAGCACGCACAGGGTCGGGGAGTTCGCGCCCGCGCTCGGAGGGTGGAGCGCGGCGCGCGTGCTGTTCGAGCGCGTCGAGCCGGAGCCGCACGTCGTCGTCTGCGGCGCGGGTCACGTCGGCGCGGCTCTGGCGCGGCTCGCGCGCTCTCTCGGCTACCGCGTCACGCTCATCGACGACCGCGCCGACTTCGTCACGCGCGGGCGATTCCCCGACGCAGGTCTCGCGCTCGTCGCGGCGGCGGACGGGTGGGCGAGAGCCGTGCGCGAGACGGTGGGGGCGGGGCGGGGCGTCTCGGTCGCGGTCGTCACGCGCGGGCACAACGAGGACGAGGAGTGCCTGCGCGCGGTGCTCGAAGCGCGGCCCGACTACGTCGGCATGATCGGGAGTCGGCGGCGGACGAACATCGTGCTGGAGCGTTTGCGCGAGTCGGGCGTGGGGGAAGAGTTTTTGCGCGCGGTGCGCGCGCCCGTCGGGCTCGACATCGGCGCGGTCACGCCCGAAGAGGTCGCGCTCTCCATCCTCGCCGAGATCGTCGCCCAAAGACGCGGCGGCTCGTGCGCCCCGCTCTCGTCGTGGCGTCGCCTCTGAAACGGGGAAGCGCGCTCACGTCAGGACTAAAGAACCCACCGCCGCAGACGCAGGGGATTGAACGATGAAGTAGGAACGATGAACGATGAAGTGAAGACCTCTATTCTTACTTCATCGTTCATCGTTCCTACTTCATCGTTTGGTTCGCCCTCTGCGCCTCTGGGGTGAGTCTCTTTTCTAGTCTTCAACTTTTTCGTTCATGCAAATAGAAAAGACGCGAAGGCTTGAATGCCCCTCGCGTCTCTTCGCCTCTGGCGAAAAACTTTTCGTCTCTCTACTTCGACCGCGTCTCCTCCTCGGCGAGCTTGCGGCGGATGAGTCGTTCGGCGAGGTCGGGCACGACCTCCCACGCGATCTCGCGCACGACGCGCTCCGACAGATGCTCGACGACCCTGCGCGCGATCGCGTCGATCGCTTCTGGCGACAGCTCCGTCGAGCCCAACTGAGCGTGCGCGCCCGGCTCGACGCTCGCAACTCCATTCATCCCCTTCGACTCTGACGGCGCGGACTCGTCGGAGGTCGCCGCGCCACGCGCTTCGATTGCCTGCTGCGCCTCGTCGTCGAAATGTACGGCGGTCGTCTCCGCTTCATGCGCCGGAGGCTGGACTGGCTCTGTGATCGCTTCGGGCGAGACGGCGAACTCCTCGGCGTCGTCCCAGGCGACGGACGGCTCAGCCATCGAGAGGCTGCCCGCTCCCATCGTCTCGACCGCCGAGGGCGCGTCGTCGGCGTAAGCGTCAGCGGCATAGACGGGCTCGTCCACGACGCGCTCGGCGGCTGCGGCGCGCGGCGCGGTGTAAGCGTCGGCGTCGCCCATGTCGAGCACGAAGTCGTCCGACGAGGTGTCGCGCGCGATCGGCGAATCGAAGTCGCCGAGTTCGAGCAGCGCGTCGTCGGCTGCTGCGGCGGCGTCCGCGCGCGACTCGAAGGTCTGCGTGCGCGGCGCGGCGCTCGACGCCGTGGCGGCGAAACTCTTCGGCGCGGCGCTGACCGGCGGGCGCGGCTCCGCCAACTCCGCGTCGTGCGTGTGGCTGCGCGCGGCGAACTCGTCGGGCGTCGCGGTCTCGATGCCCTCGTCGTCGACGCCGAAGTCGGCGAACGCGGGTGCGGCGGCGACTGCTCGCGCGCCTTCGTCCTTTGATGTCTCGAACGCGCGTGAGCCCGCCGCGTCTGAGGCGCGCTCGTTAGCGAGGGGGTCGAACGCGCGCGGGGCGGAATCGTCCCCGCGGGCGGCGCCTTCGGCGTCGCGCGCGTCGGTCCTCACGGGGTCGGGTTGACCGCCGAGCATCCCGCCGACTTTGTTCACCAGATCGCGTATGGATTGGAAAGGTTTGGTCAAGACTTCGTCCGCGCCAACTCTGCGCGCCTCCGCTTCGTCGAATGGTTCAAACGCGCCCACGAGCAGCATGACTGGGACGTGGCGCGTGCGCGCGTCCCGCTTGATGCGCTCGCACAGCTCGTAGCCGCCGGGCGCGGGCATGTGTACGTCCGCGAGGACAACGTCCGGGACGATGCGCCCCAACTGTTCGAGCGCCTCGGAGCCGCCGCCGACGGCGATGACCGTGAAGCCTTCATCGTCGAAGGTGAGGCGTGGGCAAGTGTAACTCCCTTTTGGGGTGAGCGTGCGTTCCGGGGGCGGCTTAACTTTCCTCGGCGCATCTGCGTGCGGCTCAAGGGGGAACGACGCGGGGCGAGATTTTCCACTCGTGGCCCTCCAAGAAAAGGGCACCTTTGAAAGCTAACAGACGCGGCGCGAGAGCGTCAAGAAAAAAGCCCTGGCGGCTGTCCGAGTGAGCGTCAGGCTCAAGTTCTCAACGCCCGCCGCGCCTTTCGATGTCGTCAACCGTGTGGGGCTTGCCGTCCGCCCCGAGGGAGCGCAGCGTGAAACGTTCGGGCGTGCCTTCGTACTCGTATTGCCTGTGCCACGGGTCGAGGCGGATGAAGCGATCCGTGTAGCGCGGGTTGAGGTGATCGACGAGCACGACCCCCGAATCGGCGACGACGTAGAAGCCGCGCTCGCGCCGGAAGGCTTCGAGCGCGGCGGCGAGTGATTCGAGGTCTGCGCGCGCGCGCGCCGCTTTCTCCGAGTCGAGTTTGCGCACCGTCGCGTCGAAGTCCGCGAGGCGCTCGCCGCCGAGCCGGGCGGCGGCGACTCGCCAAGAGCCTCCGTCGCGGACGAACTCGAACACGCCCTCGACCTCAGCCTCGACCACCGCCGACTTGCCCATCCCCGAAAGCGCGGTCTCAGGGCTCTTCACGCGCAACGCGCCGCGCACGAGCGCGTCATCATTCGATCCGTTTTTATCCGCCGCGCCCTCCGCCTTTTTGTCCGCCGCGCCCGACTTCTTCTTACCCTTGCCGCCCTTCTCTGCCGCGGCGGCGTCCTCGCGGCTCGCTTCTTTCTTCTTCTTCTCCTCGTCGTCGCGCTTCTTCTTCGCGAGGCTCAGCTCTACGAGTTCCGCGGCGACCGAGTCGAGCGCGGCGCGCGCGCGCGCGACGGCGTCAGCCCCGGCGGCGCGCGCGAGCAGATCGAACTCCTCCCACTGACGTTCGCCGACGCGCACCTCCGCGACGTGCCACACGCCCTTCGCGTCGCGCTCGTAGCGGAAGCCCATCTTCACGGCGGCGTTGACGGTCGCCGACGACGCGTCGGAGGTGATCTCTTTGACCGTGACCGCGCCCTTGCTGAGTTCGAGCAGCGACAGCGCGGCGATCAGCTTCTGCGCGTCCGACTTCTTCAGCTCGCCCTTCGCCGCGCCCGCGCGCCCCGAAGACGCGAGGCAGAGCAGGCAGGCGAGGGCGGAGGCTGTCGCGCGCGTGAGAATCGATCTGGGTCGGGGTCTGTCCATGCGGGGTCGGGAAGTTTCGCGATAGCGCCGTGGGCGGGTCAGTCTTTCTTCCTGGCTTGGCTGACGATCATGCGGAGCATGACCTGGAGCTGCGAGGAGGTGAAGGGCTTGGGGAGGAAGACGACCGCGCCCGCGGCGAAGCTGTCGGAGGTGAGCTTCGGGTTCTGCTCGGCGGTCATCATGATGACGGGGATCTTCATCAGCCGCTTCTCGGAGCGCATGTAGCGGACGAGCTCGGGTCCCTCGATGTGCGGCATCACCACGTCGAAGATGGCGGCGGCGAAGTCGGCGTCAGCCTTCATCAGCTTGACCGCCTCGCGCCCGTCGCGCGCCGTCACCACCGAGTAACCTTCCTTCTCGACGAGCGTCGTCACCAGACGCAGGATCGCCGGGTCGTCGTCGGCGACGAGAACCCGGCTCGCTTTTTTATCGTTCTTGGCAGACACTCCGAAACCCTCCGGCTTTCAGATTGCGGAATTCGGATTGCGGATTGCGGATTCAGGAATTAAGAAGTGCTTGCCGTCTCAGCCCGTGCTGGTCTTTATCAATCCGCAATCCGCAATCCGAATTCCGCAATCTCAGGTTGCTTCAACCGTTCGTCCCGCGTCGTCCGTGCGCACCAGCTCGGCGGCGAGGGCGATGGCGGCGACCATGCTCGAATGCTCGGCGACGCCCCGCCCGGCGATGTCGAACGCCGTCCCATGATCGACCGAGGTGCGGATGAAAGGCAAGCCGAGCGTGACGTTGACCGCCTCGCCGAACGACAGGCACTTGACGGGGATCATCGCCTGATCGTGGTAGCACGCGACGACCGCGTCGAACTCCCCGCGCGAGGCGCGCAGGAAAACCGTGTCCGCCGGGAAGGGTCCCCGCACGTCCACGCGGTCGCGCTCGCGGCACGCCTCGACCGCCGGGGCGATCTCGGCCGCCTCCTCGACGCCGAAGAGCCCCCCTTCAGCGCCGTGCGGGTTCAGCGCGGCGACCGCGATGCGCGGCTCGTCGATGCCCCACCTCCGCAGCTCGCGATCCGTGAGCCTCACCACGCGCTCGATGAGATCGCGCCGCACGAGCCGGATCGCCTCGGCCAGCGGCACGTGCGTCGAGATGAGCACGATGCGCAGGTTCGCCGCGACGAACGCCATCGCGACTTCCGGCGCGCCCGTCAGGTGCGCGAGGAACTCGGTGTGTCCGGGGAAGCTGTAGCCGCCGAGGAAGAGCGCCTTCTTGTTGATCGGCGCGGTCGAGATCGCGTCCACGCGCCCCGAGGCGCACAGCTCGACCGCCGCCTCGATGTACTCGCCCGCCGCGCGACCCGCCGCGCCCGACTCGACGCCGGGCTCGACGCGGTCGCGGATGTTGTCGAGGTGGAAGATGACGGGCTCGTCCAGATCGTCCGGCAGGCTCTCGCCGCGCCGGACGATCTCGTAGCCGCACCGGAGGTCGAGCTTGCGCGCGGTGTGCGCGAGCAGTTGCGCGTCGCCGACGATGACGGGCGCGCAGGCGCGTCTCACGCTCTCCTCCGCGACCGCCTTCAGGACGACTTCGGGACCGATCCCGGCCGGGTCGCCCATCGTGCCGCCGAAACGGAAGTTCGGACGGGTCGGTTAGCTCTTGCCGCCGGAGTCGCCGCCGCCGTCGCGATCCTCGGCTTTGAACATGTACTTGATGTTGTGCTTGAGGAGGAGGATGTTGGGCGCGCCCCGGCGGTTGACCTTGAGCGCGGCGCGGTCGTACCACTCGATAGTGCCCTCGATCTCCTCGCCGTCCATCAGTACGATGACCATCTGCGTGTGAGAGTCCATCTGTTTTTTGTAGTAGAAGATTTCGGCGTTCGTCTCCGCGGGCGGGACGCGCTTGCGCCCGCTCTGGATCGCGTCGCGCGAGGACGACATCATCCCGCCGTCCCTCGGGGGCGCGGGCCTGGAGTGCGACGAGCCGCCGGGGCGCGGGGCGTAGCCGCCGCCGACGCCGCGGGGGCTCGAGCCCTCGCGGTCACGCTCGCGCTCGCGCGGCGCGTCCGCGTCTCTGTCGCCAGCCGGCGCGACGGCTTCGCGGTTCTTCACGTCCGCCAGTGTGGGTCGTATTAGCTTGCGGTTCACCTTTCACCTACCTCCAACTTTGTCTCGCAACGGAAGCCGCACACGCGGGCGACGACGGGTTCAACGCGGGATGCTAAAGGGCGTGTCGAACACGGGAGCGCGCTGGTAATGGCAGCCTGCTTACGGCGCAGGCGACGGTGTCGAAAGACGGGGACGGTCGTTCCGTTGTTGAATTACAATCCTGTCAGGAATTGGCGCAATGCTACACGAGCGATCCGCGTTTGGCAAGGCTGACTGCGGCGGGCGGGCGATGAAACGACGAAGTGACGGACGAATGGTGAACAGAAATCCGACGGACGGCGGGCGATCAAAAGAAGACGGGTGAAGCGACGTGAGCCGTCGCTTCACCCTTCCCGGTTCCTGCTTCCTGCCTGCCCTTCAGTCCGCCTTCTTGCGGATGAACGCGGGCACGTCCAGATCGTCGGCGCGCCCCTGCGCCCCGCCGCGCGACGGCAGCTCTTCGCGCCCCATGTAGCGCGACGCGTTGTTCGGGTGGGTGCTGGAGTTGGTGATGACGCCCGTGTCCGAGACCTCCTTGTCGAAGCCCGTGGCGATGACCGTGATCTTCATCTCGTCGCGCATCGACTCGTCGATGACCGCGCCGAAGATGATGTTGGCGTTCACGTCCGCCGCCTCGCGGATGATTGACGACGCCTCGTTCACCTCGTAGAGCGTGAGATCGGGACCGCCCGTGATGTTGATGAGCACGCCCTTCGCGCCCTCGATGGTCGCCTCCTCCAGCAGCGGCGAGGAGATCGCCTGCTGCGTCGCCTTCAAGGCGCGATCCTCTCCCGAGGCGCGCCCCGCGCCCATCAGAGCCATCCCCATCCCCTGCATGATCGACTTCACGTCGGCGAAGTCGAGGTTGATGAGGCCCGGCACGGTGATCAGATCGCTGATGCCCTGCACCGCCTGGCGGAGCACGTCGTCGGCGAGCTTGAAGGAGTCCTGCAGCGAGACGGTGCGGTCGACCGTGCCGAGCAGCCGCTCGTTCGGGATCGTGATGACCGTGTCGACGCACTCCCGCAGCTCTCTCAAGCCCTGCTCGGACTGCTCCATCCTCCGCTTGCCCTCGAAGTGGAAGGGCTTCGTGACGACGGCGACCGTCAGCGCGTTCAGCTCGGTGGCGAGCGAGGCGATGATCGGGGCGGCGCCCGTGCCCGTGCCGCCGCCCAAGCCCGTCGTGACGAAGACCATGTCCGCGCCTTCCAGAGCCTCGATGATCTTCTCGGTGTCTTCGAGCGCGGCGTTGCGACCGACCTCCGGGTTCGCGCCCGCGCCCAAGCCCTTGGTGAGCTTGCCGCCGAGCTGAATCTTGATCGGCGCGCGCGAGCGTTTCAGCGCCTGCAGGTCGGTGTTCGCGACGAGGAAGTCGATGCCCTCGATCCCGGCTTCGATCATGCGGTTGACGGCGTTGCCCCCGCCGCCGCCCACGCCGATCACTTTTATGCGCGCTCCCGTCATCGGCGGCTCGTCGTCGATGTAGAAGTTGAGCTTGCTGCCCGGCTCACGGCTTTCCGGTGTCATGTGATCCTGAGTCCTTTCATTTCTGTTTACGCCCGCCGCTTGTGGAAAGCGCATCGCGGTTATTTTGGGCTACGCGCGCCGGTGACACCAATATATTGCGGACAACATCTTGTGCCGGCTGGCGCGGCAGCATACAACATCTTCTCAGAAAATACCACTGAAACGATCACGAAATTTCGTGACGAACGCCCCCAAGCCCCCCGCCGCCCCGCGTTTGCCCGCCGCCGCGCGCGCTTCGCTCGCCTGCGCGCGCTGCGCGACGAGCGAGAGCCCCGCGGCGGCAGTCCACGCCGGCGACTGCACGTCCTCGACGAGACCGCCGAAGCGATCCCTCTCCGGGTAGCCGACGCGCACCGGCGCGTCGAAGACCTGCTCCGCGACTTCGACCATCCCGCCCAGGAGCGCGCCGCCGCCCGTCACGATCACGCCCGACGAGAGCTGCCGCTCCCATCCCGACTCGCGTATCTCGTCGGCGACGTGCATCAGAACCTCCTCCGCGCGCGGCTGGAGGATGTCGCAGAGTATCTGCCGCGAGAGCTGCCGCGGCGCGCGCCCGCCCACCGAAGGGACTTCGACCAGCTCGCCGCGCTCTATCTCGCCCAGCCCCGCGCTCGAGGCGTAGCCGACCGCGCGCTTGATCTTCTCGGCTTCGGGGATCGGCGTGCGCAAGCCGAACGCGATGTCGTTCGTGAAGTGCGAGCCGCCGAGCGCGAAGACCGCCGTGTGCTGCACCGCGCCGCGCTGGTAGATGACTAAGCCGGTCGTCTCCGCGCCGATGTCCACCACCGCCGAGCCGAACTCCTTGTCCTCGTCGGTGAGCGACGCCTCGGCGGACGCGAGCTGATCGAGCACCATGTCGGAGACGACGAGCCCGGCGCGGTTGACCGCGTTGATCGCGTTCTGCCGCGCCGTGACGGGGCTCGTCACGATGTGGACTTTGACGGCTAATCTCGCGCCGATCATGCCGACGGGGTCGTTGATGCCGTCCTGATCGTCGACGATGAACTCCTGCGGGAGCCGATCGACTATTTCCCTCCCGGCGGGCAGTTGGATCGCGCAGGCGGAGTCGATGGCGCGGCGCACGTCGTCGGAGCTGATCTCGCGGTCGCGCCCCGAGACGGCGACTATCGCCTGACCGTTGAAGCCCATGATGTGCGAGCCCGCGAGGTTGATCGTGACCTCGCCCGCTTCGAGCCCGCTCATGCGCTCCGCCGACTCGACGGCGTGGCGGATCGCCTCGACGGCGTTCTCCGGGTTGACGATGACGCCCTTGCGAAGCCCGCGCGCCTCAGCCTCGCCGATGCCGACGATCTCGCACGCGCCCGAGTCGCCCGGCTCGCCGATGATGCACGTCACGCGGCTCGTGCCGATGCTCAAGCCCACCGTGTGAGTCCCGCGTTTCGCCATCCTGTGCCTCGCCCTCCTCCGAAACGGTTGGGGTTTTTAATCCGCCCCACTTCGCCCGACCGCCGTCACCCGCTCTTCGTCACGCGCCGCGGCCGCTCCGATCCCGTGCGCGACTGCACCGCCGACTGCGCGCCGCCGCGCGACTTCTCTTTCTTCTCCGACTTCTTCGGGTCGGACTTCTTCGCGTCCGGCTTCGCCGCGCGCGCTTCCGTTTTCGCGCCCGCCGCGCCCTTCGAGTCGTCCGGCGTGCGTCGCGCCGGCGCGACGGCGTCCGCACTCGTCAGGCTCGCGTTCGTCGTCAACGCGTTGACTGAAGACTCGCCCGCCGCTCCGGTCTCGCCGGCGGCGGGCGACTGCGCGTGCGGGTTGAAGCCGAAGACGGCGCGCCTGCCCTGCGTCATGTCGATGTAGGTGATGAGCGCGCCGCGCGGCGTCTGCCGCTGCTCGTCGAGCTTGCCGAGAGCCTGGCTCAGGCGTTTCGTCCAGTCCTCTTTGCCGAGTCGCACTTCGATCTGCGAGTCGTCGCCCGCGAGTTGCGCGCGCACGTCGCGCAGGTCGTCGAGGTTCAACTCGCTCACGCGCGCCGCCAAGCCGGCAGCCTCCCACTCGCCCGCGAGCGCCATGAAGGTCTTCACGCGCTCGCGGTTCTCCGCGCGCGCCGCGTCCGTGCCCGACTCGTCGAAGCCGCGCATGAAGAACGTCGGGTGCTGCTGCGCGGGCGTCAAGGAGCCGACCGCGACGCCGTCGTCGTCAACCCACACGAAGTGCCCCGCCGTGGTGCGGACCACGACGCGCGGGACGCGCTCGGAGATGCGCACGCGCAAGCCCGAAGGCAGGACGCGCGTGACGACCGCCGTCCGCACCCACGGCTGCCGCTCGATCTCCGCGCTCAAAGCCGCGAGGTCGGTCTTCCACACGCCCGCCGCCGCGCCGCGGCGGACGATCTGCTTGATCTGATCTTCGGAAGCCTGCGAGACGCCGCTCACGTCCACCGAACGCACCTCGAAGAACGTGGACGAAGCCGCCGCGCGGTAGCCTTTGAAGAGGACGAGCCCGGCACACACGGCGACGAGCACCTTCGCGACCGCCGGGGTCCACGCGAGAGCCTTGCGCCAGGAGCCGCGCTTCGACTTCGCGCGCTGCGCCGCCGCGCCCTTCGCCTTGCCGGCGTCGCGCCGAGCCGAAGGTCTCTGCGTGATCTTCCCGGCGCGACCCTCGGTCGTCACGACGATGACACGGTCGTCCCCGCCGCCCCTGCCGCCTCGCCCCGTGCCGCCGCTGCCGCCGCCCCTCGCTGAAATGACTTGCTCTTTCAACATCGCTAATCCTCTTTCGCCGCCTCGTCCGCCGCGCCGCCCTTTTGCGTCGCGTCAGCCGTCTCGGCGTCCGGCGCGCCGCCGCGCCACAGCTCGACCTCGTACTCCAACTCGATGCCGCGCTCGCGCCGGATGCGCTCGCGTATCTCTTCGGCGAGGGCGAGGGCGTCGGCGGCGCGCGCGTCCTTGCCTTCCGTGACGATAAAGTTCGCGTGGACGGGCGAGACCTGCGCGCCGCCGCGACGCTCGCCCTTCATGCCCATCTCGTCGATCATCCTGCCCGTGCTCAAGCCTGAGCCCGGAGGGTTCTTGAAGAAGCAGCCCGCGCTGCGCGAGCCGTGCGGCTGCGTCTCCATCCGCCGCCGCTTCGACTCCTCCATCCGCGCCGCGATCTTCTCCGCGTCGTCCGCGACGAGGCGCAGCGTCGCCCCGAGCAGCAGCTCGCCGTCGCGGAAGGAGGTGTGGCGGTAGTCCCACTTGATCTGCGTGCCCGGCACTTCGACGACCTCGCCGCCGCGCGCGGCGCGCACCGACTCGACGACGTTGCCGATCTCGTGACCGAACGCGCCCGCGTTCATCCACAGCGCGCCGCCGACCGTCCCCGGAATCCCGTTCAAGCCCTCGATCCCCGACAAGCCCTGCCGCGCCGCGTCCACGCACAGGCGCGGCAGAGAGTAGCCCGCGCTGACGGAAACTTTTTCGCCGTCGAACCGCGCCCCGCCCTTCACCTCGCGCATCGTCAGGACGACGTAGCCGTGCCGCTCGTCGTCGGCGAGCACGTTGCTGCCCGCGCCGAGCACGCGCCAAGGCACGTTCGCCTCGTCGAGCGCGCCCGCGACCCGCGCCGCCTGCTCCTCGGTCTCCGGCACGACGACCCAGTCGATCTCCCCCCCGACGCGCAAGCTCGTCAGCTCCGCGAAGCGGCGACCGCGCTCGGCGCGCACGCCCACGCGCGCGGCGATCTCTTCGACCAGACGGTCGCGCGTCTCGCGGTCTAAAGTTTTTTGCGCTTCAGTCATCACAAGCAACGATGAATGATGAACGATGAACGATGAACTGAAAGACAAAAGGTTTTTACTTCATCATTCATCATTCCGCGTTCATCATTTCCCTTCCTTCCCGTTCCGCTTCAACAGCTCGACCAACTGCTCGCCCGCGCCGGAGACGTTGCCCGCGCCGAGCGTGAAGACCATGTCGCCGGGTCGCGCCTCGCTCAAAAGCGCCTTGACCGCCGTCTCGAGGCTGCCGACGTAGAAGACGTTCTTGTGCCCGTAGCGTTTGACCGCCTCGGTCAGGGTCTCCGCCGAGATGCCCTCGATGGGGTCTTCGCTCGCGGCGTAGATGTCAGAGATCAGAAGCACGTCGGCGTTGTTGAAGGAGCGCGCGAACTCGTCCATCTGATCCTTCGTGCGCGTGTAGCGGTGCGGCTGGAACAGCACCACCATGCGGCGACCCGCCGAACTGAGCTTCGCCGCGGCGAGCGTCGCGCGGATTTCGGTCGGGTGGTGCGCGTAGTCGTCGACGACCAGCACGCCGCCCACGTCGCCCTTCGTCTGGAAGCGCCGGTTGACGCCCGTGAACTCGTGCAGCCCTTCGGCGATCTCGGCGAACGCCACGTCCAGCTCGAAGCCGATGGCGATGGCGGCGAGCGCGTTGTAGATGTTGTGGAGGCCCGGCACGCGCAAGGTCACGTCGCCGACCACGTCGCTGCCGCGGCGCAGCGTGAAGGTCGAGCCGAACGACTGGGCGTAGCGGATGCCGTGCGCCGAGATGTCAGCCTGCGCGCTCAAGCCGTAGGTGATGCGGCGGCGCTTGACGTGCGGGATGACCATCTGCACGTGCGGATCGTCGAGGCACAGGACAGCCGCGCCGTAGAACGGCACCTTGTTGACGAACTTCGTGAAGCAGTCGTGCATGTCCTCCATGTCGGCGTAGTAGTCCATGTGCTCGCGGTCGATGTTGGTCACGACGGCGAAAGTCGGCGCGAGCATCAGGAACGTGCGGTCGCTCTCGTCAGCCTCGACGACCATCAGATCGCTCTTCCCCAGACGCGCGTTCGAGCCGAACGCGCCGACGACGCCGCCGACCACCACCGTCGGGTCGAGCCCGCCCTTGCCCAAGACCATCCCGACCATCGAGGTCGTCGTCGTCTTCCCGTGCGAGCCCGCGACGGCGACCGTGTAAAGTTTTAGTCGCATCAGCTCCGCGAGCATCTCGGCGCGCGGAACGACGGGGACTGACTGCTCGCGCGCCGCGACGATCTCCGGGTTGTCGTCGCGCACGGCTGTGGAGCGAACGACCACCTGCGCGTCGCCGACGTTCTCCGCGCGATGCCCTTCGCGGAAATCGACGCCGAGCGAGACGAGCCTGTCGGTCACGCCCGAGCGCTTCAAATCCGAGCCCGAGACGCGGAAGCCCAGATTACACAGCACCTCGGCGATGCCCGACATGCCGATGCCGCCGATGCCGACGAGGTGGACGTGTTGGATTCGACGAAACATAAAACGTCAGTGGTCAGTTGTCCGTGGTCAGTAGTTGAACGTGGTCTTCAATGTGCCGCATGTCAGCTAAGAGCAACTGACTACGGACTACTGACCACGGACAACTATCAACTTCTCGATCATGTCAACCGCGGCTGCCGCCGCGTCGGGTTTTGCCAGACGCCGCGCGGCTCGTTCGCGGCGCGTGATCTCTTCGGGGTCGTCAATCAACTTCGCGATCTCGCCGGCGAGCCGTTCGCCCGTCAGCTCCGCCTGCGTGACCATCGCCGCCGCGCCCGCGTCGCGGAGCGCCTCGGCGTTGCGCTGCTGCTCCATCTGACCGGGGAGCGGCACCATGACGGCGGTCTTGCCAGCCGCCATCAGCTCGGCGGTGGTCGTCGCGCCCGCGCGCGAGACGATCAGATCGGCGTCGGCGAATTCCTTCATCATGTCGTCGATGTACTCGCGCACCCGCGAGTCCTCCGCCCACCCCGCCGCCGCGTAAGCGTCGCGCACGCGCTCGAAGTCGAGCTTGCCGGTCTGGTGCGTCACACTCAGCCGCCCCCGGTAATTTTCCAGGTGCGGGAGCGCGGCGATCATCGCCTCGTTCACCGCGCGCGCGCCCTGCGAGCCGCCGAAGAGCAGAAGTGAAACTCGCGACGGGTCGCGCCGTCTAGCGGGGATGTCAAAGAACTCGCGGCGGACGGGGTTGCCGGTGACGACCGCCTTACCATTGAAGTAAGGCACGGAAGCCTCGAAGGAGACCGCCGCCGCGTCCACGAAGCGCGCGAGCCTGCGGTTCGTGAAACCCGGCACGGCGTTCGACTCCATCACGAGCGTCGGTCGCCGCAACAGCGCCGCCGTCATCAGGACGGGACCCGAGACGTAGCCGCCCGCGCCGACCACGGCGTCGGGTCGGAACTCGCGTATGAGCCGCCGCGCGTCGAGAAAACTTTTCGGCAGGAGGCTCAGCCCGCGCAGTCGCGCGCCCCAACCCATGTTGATGAGCCCCGCGCTTTCAATGAGCGAAAGTTCGAACCCCGCCTGCGGCACCAGCTTCGTCTCCAGCCCGCGCGCCGTGCCGACGAACCTGACTGACGAATCCTTGTCGCGCCGCACGACCTCGTTCGCCACCGCGATCGCGGGGTAGATGTGACCGCCCGTCCCGCCCGCGGCGAAGAGCACGCGCATTACTTTTAACGACCCTCCGGTCGCCACGTCTGCGTGACGGGCGGGCGACGGCGCACTTCCGACTTCGCCCGGACGGCGTCCGCCGCCTGCGCGAACGCTCTCTCCTGCAACAGCACCGACTGTTCGGTCCCCTGCTGCGAGATGTTCAAGAGCACGCCGACCGCGCCGAGCGTCAGCAGCATCGACGAGCCGCCGTAGGAGATGAACGGCAAAGGGATCCCCTTCGACGGCACGAGCGACAGCACCACGCTCATGTTAAAGAGGGCCTGCGCGACGATCCCCGATACGATGCCCATCCCCAGCAGCATCCCGAAACGATCCGGCGCGCGCCTGACAGCGCGGATGCCGCGCCAGAGGAAGAGCGCGAAGACCGCGAGCACCGTCAGCGCGCCGACCAAACCGAGTTCTTCGCCGACGACCGCGAAGATGTAGTCGGAGTACGCGAAGGGGAGGAAGAACATCTTCTGCCTCCCTTCGGCGAAGCCGAGCCCGTCGGTGCCGCCCGACCCGACCGCGATCAGCGACTGCACGACCTGAAAGCCCTTGCCCTGCGCGTCGTCCCACGGGTGGAGGTACGCCCAGATGCGACCCATGCGCCACGGCGACGTGACGAGCATCCCGACCACGCCCGCCAAGCCCAGCCCGCCGAGCATCCCGAGGTGCGCGAGGCGCGCGCCCGCCGTGTAGAGCATCACGAGGCAGACCACGCCGAGCATCATCGCCGTGCCGAGATCGGGCTCCTTCGCGACGAGCCCGGCGAGCACGCCCGTCACCACGAGGCACGGCACGAACGTCCGCTTGAACGACGCTTCCTCGCCCGCGCGCCGCTCCAACAGCCTGGCGAGGTAGATCGCCAGCACGATCTTCGAGAACTCCGATGGCTGGAACGTGAAGCCGCCCGGCAGCCTGATCCAACGGCGCGCGCCGTTGACCGGCGGGAAGCCGAAGACGGCGACGAGCATGATGACGGTCGTGATCAGCAGCCCGATGACGATGAAGCGCCGGCTGAGCACACGATAGTCCGCCTGCGCGGCGACGAGCATCAGGGCGAGCCCCGCGATAGTCCACACCGCCTGCCGCTTGACGTAGTAATACTGACTCCCGAACTGTTGGAACGAGATGTCGGCGGACGCGCTGTAGACCATCACGACGCCGAACAGCGCCAGCGCCGCCGTCGCCGCGAACAACCACTCATCGGCTTGTAATTTCTTAGCCATTTCTCAATTTCGGATTGCGGATTGCGGATTGCGGATTAGAAAACAAAAGAGCGTTCGCCTTCTCAGCGCGCGTTGGTCTCTTCCGTCTCTTCAATCCGCAATCCGAAATCCGCATTCCGCAATTTGTTGACCGCCTCCTTGAATACTCTCCCGCGGTGCTCGTAACTCTCGAACATGTCGAAGCTGGCGCAGGCGGGCGCCAGCAGGACTGTGTCGCCGGGCTTTGCGCTCATGCGCGCGCGGCGCACGGCGTCCGCCATGTCGGTCGCGCGATGTATCGTCGGCGCGACGGCTTTCAACTCAGCCTCGATGCGGTCGGCGTCCTCGCCGACCGTGACGAGGGCGCGCGCCTTTCTCTCGACCAGCGGCGCGAGCGGCGCGTAGGGCGCGTTCTTGCCGCGCCCGCCGAGGATGAGGACGACGCGACCGGGCTCGTCCGCGAAAGCCTCGAAGGCTTTGACCGCCGCGTCCACGTTCGTCGCCTTCGAGTCGTTGTAAAACTTCACGCCGTCTATTTCGGCGACGAACTCCAGGCGGTGCTCGACGGGCTGGAAGTTTTTAACCGTCTCGCGCATCGACCCGGGATCGGCGCCGCACGCGAGACCCGCGGCGAGCGCCGCCATCACGTTCTCGACGTTGTGCAGACCGCGCAAGGGTATCTCCTCGCGCGCGAGCAGAACCTTCTCGCCGTCGCGCGTGCGCGAGACGATCTCTCGACCGGCGCGGAGGAAGAGACCGTCTTCCAGCTCGCGCCGGACGCTGAAGAGCGTCACGTGCGCGTTCAAGCCCGAAGCCCACGACGAAATAATCTCGTCGTCGGCGTTCAGGATCGCGATGTCGCCCTCCGTCTGGTTGCGGAAGACGTTGTGCTTCGCCGCGGCGTAGTCCGTCAGCGTCTCGTAGCGATCCATGTGGTCGGGCATCAGGTTCAAAACTATCGCCACCTGCGGGTGGAAATCCCGGATCGTCTCCAACTGGTAGCTCGACACTTCGACGACCGTCCAGCCGTCGTCCGCCGAAGACTCGACGAGGGAGGTGAGCGGGGTGCCGATGTTGCCGCCGACCTGCGCGTCGAGCCCCGCGCCTTGCAACAACTCGCCGACGAGCGTCGTCGTCGTCGTCTTCCCGTTCGTGCCCGTGATGGCGACGAGGCGGCCGCGCAAGTGACGCGCCGCCAGCTCGACCTCGCCGATCACTTCCGCGCCCGCGCGCTCGCAGTAGCGCACCGGGATAGATTTCGTCGGCACGCCGGGGCTCAGGACGACGAGCTCGATCTGATCGAGCAGCCACACGGGAGCGTCGCCCGCGAGGAGCCCGACGCCCTCGTCTTTCAAAGACCGCGCCTCGTCAGACCACTCTTCGAGCGGCTTGCGGTCGTTCAAGGCGACCACCGCGCCGCGCGCGGCGAGAAACCTCGCGGCAGCCGCGCCGCTCAACCCCGCCCCCACGACCAGAACCTTTTTGCCGCTCAGTTCCATCCGGCGTGTTAAATCGAAATCTTAAATCCCATATCTTAAAAACTTCTCGCCGACCCCCTAGCGCAGCTTCAGAGTCGAGAGGCTCAGCAGCGCGAACAGGATCGCCAGGATCAGGAACCGGAAGACGATCTTCGACTCCTTCCAGTCGCGCATCTCGAAGTGGTGGTGCAGCGGCGTCATCTCGAAGAGCCGCCGCCCCTTCCCCGTGCGCCACTTCGTCATCTTGAAGAAGGAGACCTGCATCATCACCGACACCGCTTCGAGGACGAACACGCCGCCGACCAGAACCAGGATGAACTCCTGCTTCGTCAAAACGCCGATCGTGCCGATCGCGCCGCCGATGGCGAGGCTGCCCACGTCGCCCATGAAGACGTCCGCGGGCGGCGCGTTGTACCACAG
>JAIVJC010000079.1 GCA_020200235.1 Acidobacteriota bacterium | reverse complement strand
GCCATAGAGCGCTGCGTCCTCATCGGCAAGGGCGGACTCTACGGCAACGTCATCCGCACCGGCATGATGCTTAACTCGACGAAGGAGCACGTTGACGAGTTGATCGCCGCTTTGGACGCCGGTTTTGCGACAGTATGATTTTGAAAAGGAGACCTCACATGCCTCAAGTGCCGAACAAGGTCGCAGAGAGACTGGCGGCTGGGATCAAGCGATTTCAACCAATCCTTGCCTCTGCTAAGTCAAGAGATGTTGGGGAATCCGATACTGTAATCATCGTGACGGATATGCTTTCGGAAGTATTCGGATACGACAAATATTCCGAAATCACCTCTGAGACCTCAATCCGCGGGACGTGGTGCGATCTGGCAATTAAGCTCGATGGGGCAATCGAATTCTTGATTGAAGTAAAATCCATCGGCACAGAGTTGAAAGAGGCTCATACCAAGCAAGCCGTCGATTACTCAGCAAATCAAGGCACTGACTGGGTAATCCTTACTAATGGCGAAACATGGCGAATCTACAAAGTTACATTCGCGAAGCCAATCGGCAACGAGCTTGTTCTCGAAATTAACTTCTCACAATTAGCCGCCAAGAAATCCAGCGACATCGATCTCTTATACACGTTGACACGAGAAGGTTGGTTGAGATCGGCTCTTGGTGAGTTTCATACGCAACAGCAAGCTCTCAGTCGATTCTTCATCGGCGCAATGGTCGTGAGCCAGCCCATTCTTGATGTGATGAGGCGCGAGTTAAGACGGTTATCACCTGACGTGAAGGTTGATACTGAGCAGATTAAGTCTGTTCTCATGCAAGAGGTTTTGAAACGTGAGGTGGTAGAAGGCGAGAAGTTTGACCAAGCGAGAAAGAAAATCACCAAGGCTGCGACGAAATCACTTCGGGCTAAACCCGTTAAAGAGCGAGCTGGTCAATCGAAAACGTCCGATGATGATTCAGCAGCCAGCGTTGAATCCGAAGAAAAGGCAGAAGCACAAAGAGCCGGAGTTGATGAATGAAAGTTCTCATTCGTAACGGTCGCGTCGTCACCGCCGTGGATGATTACAGGGCGGACGTGCTCGTCGACGGCGAGGTCGTATCCGTCAGGGATCGATCCGCACACGCACATGGAGCTGCCGTTCGGCGGGACGCAATCGTCCGACGATTTCCGCACCGGCACCATCGCCGCCGCGCACGGCGGGACGACGACGATCATCGACTTCGCCGTGCAGTACAAGGGCGAGGCTCTGCGTCAGGGGCTCGACAACTGGCACGCGAAGGCTGAAGGCAAGGCGGCGATCGATTACGGCTTCCACCTCATCGTGACAGACCTCGAAACGGAGCGCGTGCCGGAGCTATACAAGGCGATGGACGAGGGCGTGACCTCGTTCAAGCTGTTCATGGCGTACCCCGGTGTCTTCCTCGCCGACGACGCGACGATCTTCCGCGCGATGAGCGCCGCGGGCGCGCGCGGCGGTCTCATCTGCATGCACGCCGAGAACGGCATCGTCATCAACGAGATCATCAAGCGCGCGCTGGCAGAGGGTCGCACCGCGCCGAAGTACCACGCGCTGACGCGCCCGACGGTCGCCGAAGCCGAGGGCGTCCACCGCGCCATACGGATCGCGGAGATGGCGGAGTCGCCCGTCTACATCGTGCACCTGAGTTGCGCCGACGCTTTGAATCAAGTGCGCGAGGCGCGCGACCGGGGACTGCCCGCGTTCGCCGAGACGTGCCCGCAGTACCTGTTCCTCTCGATTGACGATTACGGCGAGGGGTTCGAGGGCGCGAAGTACGTGATGACGCCCCCTCTGCGCGAGAAGTGGAACCAGCAGGAGCTGTGGAAGGGTTTGAAGTCGGACGACCTGCAGGTGATCTCGACCGATCACTGCCCCTTCTGCATGAAGGAGCAGAAGGAGCTGGGGCGCGACGACTTCTCGAAGATCCCGAACGGCGCGCCGGGCGTCGAGAACCGCATGGCTCTGATCTACAACGGCGGCGTCGTGGAGCAGCGCATCTCGCTCAACCGCTTCGTCGAGCTGACTTCGACCGCCGCCGCGAAGATGTTCGGGCTCTTCCCGCGCAAAGGGACGATCGCCGTCGGCTCCGACGCCGACATCGTCATCTTCGACCCCGACAGGGAGCAAACCTTCTCAGTCAAGACCCAGCACATGAACGCCGACTACAGCGCCTACGAGGGCAAGACCGTCAAAGGCGTGGTCGAGACCGTTCTCTCGCGCGGTCGCGTCGTCGTCGAGGGTGGCGAGTTCAAGGGCAGGGCTGGCGACGGTCAGTTCCTCAAGCGCGGCACGTGCGTCTCGATGTGAGGAGAGCTGTTAGCTGTTAGCTGTTAGCTGTTAGCAATTAAGAGGCACGGCGACGAGTCGCGATCAGGCGAGGCTCGACGCGAAAGGCATGGTCGAATGAACCAGAAGATGAAGATTCAAGCCGCCGCGCTCTGCGCGCTGCTGTCCGCGATGGCGGCGTGTAGTTCTAACCCCGGCACGGGAGGCGGCGGCGCGGCGAACGTGTCCCCGAACGCAGCCGGTTCGGGCGCGACCGCGGGCGCGGGCGTCGTCTCCGCGAGCGACAAGCCGCTCGACGTGATGATGAAGGCGACGCGCGCGCAGCTCGACGCCAGGTCATACCGCGCCAACGTCAAGAACTCAGCCTCTAACGGGACGACGAGCGCGACGGTGATCGAGTACGTCGCGCCGGACCGCTACCACATGGTCACGCGCTCGCAGGCGGGCGGGCGCGACACCGCGCTGGAGTACGTCATCGTCGGCAAGGACTCTTTCATGAAGATGAACGCGGGCGCGTGGACGCGCTTCCCCGTGGACATGAGCAAGATGATCAGCTCCTTCCGCGATCCGAAGTTCATCGAGGAGCTGACGAAGGCTTCGGACATTAAATTCGTCGGGGCGGACACGCTGGGCGGCGCGCCGATGCTCGTTTACGAATACACGATCAACAACGCCATGGGGATGAACATGAAGACCCACGCCAAGTCGTGGGTCGCCGTCGCCGACGGGATGCCGCGCAAGAGCGTGTCGGAGAGCGAGTACGGGGGCGTCAAGACCAAGACCGAGATGACCGTGTCGGACTACAACTCCGACATCAGGATCGAGCCGCCGATCAAGTGAGCGCGCTGACTCGTTGCTTCCGGGCGTGCCCCTCTGAGAGCCGACCCGTTCATCCGACATGCGTGAAAGGATTGAAGATGAAACTTAAAGCCCTGCTCAACGTCGCCGCCCTCCTCCTCGCCCTCGCGCCGCACGCCGCGGCTGACGACAAGCCGGAGCCGCGCCTGATTACGGTCACGGGCGAGGCAGAGGTGTTGGTCGTGCCCGACGAGGTCGTCTTCGATCTCACCGTGCAGACCCTCAACAAGGAGCTACGGCTGGCGAAGGCGCAGTCGGACGAGCGGCTCAAAAAGCTGATCGACCTGACGCGCCGCTTCAAAGTCGACCCGAAGGACGTGCAGACCGACTACATCAAGCTGGAGCCGCGCTACCGCGGGAACGACGAGAGCCGCCTCTTCATCGGCTACTCGGTGAGGAAGGACTTGGTCTTCACGCTGCGCGACGTGACGCGCGCCGAGGAGTTGCTCTCGGAGATACTCGAGTCGGGCATCACGCGCGTCAACGGCGTCCGCTTCCAGACCTCGCAGCTGCGCAAGTACCGCGACCAGGCGCGCGCCTCAGCCATCCGCGCCGCGCAGGAGAAGGCGACCGCGCTCACCGCCGAGATCGGGCAACGGATCGGCAAGGCTTACTCGATCGAGGAGACGACCGCGCCGACCCGCGGCTACTACGCGCCGAACGTGCAGAACATCATCGAGATGAGCGGGAGCGAGGCCCCCGCCTCCGAAGGCACGCTCTCGCTCGGCCAGATCAAGGTGACGGCGCGCGTCACCGTCCGCTTCGAGTTGCTCTAACGATCAGGCACGGCGCACGGGGGCCGGGCGCACCCCACTTCCCCTCCATGGCAACAGAGACAGTCAACGCGAGCGACAACGCCGCCACACAGCGCGACTTCGAGGAACTGCGCGCGGACGTGTCGGGGAGCCCCCTGTGGAACCGCGACCTCGCGCCCACCACGATCCGCGAGCGCACCTGGACGACGTGGAACATCGCCGCCCTGTGGATCGGGATGAGCGTCGTCATCACGACCTACACGCTCGCGGGCGGCTTCATCGAGGCGGGCATGAACTGGTGGCAGGCGATGATCACCATCCTGCTCGGCAACACCATCGTCCTCATCCCGATGATCCTGAACGCGCACTCCGGCACGAAGTACGGCGTCTCCTTCCCCGTGCTATGCCGCGCCTCGTTCGGCGTGCGCGGCGCGAACGTGCCCGCCATCCTGCGCGCGGTGGTCGCCTGCGGCTGGTTCGGCATCCAGACATGGATCGGCGGTCAGGCGCTCGACGCGCTGTTCGGCAAGATGTGGGGGGGTGGCACACCCTCTTCGGCGGCGCGGGGCTGCTCGGCGTCGCGCTGCACACCTGGATCGCCTTCTTCCTCTTCTGGGGCATACAGGTCTTCATCATCCTGAAGGGCGTCGAGGGCATCAAGCACCTGGAGACGTGGTCCGCGCCGCTGCTGCTCGGAGGTGGGCTGGCGCTGCTCGCCTGGGCGGCGTGGAAGGCGGGCGGGCTGGGGCGCGTGCTCTCGGAGTCGAGCGCGATGCAGAAGCAGCACCACAACTTCTGGTCGATCTTCCCCGGCGCGCTCACGGCTTCGGTCGGCTACTGGGCGACGCTCTCGCTCAACATCCCGGACTTCACGCGCTACGCGCGCTCACAGCGCTCGCAGATGCTCGGCCAGGCCCTGGGCCTGCCGCTGACGATGACCGCCTTCGCCTTCATCGGCGTGGCGGTGACGAGCGCGACAGTGCTCATCTACGGTGTGGCGATCCCGAACCCGGTCGAGCTGATGCAGCGCTTCGACAGCGTCGCCGTCATCCTCTTCGCCATGATCGTCATCTTCGCCGCGCAACTGACGACCAACATGGCCGCCAACGTCGTCTCGCCGTCGAACGACTTTTCGAACCTCAACCCGCGGCTGATCTCCTACGTCACGGGCGGCCTCATCACGGCGCTCATCGGCGTCCTGATGATGCCCTGGAAGCTGATGGCGTCGGCGGGCGCCTACATCTTCACCTGGCTCATCGGCTATTCGGGGCTGATGGGGGCGATTGCTGGCATACTGATCTGCGACTACTGGGTCTTGCGCCGCCGCCGGCTCGACCTCTATGATCTGTTCCAGCCGCGCGGCCGCTACTCCTACGACAGAGGGTTTAACTGGCGCGCCATCGCCGCGCTCGCCGGGGCGGTCGCCCCCGTCGTGCCCGGCTTCCTGCGCGCCGCGACCACGCCCGGCGGTCAGGTCGCCGCCCCCGTCTTATTCGACCAGCTCTACACCTACGCGTGGTTCGTCACCTTCGCGTTGGGCTTCGCCATCTATTACGTGCTGATGAACGGACACGAAAGCGTCAGGGAGGATCAAGCGAGTCATGTCAAGAACGGTTAAATGCGGCCTCATCCAGGCGACGAACGCCGCCGCGACGGACGGCTCGATCGAGGAGATCAAGCGCGCCAACGTCGAGAAGCACCTCGCTTTGATCGAGGACGCGGCGAAACAGGGCGTGAAGATTCTCTGCATGCAGGAGGTCTTCACAACGCCCTACTTCTGCGCCGAGCAGCAGACGCGCTGGTACGAGGCGGTCGAGCGCATCCCCGAAGGCCCGACCGTCCGGCTCATGCAGGAAGTGGCGAAGAAGCACTCGATGGTGATCATCGTGCCCATCTACGAGGAAGAGATCGCAGGCATCTACTACAACACCGCGGCGGTCATCGACGCCGACGGCAAGTATCTGGGCAAGTACCGCAAGAACCACATCCCGCACGTCAACCCCGGCTTCTGGGAGAAGTTCTACTTCCGCCCCGGCAACCTCGGCTACCCGTGCTTCGACACGGCTTACGCGCGCGTCGGCGTCTACATCTGCTACGACCGCCACTTCCCCGAAGGCGCGCGCGCGTTAGGACTCAACGGCGCGGAGATCGTCTTCAACCCTTCGGCGACCGTCGCGGGGCTCTCGGAATATTTGTGGAAGCTCGAACAGCCCGCGCACGCCGTCGCCAACGGCTACTTCATCGGCGCGATCAACCGCGTCGGCTACGAGCAGCCGTGGAACATCGGCGAGTTTTACGGGCAGAGCTACTTCTGCGACCCGCGCGGCAAGATCGTCGCCGAGGCGCCGCGCGACCGGGACGCACTCGTCGTCGCCGATCTCGACCTCGACATGATCCGCGAGGTCAGAAACACCTGGCAGTTCTTCCGCGACCGCAGACCCGACACCTACGGCTCGCTCGTCGCCGACTGAAACGCGGAGCTTGAGCCTGACGATGAGAGAGCGGCAGCGCGTCTCGACGGGAACGAAGTGGGAGCCGATTGTCGGCTACTCGCGCGCGGTGCGCGTCGGGGATCGCGTCTACGTGACGGGCACGACCGCGACCGACGAGCGCGGCGAGATCGTCGGCGTCGGCGACGCCTACGCGCAGGCGGTGCAGGCGATCAGGAACATCGAGCGTGCGCTCGCTCAGCTAGGCGCGGGGCTTGAGCACGTCGTCCGCACGAGGATGTTCGTCACGGACATCTCGCGCTGGGAGGAGTACGGGCGGGCGCACGGCGAGTTCTTCCGCGGGGTGATGCCCGCCACTTCGATGATCGAAATCTCGCGCCTCATCGACGAGCGGATGCTCGTCGAGATCGAAGCCGACGCCGAAGTCTAAAGTTCGAGCCCGAGCGCGCACGCGCCGCGACGCCCCGCCATCAAACTATGTCCACACAACCACGCACGCTGATCGAGCCCGCCGAGATCGAGCGCAACTTCCGTGAGATCGCGCCGCCGCTCTCGCAAGCCGAGGCGATCCTGGAATCCAACCGCTGCGTCTACTGCTACGACGCCCCCTGCACGCGCGCCTGCCCGACGCACATCGACGTGCCCTCCTTCATCAAGAAGATCGCGAGCGGCAACCTCACCGGCTCGGCGCGCGTCATCTTCGACGCCAACCCGATCGGCGCGACCTGCGCGCGCGTCTGCCCCGTCGAGGCTCTGTGCGAGGGCGCGTGCGTCGAGAAGACGCTGATGCAGAAGCCCATCGAGATCGGGCGGCTCCAACGTTACGCCACCGACGCGCTCTTCGCTTCGGGGCGCGAGGTGCTTAGGGCGGGCGAGCC
>JAIVJC010000201.1 GCA_020200235.1 Acidobacteriota bacterium | reverse complement strand
CTGCTGTTCTTCGGGGTGATCGTGACGACGTTACTGGGTATCCTGATCGGGGCGACGGACGGTCCCGTCGAAGTCGTTGCCATCAGCCTGATGATCTTCTTCGCCGGTCTGTTCCGCGTGATCTACGCGCTCCTGTTCGAGGACAAGTTGCCAGCCCCCCAGCAGCTCGCGCCCCCGCCCTACGCGCAACACGCCGCGGGCGCACAGTTCAGTCCGGGTGTGCGTGGCACTGCTCTCCCGCCCGGCGAGTTCGTCCCCCCGCGCGCCCCGTTCCTGCCGCGGCAGGACACCGCCGAGATCGCGCCGCCCGCGAGCGTGACGGATCACACGACGCGCCTGCTCAGGGACGAGGGCGAAGCGCGCGGGCGCTGAGAGCCCGCGCCGCGACCACGAGACGTTCCCGCCGTCAGCCGCCGACGGATGCGCGCCAATGCACACCGGCGACCTGATTCTTCAGAAAGATCAGCCGCTCGCGGAACGCCTCCGCGAGAGGATCGTGCGCGAGGGCGCGTTGACCTTCCGCGACTGGATGGCTGCCGCGCTCTACGACGAGCGCGAGGGCTACTACCGCCGCGCCGAGATCGATCGCTGGGGTCGCGCGGGCGACTACCGCACGAGCCCCGAACGCACGCCCCTCTTCGCCGCCACCTTCGCGCGCCACTTCGCCGCGCTCCACGAGATACTCGGCTCCCCCGCACGCTGGACGATCCGCGAAGCGGGCGCGGGCGCGGGCGATTTCGCCAGCGTCGCGCTCGACACTTTGCGGCGCGAGCACCCGCGCGTCTTCGACGCGACGCGCTACGTCATCGACGAGATCGGCGAATCATCGCGCGAGAGCATCGCCGCGCGTCTCTCCCCGTTCGCCGACCGCGTGGAGTTTCGTGGTAACGGGGAGCGGGACGCGCAGCCGTGCGAGGGGGTCGTGTTCTCGAACGAGTTGATCGACGCGCTGCCCGTGCACCGCGTCCGCGTGAGGGGCGGGCGGCTGCGCGAGCTGTGCGTCGGGCTCGACGGGGCGGGGAACTTCTCGTGGGAGGAGCGCGAGCCTTCGACGCCGCGGCTCGCGCAGCACTTCGCGCGGCTCGGCGTCTCGCTGTCGGAGGGGCAGTCGGCGGAAGTGAACCTCGAAGCCGAAGAGTGGATCGCCGCGTCGGCGTCGCGCATCTCGCGCGGCTACGTCGTCACCGTCGATTACGGCGCGAACGCGCGAGAGCTTTATGATGGTGAGGCGCGCCCCGAAGGGACGCTCCGCGCCTTCCGCTCCCACCGCTTCTGCGAAGACCTGCTCGCGAGCCCCGGCGCGCAGGACATCACGTCCACCGTCAACTGGACGCAGCTCGAACGCGCCGGGCGCGACGCGGGGCTCGAAACCGTCTCGCTCGAAAGGCTCGACAGGTTCCTGATGCGCGCCGGCGCCCTCGAACAGCTCGAAAGCCTCGCGGCTCGCGCCGCGGGCGAAGGCGAGCGCGCGTGGCTGCTCGTCTCTGCGCGCGAGATGATCCTGCCCGCAGGGATGGGCGAGAGTTTTCAAGTGCTCGTGCAGAAAAAGTAACCCGGCGGCAACAGTTTCACATCGGCTCGCTGTTAGAGTGCCAGCCATCAGTTTTTACTTTGAATTGACACTAAGAGGACTCAAACGATGGAAGCAGGGAAGAAGACGCAAGGTGCGGAGTTCTATTCGGAGGACGTGATGGAGCTGGCGCGGCGCAACGAGGATTTCCGGCGCGTGCTCTTCACGACCGAACGCTCGCAGCTCGTGCTGATGGCGATCAGGGCGGGCGAGGAGATCGGCGAGGAGACGCACGACGACGTGGATCAGGTGCTCGCCTTCGTCGGCGGCGAGGGCGAGGCTGTGCTCGGCGGCTCGACCCGGAGCGTGCGCGCCGGGAGCGTCGTCGTCGTCCCCGCGGGCACGCGGCACAACTTCATCACGAGGGGCAACGAGACGCTGAAACTCTTCACCATCTACACGCCGCCCGAACACCCCGACGGCACGGTGCACCGCACGAAGTTGGAGGCGGACGAGTACGAGCGCGAGCACCACCGCTGAGGGGTGCAATTATCGCTGACAGAGCCATTGAGGGGCTGTACTTCTTCTGGTAAGAAAGCTGAGCGAGTATATAGTTCACCAGTAAGTGGAACTGTTGAGCTTTTCTTGCTCAGACGAGATACGCGCTCTTATAGAGTCAAGCAAGCCCTTGAATTCCTCAAAATCGTGCTTTAGAACTACCTTATCAAGCTTAAGCAAACTCTCTTTTAGAGAATCTCTTGTGCGTGCCGAGAGGGGATGTTTAAGTTGAATGCGCCAGTAAATCTCCGGATCAGTGGCTAATATACGAGCCAAGAGGGAAAGCATAGCGCGATGCAAGGGCGTGGATACCCCTGCTGCCATCTCTATGTCGTAGTCCATACTGTAGAGTGTCAGACCAAAAGAGATAATTGCAGCGTGAGTTGCGACTTGAATTGCCGCTGTGCTGACATCATGTTCGTCAGCATTCATGAAAGTGACGTGCGCCCCGCAGTTTCTTATGAATGATAGAATTTTGGCGGAAAGAGGCCCGGAGCGAACTTCAATGGCAACTACATTCTGCCCTTGAAATCCGATCTTAGGAGCAAACATGGGATGAAGACTCAGGAGCTCAACGGGTCTTTCGACATCCTTCATTTTTGCAACGATGGCTGATTTCACCGATAGGATATCTAAGAGAAGGCTACCCTGCGGCAAGGTTTCGACTAGCTTGGGAAAACATTCAAGAGCAATTTCTTCGGGGAGACTAAGTATTATACATTCTGATTCTTGAATGAGGGCTGCGGCCTCTGGAGAGATGTTCATGATATCGGATGAAATATATCGCGAAAACTTGGCGGTGCCTACAGATGCCGGTTGAAGATCAATACCACTTACGGTATACCCCGCATTAGACAACAAATTTGATAGAAGTACTCCAAACCCTCCATTAGCCCCTATGATGACACATTTTTGAAAGGACATTTATTTCTCCTGCAAAAGCAGTAGGGATCAACAAAATCAACGTGAAAGTCAACCGGGCTTTTTACCCAATTGTAATCTAGCGTAAGTTCGCGAGTTGACCGTCACCCTATCCCCCACTATTTGAATGCCTGCCTCAATCGCCTCTTCAATCGGATACATGAGAGCCCCATTGGAAGATGGATCAAAAGCGTTAAGTTCCTCGTTTGAATGGACTGTGTCTAAAATCGAGTTACCGAAGACTGAAATTGTCGCCCGCTGCATCGTACCGATGCGACCAGCTTTGATATGCAAATCTCCGATTCCATAAACCACCCTATACGTTGCGACATTTGAGCTTTCAGCAGGAATCTGAAATAACTGAAAATCCTCTAAATTTCTGAGGTAATCAGCCACATTTATCGGTGACCAAAAGTACAGCTTACCGTCACCGATCGGATCGGCTAAAGGGCGACAGGCTACGACGCTTTGAAAGCTCCATATATGGGTTATCCATCCATCATCCTGTAGCCTCGCGGACAGTCTCGCCAAGAGTTCGAGTGTGTTGTTCTTTTCCTTTTTACTTAGGTTGTGCAACCCAAGTGAAAGGACGATGGCTGCTATGTTGCGTAAATTATAGTCTTCGAGGTTTCCTTTAGGGATGGGTATGAGTCCTAGCTTACTCGCGGTGCCGGCACTCATAAATCTGGACCAAGCAAGTAAATCCATGTGGAGTGATCTAAACTTTGAAACGAACGCGAGCCACATTGACATTAAAATCGAGTATATCCCTGCGATTATCCAGAGCATGGAGAATAATGGTATTGAACTTTTCAATATCAGTGGGATGCTCAGGGAATCTAGATAAGATAAGCCCTGCCCCACGACGATTCCAAATGATTTACCTTTGACGCTTTCAAATTCCACCAAACGAAAACTGGTAAGCCTCGATTGATTTTGGAGATTTTTATAAACGACTGTCTTCGGTTGATGGCTCATCATTGAGCCGAACGCTTTGTTAATGATGTCGTTTCCGGCAATCCAATCAGAGTCTCTAGTGTTAATCGGGAGCTTCCCCACTTCAAGATAACTTGACGCCCCTCTCAGGTCGCGACCATTAGGATCAGTCCCATAGATTAAGAATGGACTGGGATGAGTTAATAAAAAACCATCGTTATCGACCATGTAGTCGTAGTTACCTGAGTTATACTGATCGGCTCCAAGCCTCATGAGTTGATTGAAGCTTTGGACCGGCAACAATATAACCACTCCATCCCAACTATCATCATCTTTCTTCCATGCCCTGGACAAGACAAGTGATCCCGTCAACTGCTGCCCCTGATTAAATTCTTGCTTTGTACGAAATAGGCGTTCAATGCCTAAGAATAATGTGACAGGCTCACCAACTTCCTTTAATTCGGTAGCAGTTCTATTTCGTAGCTGGTCCCACCGAATTCTTTCCCAGCCAGGAGAGTTGTAACTTGCGTCCAGCTTCCCATACAAAAGACTGTAGCCCCTGTCTGAGAGTAACGCTATGCCCGCTATCTCTGAAGACTTAATCCATGGTAATGTTTGTATAACTTCCGCGTTGTTTTCGGCATTATCAACTAGGCGCTTACTCTTAACTAGCCATTCTGTGGCTTCGGCAACTTTGATGGCATTTGAAAATTGTGAATTAATATGGAGTTCAATGCTTTTGGCGAGAGCTTCATTCTCTTGGATCGTATCATAGACTTTTACGATATGAACAACGACAAGTAGAAAAGCTAAAGAAAGCACAGCCATGCCCGTTAAGGTTACGAGCCGCATTAACTTGGCTGACTGAGCTATAGCGAGAGGTATCCTCGCCATTTTTTTGACGCCGTAACGGAAGCCTGTATCAAGCATCCATTTTGATAATTCCTGTATGGGTTCTAAAATGCTCATGGTTCTTCTGTGCCGTTTGAGTTCTTCAACAAGCTTTCAAAGGAAGACGCTTTTAGCCGTTACCAAAAGTGGGACAGAGAAATGGGTGAACAATAATGTTCTTCCCTAAACGACCTACAAATCTTGCGGAAGAAGGTGGGCGCGACGCTCTTCGATCTGCGTTCGTAGGTGCTGTCGGATTTCATGGAAGATGCCCCGACGCTTACCTGCATTTGTAAAGTGCTCCTCTATATTCTTACCCCCTCCCGGCAGGAATTGGCGATCCCGAAGCCAATCGTGTCGTTCCCATTCGCATCGCAACAACATAACCGGGAAAATAACCAGTCTGCGGCTTTCAGCCTCCGCCAGAAACATCTTAATCTCTGTGTCCTGACAGTACGGCGAATCAAGGAATGATTGGCTGACAAGGACGAGAGCGATGTGCGATGTAGAGATACTTCTCTTTATCTCGTTGTCCCACTTATTCCCGGCGGTGATAGCTCGGTCGCTCCAGAACTCGACGCCCTCGGATTCGAGTCCCTTCAACGCGCCGGGAAGTGATCGCTGCCCTAAGAACTTTTCGTCTTGGTGGCTATAACTGACGAAGACCTTAACCTCGCGCGGGCGACTAGCGGGATCAGGTAGCACTGGGGCGTGTGAGATGTGACTGTTTGAGTCGCCGTGTTCCTGCCAGATGAATTCTGTTACAGTGCCACCAGCGTTTGACTCTGGCTTGCCGGACAACCTGGACCCTTGGGCTCCGCCAGCATCCTCGGCCTCTTTCCGTTCCCTCACTTGCTGGGCTTTGACCTGCACGCGCTGCCGGTAAGACATGGCGAAGACCGCCGAGATGAGTATCTCAATCGGACTTTATTTGTTTGGTAAGAACTTTATTGTTCGCTAACACTCCCTCGCTTGCTAGAAGATCGAGAACTTGATGGTCAGGTACTTCTTCGGGTTCTGGCGGAAGTCGTAGATCAGCTTGACGGTCTCGGAGGAGAGCTGGTTGACGTTGTTGTAGAGCTTGTCGTCGTAGAGGAGCTTCCCGGCCGTCCCCTCGCCGCGCTGGACGCTGGCGACGATGTTGTCGACGCGCTCGGCGGTGTTGTTGAAGCGCGCGATGGCCGCGCGGGTGTCGTTGTAGAGCGTCTCGTCGGTCAGAAGTTTCCCGGCGGTGCCGCGCCCCGCCCGGATGTCGGCGGTGACGGCGTTGATGTCGTCGGCGGTGCGGTTCAGGCGCGCGAGCGTGGAGCGCGCCTCGTTGTAGAT
>JAIVJC010000078.1 GCA_020200235.1 Acidobacteriota bacterium | reverse complement strand
TTCAATCCGCAATCCGAAATCCGCATTCCGCAATTTTTATCCCTCCGCCTGCCCCGCGTACTTGTCGGTGCTGGCGTCGGAGATGACGGGCGCGTCGGTGGTGAGCGCGTGATCGACGAGGCGGCGCTGCTCCATCTCGTGGACGGCGTAGGAGCCGGTGGCGGGGCTCGCAGAGGCGTCGCGACCGACGTAGTAAGGTCGCTCGCAAGCGCCGAGCAGGCTCATCAGGCGCGGCTCGACGAACGCCCAGCCGCCCATGTTCTTCGCCTCCTCCTGCGCCCAGACGAGCTGAGCGGCGTTCGGGTAGCTCGCGAAAATCTCGCGCAAGAGCCGTTCGGGGAACGGGTAGAACTGTTCGAGCCGGATGATGGCGACGCGCCGATCGTCCGTCTTCAGGCGCGCGGCGTTGAGATCGTAGTAGACCTTGCCCGAGCACAAAACGATCCTCCGCACCGCGCTTCTGTCCTGAATCTCTCGATCGTCGATGACGGGCTGGAAGCCGCCCGAAGTCAATTCCGCGACCGGGGAGGTCGCCGCGGGCAGGCGCAGGAGCGACTTCGGCGTCATCACGACGAGCGGTCGCGCCGTCTCCTGTTTGACCTGACGCCGCAGCAGGTGAAAGTACTGCGCCGGGGTGGTCGGGTAGCAGACCTGCATGTTGTTCTCGGCGCAGAGCTGTAAATATCTTTCGAGCCGCGCCGAGGAGTGTTCGGGTCCCTGCCCCTCGTAGCCGTGCGGCAGCAATAGCGTGAGGCGCGAGGGCTGCTGCCACTTGTCCACGCCCGGCGCGACGAACTGATCGATGATGACCTGCGCGCCGTTCGCGAAGTCGCCGAACTGCGCCTCCCACGCGACGAGCGCCCTGCCCGCCACGACCGAGTAGCCGTACTCGAACCCCATCACGCCCTGCTCGCTCAGGGAGCTGTCGAAGACCTCGACGAGCGGTCGCCCGGCGGGCGTCTCACTCAGATCGGAGAGCGCGGTCCACGCGTTGCCGGTCTGCGTGTCGTAGAGGATGGCGTGGCGCTGCGAGAAGGTGCCGCGCCCCGAGTCCTGCCCCGACAGGCGGACGGCGTGCCCTTCGAGCGCGAGCGTGCCGAAGGCTAACAACTCCGCGAAGCCCCAATCCAAGGCTTGCGCGCCCTCGCCCATCTTCCCGCGGCGCGCGAGCTGGCTCACCATCTTCGGGTTGACGCGGAAGTTTTCGGGGACGACCGAGATCGCCCGCGTGACTTTCCGGATCGCCTCCTCGTCTGAAGGCGTCTCGATGACCTGCGACCCGTCCTCTTCAGTTAACGGCGGCTTCAACTCCTCGTCCGGCGAGTTCTGCTTCGCGATCTCTCTGGCGCGCGCGAGCGTCGCCTCGTAGTCGGCGACCTGATCCTTGATCATCTGCTCGACATCACTTTCAGTCAGCACGCCCTCGCGCACGAGTCGCGCCGCGTAGACGGAGCGCACGCCGGGGTGCGCCTTGACGCGCGCGTACATCAGCGGCTGCGTGTAGCTCGGCTCGTCCGACTCGTTGTGGCCGAGGCGTCGGAAGCCCACCACGTCGAGCACGACGTCCTTGTTGAACTCCTGGCGGAAGTCGAGCGCGATGCGGAGCACCCGGAGCGCGGCTTCCGGATCGTCGCCGTTGATGTGGAAGATCGGGAGCTGCGTCATGCGCGCCACGTCCGTCGAGTAGATGGTCGAGCGACCCTGCTCGGGCGAGGTCGTGAACCCGATCTGGTTGTTGACGATGATGTGGACCGTGCCGCCGACGCGGTAGCCCTTCAGGTCGGCGAGGTTCAAAGTCTCCATCACGATGCCCTGACCGGCGAACGCCGCGTCGCCGTGCAAGAGCACCGGCAGCGCGCGGTCGATCACCTCCTCGCGCGCCGCGCCCGCGCGCTGCATCGCGTCCTGCTTCGCGCGCGTCATCCCGACGACCACCGGATCGACGAACTCGAGGTGGCTCGGGTTCGGCGAGACCGTGATCTTCACCTCGCGACCCGACTTCGTCTCCCTGCCGCCCTGCGCGCCCTGGTGGTACTTCACGTCGCCCTCGTCCGCGGGGAAGCTCGGGTGGACTGATCCCTCGAACGCCGTGAAGATGCGCTCGACGAGGTTGCTGCCGACGACGTTCGCGAGCACGTTCAGGCGACCGCGGTGAGCCATGCCGAGCGTGATGTCTTCGACGCCGTGCTCGGCGGCGCGCTCGACGAGCTGATCGAGCAGAGGGATGATCGTCTCGCAGCCTTCGAGCGAGAAGCGTTTCTGCCCGAGGTACTTCGTGTGCAGGAAGCGCTCGAACTGCTCCGCCTCGACGAGCTTCGCGAGCAGCGCCTTCTTGATCTCAGCCGGTAGCGGCTCGGGCTCGACGAACTCCTGCCGGATGCGCTCGCGTATCCAGAGCTTCTGCTCCTTGCTCTGGATGTGGCGGTACTCGATGCCGACCTTGCCGCAGTAGGCGCGCAGCAGGATGTCCAGAATCTCGCGCAGCGTGGCGGTGTCTTTCCCGCCCAAGCCGCCCGTGATGAACTCGCGATCCAGATCCCAGATGGTCAGCCCGTAGGTCTCGATGTCGAGCTCGGGGTGGTACTGCAGGGGGAGCGCGTGCAGCGGATCGATGTCGGCGACGAGGTGGCCGCGCACGCGGTAGGCGTTGATGAGTTCGAGCACGCGCGCCTGCTTCTCGACGCGCTCGCGCGCATTGCCGTCGCCTCCGAAGAGCGCGGGGTTGCGGTCCTGCGACCAGCGCATCGGCGGGTGCGGGATTTCGAGGTCGCGGAAGATGCGGTCGTAAAACTCGTGCCCGCCGAGCAGCAGCTCGTGGACGTGCGCGAGGAACGCCCCCGACTCCGCGCCCTGGATCACGCGGTGGTCGTAGGTCGAAGACAGGTTCATCGTCTTGCTGATGCCGAGCTGCGAGAGCGCCGCGGGCGTCATCGCGTGGTACTCCGCCGGGTACTCTATCGCGCCGGTCGCGATGATGACCGACTGACCCGCCATCAGCCGCGGGGTGGATGCGACCGTGCCGATCGTGCCGGGGTTGGTCAAGCTGACGGTCGTGTCCTGAAAGTCCGCGACGGCGAGCTTGCCCTCGCGCGCCCGCTTCACCACGTCGTCGTAAGCCGAGAGGAACTCGGAGAACGCGAGAGAGCCGGCGTCCTTGACGTTGGGGACGAGGAGCGTGCGCGTGCCGTCCTTTTTCTGGATGTCGATGGCGACGCCGAAGTTCACCTGCGGGCGGCGCAGGCGCGTGGGCGCGCCTTCGACCACGGCGAAGCCGTCGTTCATCTGCGGGAATTTTTCTATCGCGCGAAGGAGCGCGTAGGCGATGAAGTGCGTGAAGGAGGCTTTGCCCGCGCTGCGCTCTTTCAAGTGGCGGTTGACGATTGCCCGGTTCTCTTCGAGGACTTTAACGGGGATGTGCCGGTTCGAGGTCGCGGTCGGAACCGTGAGGCTCGTCTCCATGTTCTCGACGATCTTCAGAGCCGCGCCGCGGATGGCCTGCGCCTCGCCCGCTCTTCGCGCCGACTGCGCCGGTGCCTGCGCCTCGGCTCGCGCCGCGGGAGCTTGAGAGACCGGCTGGCGCGCGGTCGCGGTCGCGCCGTCGGAGATCGCAGCCGCGCCGCCCGAAGACGCGGCTGAAGCAGTCGCACCCCTGGTCGCTTGCGCCGCCGACGGTTCGGTCGTGCGCGCCGAGGCGCTCGCAGTCCCGTCGCCGCCGTCGCGCGCGGCGGTCGCGCCGCCGTTGTCCGATGGGGCTTGAGTCGCGCCGCCGAGCAGCTCCGTGAAGTATGCGCGCCAGGCGTCGTCGACGAGCGCGGGGTCGCTGCGGAAGCGTTCGAGCAGCCCCTCGACGTAGGTCGCGTTCGCGCCGAAGTTCTCGGCGATGATCTCGGACAGGTTGGCCGGCGCGGTCTGTGAGCTCAAGGTAGTTTTACCTCAACTGGTGTCAGCCGCGCGCCCCGGACGGGGAAGCGCGCGCGCATTGGCGGCGTAAGGAACGCCGGATTTCTATCGTTTTGTTCAGGTAATAGCCTATCACCTTCCGACTTTCATTGCACACGACCGTCCCCCACCGGGGCGGGCGCGACCGATGAGCCGCGCGCGTGCAACTTGACCGTTGACACACGTGCGCGCGCCTCTGTAATTTTGAAGAGTCCTCTGCCACGGGACGCCCCGCGAATAATCTCACCCGATTGTCAGTAAGAAATCTCCCGCGAGTCTGCGGCTTCGCTTCCCTCCTTCCGGGGCGACGCTCGTCGGAGCGCGGGCGTGGGTGCGTTATGCGATTCAACTATGCCAAGTGGCTGTGGCGACCGATCGAGTACCTGCTGGTCTCGGCGTTCAAGACGATCTTCATGGGCGCGGTCTTCATCACGTGCGCCGCGCTGGCGATGCGCTGGATGGGCTACCCCGTCCCGCTCGGTCGCGAGCTACAAGACTATTTCGAGAAGCTCGCGCGGCTCTCCGGCGTGCTGTCGTGAGCGCCTGCAACAGATCGAGTAACAATCATGGCTGACGAGATGAGCAGGGAGCGCTGCCTCGAAGTGCTGGGTCTTCAGCCCGGCGCTTCGGCGCAGGACTTTAAGACGGCGTACCGCGACATGGCGAAGGTCTGGCACCCGGACCGCTTCACGCACGACCCGCGCCTCCAGCAGAAGGCGCAGGAGAAGCTCAAAGAGATCAACGACGCCTACCAGCAACTGCTCGCGGGTAGGTTCGCCTCGAGCCGCGCGAGCCGCGCGACGCACGACTCGCCGCGCGACGCGCGCACGCCTCACGCGACGTATGCGCCGCCCGCATGGCACGCGCAGCGCGCCGGCGGAGAGACGGGCGTCGCCGTGCGCCCCGCGCCCCGCAAGGTCGGTCGGCTCGTGCTCGTGCCCGCGCTCGCCCTCTGCGCCACGTTCGCCGCCGTCACGCCGCGCCTGCTCTCTTCGCGACGCCAGGCGGCGACGCCGCCCGCCGCGGAGTCCGCCGCCACAGCGCAGCCGCCGCGCGAGGCGCAAACTGAAGAGGCGCGCGCCGAGTCGGACGGCGCGTTAGCGCAGAAGAATGCCCGCACGCTAGCCGAGATCGAAGAGGCGCGCCGCGCCAACTCGTCCGCCTACCCGGGCGGAGTCCCCCCGCCCATCCCGACGACCGCGCGCGCGCTCCCGACCACCACCGTCCGCGTCGATCCCGCGACCGGCATGCTCGCGCGCGCCGACTGCCCGCACAAGATGTCTGTGACCTTCCCCGCGGGCGACGAGCCGCGCGCCTACTGCAACGCCGAGCACCGCGCCGCCGCCGCGCCGCAGCCGCCCGCGACCGACGAGGCGGCGCGCGAGAAAAAATCTCGACTGAAATCTCTCGCGGGTCGTCTCGCCTCGCCGACGAAGTGGCTCGGCAAAGATTCGCAGAACGAGCCCGCGAAGAAGAGACCGGGCGCGAGCGATCAATAACGTCTTGACTCGAAGACGACACGACGCGCGCGTGCCGATCAGTGTGCAACGAGAAAGCCGACCCTGTTTCTAGGGTCGGCTTTCTCGTTGCGGCTCTCTTGTTCGGGTTCGCCTCTCGCTCAGTGCTGTTGCTGCGCGCGCCCGGACTGGATGAGGCGCTGGCGCGCGGTGTTGCCGGGGACGGCGATGTGCGTCGCCGGATCGTACTCCTTGCCGACGGCGGGGCTCCCCTGCGGCACCCAGATTTCGACGCGCGTCGAGCTGTAGCCCGACGGGAGGTAGCGCACGTAGTAGCCGTCCGGGTGCAGAGACCAGCGACCCGAGGGCACGTTCTGGCTGCCGGGTCCCAGCGGCGCGTTGCCCGAGAGCACCGCGACGCGCTCCATCTCGGCGAAGGACGCGCCGGGGGTGGTGAGCATCTGCCGCAGCTGCGCCTCGGCCTGCGCGATCTGCCGCAGCGGCTCGGGGACGCCGCCGAGCGCGTCGGTCAGGGCGTTGCCGTGGAGCACGTCGAGTGCGCTGCGGTTGAGACCGGCGAGTTGGCGCGGCGTGAGCAGTTGCGTAGAGGTAGCCGTCGCCGCCGCCGGGCCCGTGCGTGCCGGCTTTGAGGCAGTAGCTCTGCGTCTGCATCTCGTAGCTACCGGGCTGGAGCACGAACCCGCCGTTGGGCGTGCGCTGCAAAGTCATCAGCGAGCGCGTCGCCTCGCGGGGCGCGAAGCCGTCCTTCGACGAGTCGCCCCACTTCGCGTCGGGCAAGGAGGTCGTGATCGGCTGCTTGTCGCCGAGCAGGTTCGGCGTCTTCTTCTTCAGCTTGTCGCCGAGCCCGCCGAGCCCGCCGAGTTGCGCCTGCGCCTGACCGGCACAGACTAAGAGCGTCAGGGCGGCGAGCGCTGCCGCGCGTTTAAAAGATTTCATGTGCATGGAAAAGGTTTGAACTCCTGGCAGGAAAAACTTCGGACGCGTAATGCTAACGTCCCGCACGCGCGCTCGGCAAGCGGGGCGGCGTGCTGCCGATAAATCCTTTTGAAAATCGGCGCGCCGCGTGGTATAGCTTCACGCGCGAAAACCACTCCAACCCATCCGCGCCCGAACGAAGATGAAAGTTAACGAAGCCACGCACGAGAAGGCGCGCGACTCCCGCCGCGAGTCGCGCCGCAGGTTCGCCAAGACGGTCGCCGCCGCGCTGGTCGCCGCGCCGCTCGCGCACTCGCTCGCCGCGCGCGCGCAGACGCCGCCCGCGACGAAGGAGCCCGCCGCCCCGCCCAACCCGCAGCCGAGCCCCTCGCCGCAGCAACAGCCGCCCTCGCCCCTCGCGCTCGCCTACGCCGAGGTCGCGCGCGCGCGCTTCGGCGATAAGCTGAACGACGAGGAGATGACCCGCGTCACTCGCGGCATCGGGGGCAAGCTGCGTACGGCGGACGCGCTGCGCAAGGTCAAGCTCCAGAACTCCGACGAGCCCGACTTCGTCTTCAGCGCTTGAAAAAACCGTCCGTCGTCCGTTGTCCGTTGTTTTATGATCGGGAGGCTAACGCCCCGGATCAGAGGCTCAGGCTTAGGCAGCGGGAACAACGGACGACGGACAACGGACGACGGACAATCTGCCATGCTCACAGACGACACCTTCTTCGCGTCAATCGCCGAACTGTCCGCGCAGATTCGCGCGCGCAAGCTCTCGCCCGTCGAGCTGACGGAAGGCTACCTCGCGCGGCTCGAAAAGTACGGACAAAAACTGGGCGCGGTCGCGCACGTCATGCGCGAGCCCGCCCTGCGCGACGCGCGCGCCGCCGAGCGTGAGATTCGCGGCGGGCGCTACCGCGGCGCGCTCCACGGCATCCCCTTCGGCGTCAAAGACCTGCTCGCCACGCGCGAAGCCCCGACGACGTGGGGCGCGACGCCCTACAAGGATCAGAAGTTCGACGCCGACGCCACCGTCGTGCGGCGGCTCAAAGACGCGGGCGCGATCCTCGTCGCCAAGCTCGCGATGGTCGAGCTCGCCGGCGGCATGGGCTACAACGAGGCGAGCGCGGCGTGGACGGGCGCGGGGCGCACGCCCTGGAACCCCGCCTACTGGAGCGGCGGCTCCTCTTCCGGCCCCGGCGCGGCGACGGCAGCCGCACTCGTGCAGTTCTCCATCGGCTCGGAGACTTCGGGCTCGATCCTCACGCCCTCCGCGTTCTGCGGCGTGACGGGCTTGCGCCCGACCTACGGGATGGTCTCGCGCCACGGCGCGATGGCGCTCTGCTGGACTTTGGACAAGCTCGGCCCGATGTGTCGCTCGGCGGCTGACTGCGGCTACGTCCTGAACGCCATCGCCGGTCGCGATCCGCTCGACCCCACCTCGCGCGACAGCGGCTTCCGTTATCCGTCGGCGGCGCGGCGCGCGTCGAAGCCGCTGCGCGTCGCCGTCCTGAAAGACTCTTACGAGAAGACGCAGGAAGCCGTGCGCGACAACTTCCTCGCGTCGCTCGAAGTGCTCAAGAAGATCGAGCCGCGCGTGCAGATCGAGAAGAACGTCGCGCTGCCCGAGTTCCCCTACGGAGCCGTCGTCGGAACCATCGTCGATGCCGAGGGCGCGAGCGCGTTCCGGGAGCTCATCGAGTCGGGGCGCGTCAAGGAGCTCGCCTCGCCGTCGGGGAGGGTCGGGGGCTACGCGGCTTCGCTCGTCACGGCGGTCGATTACCTGCACGCGATGCGTCTGCGCGCGCCGATGCGCAGGGCTTGGGCGGAGATGTTCAAGAAGTACGACGTGCTCGTCGCGCCCTCGCGCACGACGGTCGCGAACCCCGCCGACAAGCCGTTCGATCAGGGCTGGCCCCCCGCGCCCGCCGCCTCGCCCATCGGCGCGTCGAACGCCGTCGGCGTCCCGGCGATCTCGGTGCCGAACGGCTTCGGTCTGATGGGCTTGCCGACCGGCATCCAGTTCGTCGCGCCCGCGTGGGGCGAAAGCCTGCTCGTCGATCTCGCCGCGCGCTACCAGCAGGCGACCGACTGGCACAAGCGCCGACCGACACTATCTTGAAACGATGAAGTCGGAACGATGAACGATGAAGTAAGGCGACTCTTTTACTTCATCGTTCATCGTTTCGACTTCATCGTTTAGACTCGCCGATCCCCTTGCTGAACAAAGCCCACACCGTCTGCTCGTGGCTCATCGTCGCGCTCGGCTGCGCGCACCTCGCCTTCACGTTCCACGACTACGACGGTTTTTCGATGCGAGCCTTCTTCTTCTTCGGCTCCGGGCTGGCGATCGTCTTCGCGGGATTCCTGAACGTCGCGCTCATCCGCGACGGCGGGCGCGACCGCGTCATCAAGCTCCTGTGCCTCGTCGCGAACGTCTCGTGCGCGCTCCTCTTCGCCGCCGTGATCCCGTTGATGCGACAGCCGCAGGTTTTCGCGGGCGTCGCCCTCTTCGCCTTCGTCGCCGTCGCGGCGCTCCTCACGCGCAGCCGTTAAATCACCTCCCCAGCAGCCGCGGCAGATCGAGCATGAGCGCGACCGTGCCGTCGCGCAGATCGATCGCGCCGGAGACGCCGCGCCAGCGCGTGGCGTGGCGACCGAGGCTGCGCACGAGCGCGTCGCGTCGCCCCGCCGACTCCTCCACGACGACGGCGGCGAGGCGGGGCGCAACCTGTTCGCCCGCCCGCGCTTCGTCTTCCCGCCCGTCGTCGCGGCGCACGATGACGACGCGACGACGATCGCCGCCGTCGCGCGCCGCTCCGTCGCCGGGAGCCGCGCCGCCGGGAGCCGCCGCGTCGGCTCGCTTCGGCGTCGTAGTCTGATCCGTTAGCAGCGCAGTCAGGTCGACGAGTGGCAGCTCCTCGTCGCCGCGGCGCACCGTCGCGCCCGGCGCGCCTGTCGTCGTGACCCCGGCGTCCTCGGGCGTGAGGGTCTCGACGACGCGGCTCGCGTCGAGCGCGTACACTTGCGCGCCCGCGCGCACGAGCAGCGCGGGGACGAGCGCGAGCGGCAGCGGCAGGCGCAGCTCGAAGGTCGTGCCCCGCCCGCGCCGCGTGCGGACGCGCACCTCGCCCCCGGCGAGCTCGACCTCGTGCTCGACGGCGTCGAGCCCGGCTCGACGCCGTGCGCGACGGCGTTCGCGAGCAGGTGCGTGAGCGGCTCGCCCAGACGCTCCGCCACGGCGCGATCCACGCGCGCCTCGCCGCCCTCGATCTCGATCTCGACGCGTTTGCCGGCGCGCCTCGCGCCGACGCGGACGGAGCGCGCCGCGCGTTCGAGCGTGCGCGCAAGCGTCTGCATCCTGAGCGCCATCACGCGCTCGACGAGCGCGACGAAGTCGCGGCGCAGGTGCGAAACGGGCACGCCGGGCGACGACGATTCGTCGAGCGCGCGCATCGTGTCGTCGAACAACTCGTTCGCGGCGAAGACCAGCTCGTCCAGCTCCGAGAGCTGCACGCGGACGAACGAGGATGAGGAGGCTGCTGTCGCATCGTCGCCCGCCGGATGAGCTTGAGAGTCCTGCCGTTCAACCGTCTCCGACTGCTCAGCCGGCTCCGAGGGTTCCGCCTCTTCGTCGAGAGCCACGGAGTCGGGCGAGGTTGCCGACGAAAATTGGGTGCCCGTTCGCGTCGCGTCGTGAGAGACCATCAACGGCTCGCCCGGAAGTTCGACGAGGCGCGCGGCGAAGGCGGCGAGCAAAGCGGAAAGTTTTTCCGGCGCGTCGTGCGCGCAGAGGATGCGGAAGCCGATGCGTCCGGGCGCGACATCAGTTGCGGCGGGCAGCGTCGCGACGATCTCGGCTTCCCCGGCGAGCGCGTCGGTCAGGCGGCGGAACTGTTCGTCGAAGTCCGCGAGATCGAAATCGACTTCGACGAGCGCGGCGCGCGCGCCTTCGCCGACGATCCGCGACAGGCGTTGACGCTCTCTCGCGTTGAGCAGCGACGCGAGCTCGCCGCCCAGCGCGCGGAGCGCGGCGGACGTTTCGTCAGCGGCTTCGTCAGGCTCGCGAGCCGCGCCGCCGCGCGCCGCGGCTTCGCGCAGCCGCCCGACGGTCTCTTCGGTCGCGGGCGCGTCCTCGCCGCGCGCGGCCGCCGAGACGAGTAGAGAGAGCGCGTCGCACGCC
>JAIVJC010000077.1 GCA_020200235.1 Acidobacteriota bacterium | reverse complement strand
CGTGGAAGCCGATCTTCGCGAGACGAGGGGATTTGTTCATTGCCTCATTCGCTCATTGACTCATTTGCTCATTGACTCAATGAATCAATCACCCTGCGTCTGTTCCATCACGCGCAGGATATTCCCGCCGAGAATGTTTTCGACGTCCGATTCCGTGTAGCCGCGCCGAAGCAGTTCTCTCGTCAGGTTCGGGTAGTCGGCGACGGAAGCGAGGTCGCGCGGCGTCGCCTGGATGCCATCGAAGTCGGAGCCAATGCCGACGTGTCCGACGCCCGCGAGGCGGACGACGCGATCGATGTGATCACAGACGCGCGCGGCGGACGTCGGCGGCATGCGGCGCGCGTACTCGGCGGCGCGCGCGCGGTCGCGCGCGAGCTTCTTCTGCGACGGGCTACCGGGCGCGAGGCGCGCCACCTCGTCGAGCGCATCATTGATCTCCGCGTCCACCTTCTTCTGCGCCTCCTTCCAGCCGGGCTCGACGAACGCCGGGTAGAAGACGACGCAGCACGCGCCGCCCGTCCCGGCGAGCGCGACGATCTGTTCGTCCGTGAGGTTGCGCGGATGGTCGACGATCGCGCGCGCGCCGGAGTGCGTCGCGATGACGGGCTTCGCCGAAGTCTCGACGATGTCCCAGAAAGTTTTATCCGAGACGTGCGACACGTCCACCATCATGCCGAGCCGGTTCATCTCGCGGACGACGCGCCGACCGAAATCGTTCAAGCCCCGCGTCGCGCCGACCTCGTCGCCCGAAGAGCCCGCCCACGGGAGCGAGACCGTCCACGCCGCTGACAGGTAGCGCACGCCGAGCCGGAAATACTTTTCGACGTTCTCGATCCTCTCGTCTATCGCGTAACCGCCTTCGAGCCCCATCAGCGTCGCGATCTTGCCCTCGCCCGCGATGCGGCGGATGTCCGCGGCGCTCCCCGCTTGCCGCCAGATGTCTGGGCGCTCTTCGGCGAGCGCGCGCACCGCCGCGATCTGGGCGTCGGCGCGCTCGACCGCGCGGCTGCCGCCCGCGCCGAAGTATTCGGGCTCGACCCAGATCGAGAAGAACTGCGCGTCGAGCCCTCCCTCGCGCGCGCGCACCGCGTCGAGGTGGCCGTCCGCGAGGCGAGCGTTGATGTCCGCGCCCTCGTCGACGACGCGCTGCACCGTGTCGGCGTGCATGTCGATGAGGATCGCGCGGCGGTGCAGGGCGAGCGGGTCGGGGGCGGAGTCAGTCGTACTTTGCGGAGGCGCGTCGGAGTTGGCGGGCGAATTTTGTTCCGTCATGCGGCAGTCTGTCTACGTGTTGATGAAGGCGAAAAGTTCGCCGACCGCTTGCGCGCGGGTGCCGGATGACACGCAGCGCACAGTCGTTCGCGAAAGCGGAAAATGCGCGACGATCAGCGTTTATTCGAGTCGGACGAAATGGTACGTCGCGCGCGGCGGAAGTCGCAAGGGGGCGCCGCGGCACGCCTCGCTTGCCAAGCGTTCGCGCTTTACGGTATCGTGCCGTTTAATTCGCTCGCGCCACAAGTTCAGCACAGTTTCTACACGACACTTTCGTAGCATCGTAGTTCGGGATCGGTCCGCTCACCCGTGCGGTTGAGGACAAGACTTAGTTTAAGGAGTATAGACCAGCCATGTTCGCAGACGACGCCACCGGCAAAGACATCAAGACCCCGCGCATCGTGCAGGAGGTCTGGCACAACGGCGAGTTCATCAAGTGGGACGACGCGCGCGTCCACGTGATGTCGCACGTGCTGCACTACGGCTCGTCCGTCTTCGAGGGCATCCGCTGCTACTCGACGAAGAAGGGTCCGGCGGTCTTCCGCCTGCGCGAGCACATGCAGCGGCTCCTCAACTCGGCGAAGATCTACCGGATGGATCACGGCTGGACGCTCGAAGAGCTGTGCGCGGGCGCCGTCTCGCTCGTGCGCCGCAGCGACTTCGCGCAGTGCTACATCCGCCCGATCATCTTCCGCAGCCTCGACGAGGCGCGCCCAGCCTTCGGCGTTAACCCCTTCCCCAACCCGCTCTCGGCTTACATCGGCGCGTGGGACTGGGGCAAGTACCTCGGCGAGGAGGCGATCGAGCGCGGCGTCGACGTGTGCGTCTCTTCGTGGCAGCGCCTGTCGCCGAACTCGATGCCGGCGATGGCGAAGTCGGGCGCGAACTACATGAACTCGCAGCTCATCAAGATGGAGGCGATCAAGAACGGCTACTCCGAGGGCATCGCCCTCGACGACCGCGGCTACGTCTCCGAGGGGTCGGGCGAGAACATCTTCATCGTCACGCAGGGCAGGGTGATCACCCCGCCGCTCTCCTCTTCGATCCTGCCCGGCATCACGCGCGACAGCATCATCGAGATCTGCCGCGCGCTCGAAATCCCGGTCGTCGAGCAGGCGATCCAGCGCGCCGCGCTCTACGTGGCGGACGAGCTGTTCTTCACGGGCACCGCCGCCGAGGTGACGCCCATCCGCTCGGTCGACAAGATTCAGATCGGCGCGGGCGCGCGCGGCGACGTGACGGCGCGCATCCAGAAGACGTTCTTCGAGATCACCTCTGGCGAGCGCGAAACGCCGGGCGCGTGGCTCACCTACGTGAACGAAGCGGCGCAGGCGTCCGCGAACGAGAGCAACAACGGGCACAGGGCTACGACCCACGCGGACACCGCGACCGAGCCGCTGGCGCAGGTCGCCGAGCCCGCCGAGTCGCAGCCGACGACGCTCACCGCCGCGGCGAGGGACTGAGCGGGTGCGGCAAGGCGAGATGAGATGAAGGCGCGCTTTCCGGATGACGGACGCGCGCCTTCCGCCTTTCCGGAGTAACTTTGTTGACGCTCGCCGGACGCGCGGGCTAGAATGTTTTCGGCGCACCGAAGAGCGATTCACGCAAGCCGCGCCGCCCCTCCTTACCTGCCCTAATACTCGCACGACATTACTCCCGGGTAACGAAGCGTCCCGCCTATGCCGATCAAGATTGACGATCTCTTGCGCAGCGCGACCGCGTGCGGCGCCTCCGACCTGCACATCAAGGCGGGCTCGTTCCCCGTCATGCGCGTCGACGGCGTGCTCAAGCCCGTCACCGAAGCCCCGCGGCTCAAGCAGGACGACACGCTCGACATGGCTTTCTCGATCATGTCGAACCGGCAGAAGCAGCGCTTCAAAGAGGTCTCCGAGGTGGACATCGCCTACGGGCTCTCCGGGGTGGGACGCTTCCGCGCCAACGTCTTCCAGCAGCGCGGCACCGTCTCGATGGTCTTGCGCGTCATCCCCGACCGCGTGCGCACCGTCACGGAGCTGGGCTTGCCGCCCGTCTGCGAGCGCATCGCCGAAGAGCAGCGCGGGCTCATCCTCGTCACCGGCGCCACGGGATCGGGCAAGTCTTCGACGCTCGCCGCCCTCATCGACTACATCAACTCGACGCGCGGCGGTCACGTCGTGACCATCGAAGACCCGATCGAGTTTCTGCACCGGGACAAAAAGTCTTTCATCTCGCAGCGCGAGGTGGACGTGGACACGCGCTCCTTCGCCGAGGCGCTGCGCGGCGCGCTGCGCCAGGACCCGGACGTGATCCTCGTCGGCGAGATGCGCGACCGCGAGACCATCGAGACCGCGCTGACCGCCGCCGAGACCGGGCACCTCGTCCTCTCGACTCTGCACACGACCGACGCCACCGAGTCCATCACGCGCGTCGTCACGGCATTCCCGCCGCACCAGCAGAAGTCGGTCCGCATCCAGCTCGCCGGGATCCTGCGCGCCGTCATCTCGATGCGGCTCGTGAGAGCGTCGAACGGCGCGGGGCGCGTGCCCGCCGCCGAGGTGATGATCTCGACGGGCACGATCCGCGACTACATCGCCAACGAAGACAAGACCTCGCTCATCCGCGACGCCATCGCCGCCGGCACCTCGCAGTACGGGATGCAGACCTTCGATCAGTCGCTCTTCCACCTCTTCCAGTCGGGGCTCATCACGATGGAAGAGGCGATGCGCGGCGCGTCGAACCCGGACGAGTTCAAGCTGAGAGTCTCCGGCATCAGCACCGCGCGCGAGACGTCGAAGGATCAGATCGTCTCGATGAGCAACAAGTGATCGGCAGCCGTCCCCTTTCAGGTTAATCATTATTGACTTTCGTGCGCCGCGCCACGCGCACGCCCGCGCGCCAGTCCTCGTTGAGGTCGAAGCGGTACATCTCGACCTCGGGCGCGACGCAGCGCGCGAGCGTCCGGAACGAGCTGTGAAAGCGCAGCGCCGGCGCGACGAGGTAGACGAGCGGCGCGTCGTCTGAAATCTCCGCGTCGCCGAACAGGCGCGCCGCCCTGACGTGGCCGGCGCGGTGGTGCGCGGCGACGCGCCGCCAGTAGTCGGCGCCCTGCAGGGGGAGCGCGGCGTCCTCCGAAACTTTCAGCTCGACGACGACGAGCCGGCCGTCGCGCCTGAGCGCGAGCAGATCGACGGGACGACTCCCCGCGCCCGCCGCCTCGCGCGACGTGCGGAGCTGCACGTGGAGCGGCGAGACGACGAGACCGGGATCGAGCCGCGTCACGTCGCGGCGCAGGAGGGATTCGAGCCACGCTTCCGGCGCGGCGCGGTAGAGTGCGTGGCGCTTGTCTTCGGCGTCGGCTCTCCGGTGCGCGGCGAGATCGTCTAAGAGCTTCGCGAGCAGCCGCCAGTTCCCTTCTTCGAGCGAGACCTTCGCGCCCGCGCCCGGCACGCCGAACCACACGCGCTCTTCGCCGAGCAGGCGGCGCACGCGCGCGAACGGCAGACCGCGGAAGCGGATCGTCTCGCCGTGGCGCGACTTCGTCACGTCCACACTCTCCGGCGCGAGCGCGACGAGCCGCGCCGCCGTGTCGCTCAACCCGTCCCGCCGCGCGAAACGAAACGGCGGCGCACACCCGAGCAGCGACTCCAATCGCGGGACTTCGATCTCGATCAAGCCCGCCGCTCGCGCCGAGCGATCGGGATCAACCGCCCCGTTAACTTCGTCCACGCCGTCACGGGTTTTCGTCGCATCCGCTTCAGCCTCCGGAGCAGCCTCGCCTCGCCCGTTCGTCGGAGCTGTGATCTCCGCCGCCCCGCCGAAGTTCATCGCGTCGCCCGACTCGAACAGCTTGATCGCGGCACGCACCTCCCCGCGCAGGAGCGACACGCGCTCCGCCGTCGCCTTCGACAGCCCGCGCGGGGCGACGAGCCACAGCTTCAAAGAGCCAGCCGTCTTCCTCGCACGACGGCTCTCGCCGGCGCGCGACCACCACCTCAGCGCGGACGCGAGCATCGAGTCGACCTCGTGCGCGCGGATGTCAACGACCGCGCCCGTCGCCGCGATCAGAGCGCCGCGCCCGCGACCGAGCAGCACGCGCGCGTAGCGACCCGGCTCCGAGCGTCGCGCGCCCGCGCTCAGGCGCACGCTCTCGACGACGGAGCCCGGCGCGTGAGCGCTGACTAACGCCGCCAGCCTCTCGCAGGCTGCGAGTCGCGCCGCCGCGACCGCCGCCGCGCCCTCGCGCGCCGACGCGCGCGGGACGAGTTCGAGCACGGCGCGCTCCGCCCCCGCCGCCCGCGTCACGCGCAGAGAGAGCTTGCCGCCCGCCCACTCCCAAGCCGCGACGCGCCACGCGCGCGAGCCCGCGTCAGCCCAGTAAGAGAAGTGCAGCGCGCCGCCCGACCCTCGCAGCTCCCACTCGCCCGCCCGCAGAGTGATCGCCCCGCGCGAAGCGTCCGCGCGGCGTGAAGCCTCCGCGCCTCGCGAGCCGCGAGCCTCCGCGCAGAACCACTCGCCGCGCGACTCCAGGAGCTCGCACAGTCGCAGTCGCGCCTCTTCCCTCTCATTATGTGTCGTGAGGAATTTCATCCGGCGGTCGCACGCCGCGCGCCGCGAGTTGAGGACGGGCGCGCGCCCCTTCACGCTCGATAAAAAGCGTGTGCTAAGATCAAAACCGTCCGTCGTCCGTAGTCAGTTGTCAGTTGTATTTCTTGACGCGCAAACCAGGCGTTTATCCATCGTTCGTCAGTTCGTGAGGCACGGACAACTGACGACGGACGACTGACAACTGACGACGGACGACTGACGGCATTTTAAGAGGGTGTTGACGATGATGAAAGACATTTATCTGGTCGGCGCGGCGCGCACCCCCATCGGGCGTTTCGGCGGCGCGCTCGCGGGGCTCACCGCCGCCGAGTTGGGCGCGGCGGCGGCGCGTGCGA
>JAIVJC010000200.1 GCA_020200235.1 Acidobacteriota bacterium | reverse complement strand
CTGCACGCCCGCCGCGCCGCGCAGCCGCCTGAACGTGAACTGCTTGTCAGCCATCACGACGAGGCTTCCCGCGCGCCGTATGAAGAGTGGCGCGACCGCCTGCGCCCCGACGCGTTCGCCCGCGCGCAAAGTGCGCGACGTTTGGGACTGCGACTGCGAACGCGCGCGCCTCCTCGCGGCGCGCGACCCCGCGCCCTCGACCGCGACCGCCCTCGAAGCGCCGAGCGTCGCGCCCCGCTTCCTCGCGCCCGCCGCCTGCGCCGCCGCGCCCGCGCCCTCGTCGTTCGCTTGCGCGCCGTAGTTGTCGGCGATGAGCTCGCGCAGTTGCGGCTCCAGCTTCCGCGCGTCCTCCGTGGAAGAGAACTCGACGGCGGCGACCACGTTGGGCAGCCCGTCGCGCGCGGGCATCGCGCCGAAGGCGAGGCGCGCGTTCGAGAGCACTTCGGCGTGAGCGTTGAAAAACCCGATGAGGCTGTTCAACTCCGGCGGCGCGACGCTCAGTAAAAGACCCGAACCCGGCAGCGCGATCGTCGTGCCGGTGTTCGAGTCCGGCGAGGGCGCGCCGCTCAGTCGCACTGGTTCGAGCATCGCCTTGAACTCTTCCGAAGAGAAGAATTGACCGACCGAGCGCATCTCGCCGTAGACGGCGTAGGAGTCGGCGGCGAAGAGCGTGTCGAGCGTGACGTCCGCGGCGGACCGATCGGCGGTCGGCTTCGGCGCGGGCTTCGGCGGCGCGGGCTTCGGCTGCTGCGCGAAGACGAGCGAGAGGGAGAGCGCGACGGTGAGAAGCGGCGCGAGCGTGCGGCGCGGGCTGCGGGGGAGGTTCATCTCTCAATCCTTCCTTAGCGCGACACGCGCGCGCCCGAGGTGCGGCGGGAGACCGTGCTGACTGACGGAAAGATTATGACAGGCGGTCGCGAAAGGCGAAAGTGAAAAGGCGGAAGAGGAGAGGCTGAGAGAAGGAAGAGAGAGGAAAGAGAAGGATGCGAGGGGAAGTGAAGCGTCCGGAAAAGTATTCGCGCCGCGGCGGGCGCGAGACGCTGAGGACTGCTCGACGAGCCGCGTTAGCGGCGGAAGAATTTAGCCCACGGCGTGAGCCGTGGGATCAAGACGTGATAAAAATAGAGAGCCCCTGGAAGGGGCGAAAGAGTCTCACGTCAAACTCTTTCGCCCCTTCCAGGGGCTCTCGACATTTTTTTGTTGACGCATTCCCACGGCTCACGCCGTGGGCTAAGTTCTTCCGTGCCTGACGGCACTCCGTTCTTCCACGCCTGACGGCACTCGGTTCTTCCGTGCCAGATGATACCCCGTTCGCCCGCAGTCGCGGCTCATTCCTTCTCCAGCCCCGCGTACTTCTCGATCAGCTTCTTCTGACCGAAGCCGGGGAAGCTCACGGTGAGTTTCGCGGAGTCGCCCACGCCCTCGCGCCTCAAGACCAGACCGCGACCGTACTTCGCGTGGCGCACGTGCGTGCCCGGCACGAAGCCCGACGAAGCCGACCCGGTCGCGGAGGCGTCAGGCGTCTCGCCCCGCCGCTTGATGACGGGCTGCTGCGGCGGCGGCGTCGCCGCCGGTCGCTGCTGCTCGCCGCGCGGCGTGTGCTGGCTGACCTGCTGACCGCGCTGGCGGAAGAAGTCGGCGATGGACTCGACGCTGTCGTATGTCTTGCCCTCGAAACGCCGCTGCTCCCGGCGCGGCTCGCCCCTGAGGGCGCGCGCCGTCGCGACCGACTCCATGCGCGAAGAGCTACGCGCAAACGAGAGCCACGAAGCGCCGCGCGTTAAATCCTCCAGCAGGTCGGGCGGCATCTCGTTCAGAAACTGCGAGGGCTCCGACGCCATCTCCTCGCCGTAGACGCGCCGCTTCATCGCGTGCGAGACGTAGAGCACCTGCTCGGCGCGCGTGATGGCGACGTAGCAGAGCCGCCGCTCCTCCTCCAGCTCCGCCGGGTCTGCCGCCGAGCGCGAGTGCGGGAAGAGCCCGTCTTCGAGCCCGACGATGAAGACGACGGGGAACTCCAAGCCCTTCGCCGAGTGCATCGTCATCAGCGTCACGGGCGCGTCGCGCTCGTAGTCGTCCGCGTCGGAGACGAGCGCGGCGGAGTCGATGAAGTCGCGCAAGCCCCCTCCCTCTTCCGCGTCGTAGTCCACGGCGGCGTTGACCAGCTCCTGCAAGTTCTCGAGCCGGCTCTCCGCCTCTTCCGAGTTCTCCGTCTTGAGGTACTCGGCGTAGCCGGAATCGAGGATCGCGGCTTTGACCACTTCGGACGCGGGCTCCTTCTGCGCGAGCGCGACGAGGTCCGTGATGATCTTCTGGAAGTTCTTGAGCGAGTTCGAGGCGCGCGCGGCGAATCCGGTCTGCACCTGCTTCGGGTCGGTGACGATCGAGAGCGTCTCCCAGAGCGAGACGCCGTAGTCTTTGGCGCGGCGCGCCAGCTCGTCGAGCGTCTGCTTGCCAAGCCCGCGCGGCGGCGTGTTGATGACGCGCATCAGCGCGACGGAGTCGTGCGGGTTCATCGCGAGCTTCAGATACCCGATGATGTCTCGCACTTCCGCGCGCTCGTAGAACGAGAAGCCGCCGACGATGTTGTACTGGAGCCCGGCGCGGCGCATCGCCTCCTCGAAGACGCGCGACTGCGCGTTCGTGCGGTAGAGCACGGCGGCTCTTGCGGACGGGTCCTGTCTGCGGTGCTCCTCGATCTTCGCGGCGACGAAGCGCGCCTCGGAGTCGGCGTCCAGAGCCTGGTAGTAGAAGACGCGCGCGCCCGCCGGGTTCGCCGTCCAGAGCGTCTTGTCCTTGCGCTCCGTGTTGTTTTTGATGACGGCGTCAGCCACGTCGAGGATCGTCTGCGTCGAGCGGTAGTTCTGCTCCAGCTTGATGCTCTTCGCCTCCGGGTAGACCTCCTCGAAGTTGAGGATGTTCGAGATGTCCGCGCCCCGCCAGCGGTAGATCGAGTTGTGCGTATAGACGTTGTTGGCAACGTAGTTGTGCGTGCGCTCGATGTCGAAGTCGTAAATCGTACCCGTGTAGGTCTCGCGTTCAACCGAGACCACTTCGTCCTGTTCGACCCCGCGCGGCGTGTTGACGTACACGCGCATTCCGGGGAGGACGTGGGACGCGGGCGTGAAGTGCAGCGCAGTCCCGGCGGTCAGGGTGGCTTTGAGGATCACGTTGACGCCGCCGAGCGCACCGCTGACCTTCTCGTGCAGCGCGACGACCTTGCCGAAATCACCCGTCGCCATGCGGACGCGCCAGCCGACGCGCTTGTGTGCGGTCGTCGCGATGCCGACGGCGCGCAGGCGCTCGCTGTCGCCCATGTCCGAGCCGAGGACTTCGCAGTAGTGCAGAGTATTATGCCGCGCGTCTTTGCAGAGCGTGACGCTGAAGTTGCGCCGCCGGCGCAGCGTCGTACACTTCGGCGTGTGGTGCGGGTGCTCGAAAGACATCTGCTTGTCGGCGAGCAGCGCGCGCGCGCCGCGATCCGTGTCCACGCTCGCGAAGAGGCGGTCGATTGACTCCTGCGGCATCTTCGTGCCCGCGACGGCGCGGAACGTGACGGTCGGTAGCCCGTAGGTCGCGGCGTAGAAGTTCTCCCGGAAGCGAGCCTCCTCCTCAGTCTTGCACGCTTCGAGGAGCCAGACGGCGTCGGCGCGCTCCTGGTTGAGGCGCTGGATGAAGCCGAGCGTTTTACCGGAAGCGCCCGCGAACCGGTAGCGGCGCGTGACGCCGACGCGGAAGCCCACCCCGCGCTTGTGCATCAGGTAGGTGAAGAAAAGATCGTCGCCCGCGCCGTCGCCGACCAGATACCGCGCGAAGTGTACGTGCTCCGGCGTGGCCGTCACGCTGAAGCCGCGCTTCGTGTTGATCGTGACCACGGGCTTGCCAACAACGGGGCGTCGCCGGACGCGGGCGACTCTGCTGAGCTGCGTCTGCCCGTTCCCTTTAGCGCTGAGCACGGCGTCGCCCGCGCGCACGTCCTCGGCTTTGACGCTGCCGCGGCTCGTGCTGATCCTCGTCCCCGCGACGACGCATTGCGACTCGTCCCCGACGACGCAGACGTTCTGCTGCTTCTCGGTGAGAAAGCGGATGAGCGCGAACTGCAAGCTGTTCGTGTCCTGGTACTCGTCGACGAGGATGTAGCGGAACTTCTCGTTGTACTGATCGCGCACCTGCTGGTCTTTGCGGAGCAGCCGCACGGTCTTGATCATGAGATCGTCGAAGTCGAGCGCGTTGCTGCTGACGAGCCGCTCCTCGTAGAGCTTGAAGACGCGGGCGATCGCGGCGCGGCGCTCGTCGGATGATTCGACGCGCGCGGCGTAAGCCTCGGCGTCGAGCCCCTGGTTCTTGGCGTGGCTGATCGCCGACTGCACGGAGCGCGCGCCCAGTCGCTCGTTGTCGTAGCCGAGGTCTTTGACCGCCGACTTGACGACGCGCACCGAGTCGTCCTGATCGTAGATGGTGAAGGAGCGCGTGTACCCTTCTTGCAGACGCTCGATGTGGACGCGGAGGATGCGGACGCACAGCGAGTGGAAGGTCGAGATCAGGGGCGCGCTCTGCAGGCGCTCACTGGCGAGCAGGCGCGTGACGCGCTCCCTCATCTCGCCCGCCGCCTTGTTCGTGAAGGTGACGGCGAGGATGCTGTGGGGGGCGATGCCGCGCTCCGCGATCAAGTACGCGATGCGGTGGACGATGACGCGCGTCTTGCCCGACCCCGCCCCGGCGAGGATGAGGAGCGGTCCCTCGGTCGTCGTCACGGCTTCGCGCTGCCGCTCGTTGAGTGAAGAGAGTAAGTCCATGAAGGCTGTCCGTCGTCCGTTGTCCGTCGTCCGTTGCCAATCCCCCTGTGTGCTCACCGCGCGTCAGTTACGTACAACGGACGACTGACCACTGACAACGGACAGCTTTACTTGATCAATTTCTGAATCGCCCTGAACTGCTCGTGCTTCGCGTCGCGCATCAGCTCGAAGAGGGCGGTCTCGACGGAGGAGGGGAGCGCGCCCGCCTGCTGCATCTTCGCGAGGCCGATCTGCCGGTTGTGCTCGGTGCGGGCGGCGATGCAGTCGATCAGGAGGTGGACTTGCACGCCGCGCGCGACGAGATCGTGCGCCGTCTGGTTGACGCAGATGTGCGCCTCGATGCCGCAGAGCAGCACCTGCCGCGCGCCCGTCTCGTCGAGGCGCGCGAGGAATTCGCGCGCGCCGCAGGAGCTGAAGGCGGTCTTCTCGACGGGCTCGAAGCCCGGGGGGAGCACCGTGCGAATCTCGCCCGCCGTGTGCCCCAAGCCCTTCGGGTACTGCTCGGTGACGATGAGGGGCACGCCGAGGAGTTGCGCGCCGTGCGCGAACTGCGCGATGAGCGCGGCCACCTCCGAGAAGTCGGGGACGGCGTTGCGGAAACTCTCCTGCATGTCGATGACGACGAGCGCCGCGCGCTCCGCGTCGAGCGTGTTGGCGTGGCGCGCGCCCGAAACCCTCTTGCTCATTAATGCCTCCGCGAACATTTAAGCACACGGGGGGCGGCGGGCAAAGCAAACGATGAAGTATGAACGATGAACGATGAAGTGAAGACGAGCGTTTAACTTCATCGTTCATCGTTCATACTTCATCGTTTCTCCTCATCGATCACTGCCGCGCGAAGCGGAGCGTGAAATCTTCGGCGCGCTGGCAGGGTTGCAGCTCGGCCGAGTTCTTCGCGGCTTCGGCGTCGCGGCGGAGCCCGGCGCGCGTGTTCGCGTCGAGCGCGAGCGGGCGCGCTGGCTGTCGCGGGTCTGTGTCGGGGGGCGCGGGGCGCGCGACGAGTAAGTAGCGGCCGGGCGCGAGGTTCTTGAAGGCGAACGCGCCGTCCTGCTGCACGTCCGCCTCCGCGTAGCGCAGCACTCGTCGAGCAGCCGCGCGCCGAGGCGGTAGCGACCGTCGCGCAGGTTGCGCAGCGCGAAGTCGCCCTTGGCGTCGGGCGGGGCTTCGACGCCGCCCGACAGGAAGAAGTTGCGCGGCTGCTGCGGGTCGCCGCCGTCGCGGCGCGCGAAGACGAGCGCCTCCTGCGGGACGAAGGCGCGCTGCTGCCGCTGGCATTCGGGCTTCGCGGCGTCCGCAGGTTTGAGCGGCTCGAAGCCGACGCGCCCGGCGAGCGAGCCGAGCGGCGCGAGCACGAGGCGCAGGCCCGTCACGTCCGCGCCACGCACGGAGACGCGGACGGGCGGCGAAGACAACCCCGTGTCGTTCTGCACGAAGCTCGACGCGACGAGGTCGTACTCGCCGTCGGCGATGCCGTCGAGGGAGAACGTGCGCGGGGCGGGATCACCTTGCAGGAAGCTCATACCTTCGAGCGAGCCGGTCGCGGCGTGAAGGAGCGTGACGGAGACGCCCGTCGTGAACTGACCGGTGGGTGAGGGGATGGCGCCCGCCACCGCGCCGCTGATGGAATGACCTTTGTCGCCGCGGTAGCGGATGTCGATGTCGGTCAGCTCCTGCCCGGTCTGCACCTGCAGCTCGACCGCGCCGTCGCGCGTCGTCGAGGGGTAGTAGGTCGGCGCGTCCAAGTCGTAGGCGTTCGGGCGCGCGGAGAAGCTGAACTGCGGCTTGCCGCCGGCGAGCACGATGTAGGAGCCGGGCGTGAGCCCGTAGAGCCGGTAGACGCCGCGGTCGTCCGTGCGCCGCTCGCGCGGGCGGAAGCCTTCGAAGGCATTGTCCTGCGCGGCGCGGCCCAGAAGGTCGCGCACGCGAATCGCCGTCACGCGCGCGCCGACGACCGCGTTGCCGTCGGCGTCTGCGACTCGACCCGTGACGACGCCGCCCTTGGTCAGCCGCAGCGTGACGGAGTCGCCCGGCCGGTAGAGCGGCTGGGTCGAAGCGGGTGCCGTGAAGTCGAACTCCGGTATGAATCCGGGGGCGAAGGCGGTGATGCGGTAGACGCCCGGATCGAGGTTCGAGATGACGTACATGCCGGTGCGCGCCGCGGAGCTGTCGTAGGCGAGGCGCGACGACTGACCCTGGTTGAGCGCGAGCACGGTCGCGTTCCGCACGGGCTGGTTCGCGTCGTCGACGACGCGCACGGTGATCGAGCCGCGCGCACGCGCCTTCGCCGCCTCGTCAGCGCGCGCGCCGGTCTCCTGCGCGCGCGTGTCGAATCGTAAGAGGGAGGCGCAGGCGGCGAGCGCGAGGAAGAGCGCGACGAGGGCGCGGCGCTTCGCGCGGTTGTCGGTGTCGGTGGTGGGGCTCACGGGTTTCCCTCCGGCGGACGGCTGAGGTCGTAGATGATCGTCACGTTCGTCTCGCCTGTGTCGGAGACGTTGATCTTCTGTCGGAAGGTCGCGAGCCTGCGCCCCTGCGGGTTGGCGGAAGAAGCCGGGAGCCAGCCCGCGACGCTCAACTCATACTCGCCGCCCATCAAGCCTTCGAGCAGGAAGCGGCCGCGCGAATCGACTTCGACGGGGATGGCGCCGATCGTGCCGGCGCTCCCGGCGCGGCGCGCGTAGACGCCGAGCGTCGCGCCCGCGGGGAGCGCGGCGGGCTGCGCGCCTTCGCGTATCTCGATCTGCCCGCGCAGGACGCCCGCGCCGTAGCCGACGCGCAGACGCACGTCCGCGACCTGCTCGCCCGGCGAGAGATCGAACCCCGCGCCCGACACGTCGACGACGCCGCGCTGCACGGCGAGCAGCGTGAACGGGCTGTGCAAGCCGCGGTTCCAGATGTTGATCCTCACCCTCCCGGGCCGCAAGCCTTCGACGCGGAACCTGCCGTCGGCGCCGATGCGCCCGTCCTTATGGATCGGCGCGGGCGACTCTTCGCCCGTCGCGGGGCGCACCTCCGTGCTGATGAGGAGCCCCGACAACTTTTCGAACGTCGCGCGATCGGTCGAGCCTTCGAGCACGACCGTGCCGGAGACGGACGCGCCCGGATGAATTTTAACCACGAGCCCGGAGACGTCGGCGTCCGCCACTTCGAAGAGCGCCACGTCGCTGTAGTTGTTGCCGAGCGGGATCGCGTCCCTGCCGCCGCCCGCGTCCGCCGCGTAGACGGCGTAGCGGCCGGGGAGCAGCCTCGTCACGACGAACTCCCCCTCGGCGTTCGTCGGCACGCCCTCGGAGCCCGCCGCGCCGACCGTCTTCTGATCGCCGTTCATCGGCCCCCACCAGTAGGTCACGCCCGCGACCGGCTTGCCCGCTTCGTCAACGATCTTCCCGCGCGCCGCGTAAGTCTTCGGCGCTTCGGCGATGACGATGTCCACGTTCGCCGCCTCCGAGCCCGCGGAGACCTCGACGACTTTCGCCTGCGCCGGGTCGGTCGCGCTCGGGTGGTACGTGCGCATGTAAGTCCGCGCGCCCCCGCCGACGCGCACCGTGTTGTTGTCCATCTCCTGCCCGACGCTGACGACGTAGCGGCCCGCGGGCACGCCGTAGACGCGGTAGACGCCGCGGTCGTCCGTCTCGAACTCGAAGTAGGGCATCACCCACCCGCTCCGCCTGCGCCGCGGGTCTTGCTCCCCCTCCGTCACGCTCACCTGCTCGGCGACGACCGGCTTGCCTTCCGAATTCGTCACGCGCCCCGTGATCACCCCGCCGCGCACGAGCGTGAGATCGACACCCTCGACCGTCTCGCCCGCGCCGACGTTCACGTTCTTGCCCGGCGTGAAGACGTCCCCGCCGGCGCGCTCCTCGGGCGACGTGAAGGCGGTCGTGACGCGACCCGCGACCGCGCCCGCGCCCGACGGCGCTTTCGCGGCGACGGTCTGCGCGCGCGCGACCGTCGTCGCGCAGAGCGCGTGGGCGGCGGCGAGCAGCGCGAGCGCGAGCCGTGAGACGCGGCTACACCGCGCGGGCAGAAATGATCCGCCCGCGGTGGATGCCGTGCGCGCGCCGTCTCTTCGTCTTCGTCGCGTCATGCGTCTAAGGTGTCGGCTCCTGAGGTCGGCTGAGGTCGTAGACGACCGTGACGGTCGTCTCGCCGCCGTCTGGGACGGTGACGTTCTGCCGCAGCGGGGCGAAGCGGCGGGCGGGCGCCGCGCCGGGCTGCCCCGGCATGAAGACGCCGACGACCAACTCGTAATCGCCGCCCATCAACCCCTCGATGACGAAGCGCCCGCGCGAATCGACCTCGGAGCTGTCCGCCGCCGACGGAGGATTCGCCGTAGAGCCGCCCGCGACGACGCGCCGCAGGGAAGCGCTCAGGCGCGCGCCCGCGGGGAGCGCGGCGGGCTGCCCGCCTTCGCGCAGCTCGATCTGCCCGCGCAGGACGCCGGTGCCGTAGCCGATGCGCACGCGCACGCCCGTCACGTTCTCGCCCGCCGCCACGTCGATGCCGCCGCTCGCGTCAGCGCCGTTTCGCTGCACGCCGAGCAGCGAGAAGCCGCGCGTCCCCGCGCCGAAGTTGAAGAGGTTGATCACGACCTTGCCGGGACGGAGTCCCGCGAAGCGGAACGTGCCGTCGGCGTTGACGCGACCCGAGGCGAAGGTGGGCGCGCTGATCTGATCGGTCGCCGCGCCGGGCGCGGGGCGCACCTGCGCGTTCAGGTTAAGCTGCGTGATGCGAGAGAGCACCGCGCGGTCGGTCGTGCCCTCGACCGAGACAGTGCCGCTCACCGAAGCGCCGCGGTGGACTCTGACGACGAGCCCCGACACGTCCGCGTCCGTCACCTCGAACGGCGTCGCGTCGCTGTACATCTCCATCGGCGCGCTGCCGAAGTCGCTGATGGCGAAGACGGCGTAGCGACCCGGCATCAGATTCCTGACGGTGAACTCGCCCTCGGGCGTTGTCACGGAACCGTCCGAGCCGAACGCGCCGACGGTCTTCGCGTCGGCGCGCACCGCGCCGTGACCGTAGCCGACGCCCGCGACCGCGTTGCCCGCGTCGTCGATGATCTTGCCCGTCGCCTGGTAAGACTTCGGCGCCTCGGCGAGCGCGATGTCCACGTTCTGAGCCTCGCCGCCCGCCGTCACCTCGACGATCTTAGCCTGCGCCGCCTCGGTCGCGTTCGGGTGGAACGTGCGCGAGTACTGCGCGCCCGTGGGCCCGACCCTGATCGTGCCCGCGTCGCGATCCTGCCCGACGCTCACCAGGTAGCGACCCGCCGGCACGCCGTAGACGCGGTAGACGCCGCGGTCGTCCGTCTCGAACTCGAAGGGGCTGACGACCCACGCCGGGGGCCCCGGGCGCGCCGGCTGATCGGCTTCGACGATGGTGACGCGCTCGCCGACGACCGGCTTGCCTTCGGCGTTCGTCACGCGCCCCGTGATCACGCCGCCGCGCACGAGCGTGAGATCGATGTTCTCGACCGTCTCCTTCGGCGTCGGTCGAAGCGCGCCCGGCGTCTTTACGGTCCGCGGTCTGCTCGGCGGGCGTCAGCGCGACGCCGACGTTCGCCGCGGGCTTGCCGTCGCTCATCGTCACGCGACCGGCGACCGCGCCCGTCGCCGCCGCGGGCGCCGCGCCCTTCGCGGCTTGCCCCTTCGCGGCGGCGCGGCGCGGGACGAGCGTCGGGATGAGCAGCGCGGCGAGCGCGATGGTGGCGGCGGCGGCGACGGCGGCGGCGGTCGCACGCCGTCGCGCCGCGTGAGAGGGCGTGCCTGTGTGCGGACGGCGCATCTCGGTTCTACTCCTTACGCGGTCGGGCGGGTGCGCGCGCCCCTCTCCGGTGAAGGTCGGGCGCGGGAGCGGACGTGCGTTTAAGTTGTGCTGAGACTTCGGCTGAGACTCGTCGCGCTGAAGTGGCGCGGGCGAGCGGGTCTGGGGAAACGCGCATAGCCTAACCCCGCCCCGCGCCCCCGCGCAAGAGCGTCGGCGGGCGTTCCCGAAATTTCCGACGCGAGCGGCGAACGGTGAAGATTCACCGCAGAGGCGCAGAAAACTGAACGATGAAGTAGGAACGATGAACGATGAAGTAAGAATGAGTTGTCTTCACTTCATCGTTCATCGTTCCTATTTCATCGTTTCTCTCCGTAGCGACCCTTGCGCGCGCGCCGGGCGGGTCTCTATAATCCACGCCCAAGCCGCCCGCCACTTTTTCAGATCGGAGATCGTCATGAAGAGAAGTTTGCCCCTCGTGCTCGCCGCCCTGCTCGTCTGCCTCGCATCCTTGAACACCATGGCACAAGAGAACGCAACCGCGACGGCGACGCCGCCCGTCGCCACGAAGACCCCGAAGAGCCTGACCTACCAGGGCGAGACCCTGACCGACAATTATTTCTGGCTGCGCGAGAAGAAGAGCCCGGAAGTCATCGCCCACCTCAACGCCGAGAACGCCTACACCGACGCGATGATGAAACCGACCGAAGGGTTGCAGAAGAAGCTCTACGACGAGATGCTCGCGCGCATCAAGCAGACCGACACGAACGTGCCCTACCGCGACGGCGCGTACCTCTACTACTCGCGCACGGTCGAGGGCAAGCAGTACCCGATCTTCGCGCGCAAGAAGGGGAGCGAAGCCGCGCCCGAAGAGATCACGCTCGACCTGAACGAGATGGCGAAGGGGCACAGCTTTATGAGCGTCGCGGAGTACGAGCCGAGCGACGACCAGAACCTGCTCGCCTACTCGACCGACACGACGGGCTACCGCGAGTACACGCTCTACGTCAAAGACCTGCGCACGGGCGCCGACACCAAGGTGGCCGAGCGCGTCTCGAGCGCGACGTGGGCGGCCGACAACCGGACGATCTTCTACGTCGTGGACGATCCGGTCTCGAAGCGCTCCTACCGCCTCTTCCGCCGCACGCTCGGAAGCCCTCAAGACGATCTCCTCTACGAGGAGAAGGACGAGCTGTTCGACATCGGGGTGGATCGCACGCGCAGCCGGGCTTTCGTTTTGCTGACGATTTCGAGCCACACCACGTCCGAAGTGCGCTTCCTCCCGTCGGACAAGCCCGCTTCGGAGTTCCGCGTCGTCGAGCCGCGACAGCACGAGCACGAGTACTACGTCGATCACCGCGGCGACACCTTCTACATCCGCTCGAACATGAACGGCTCGCGCAACTTCTTCCTGCTCACGGCGCCCGCCGCCGACCCCGCGCGCAAGAACTGGAAGGAGCTCGTCCCCTACCACAAGGACGTGATGCTCAACGACGTCGATCTCTTCAAAGACTTCATGGTCTTGAGCCAGCGCGAGGCGGGTCTGCCGCGCCTGCGCGTCACCGACCTGCGCTCGGACAAGACTTACTTCATCGAGTTCCCCGAGCCCGTCTACACCGCGGGCTTAGGCGTCAACCGCGAGTTCGACACCAGGCTCCTGCGCTACACCTACCAGTCGTTCATCACGCCGTCGTCCACCTACGACTACGACATGCGGGCGCGCAAGGGCACGCTCCTCAAGCAGCAGCCCGTGCTCGGCGGCTACGACCCGACGAAGTACGCCTCGGAGCGCGTCTACGCCGCGGCGGCGGACGGCACGCGCGTCCCCGTCTCGCTCTACTACCGGCGGGAGTTGAAGCGCGACGGCACGCGCCCGATGCTCCTCGGCGGCTATGGCTCCTACGGCATCTCCTCGAACGCCACGTTCAGCTCGCAGCGGCTGAGCCTCGTCGATCGCGGCGTCGTCTACGCCGTCGCGCACATCCGCGGCGGCGGCGAGATGGGCAAGGCGTGGCACGACCAGGGGCGGATGATGAACAAGAAGAACACGTTCACCGACTTCATCGCCGCCGCCGATCACCTCGTCAGAGAGAAGTACACTTCGAAGGATCGCCTCGTCATCACGGGCGGCAGCGCCGGCGGTCTTTTGATGGGCGCGGTCGCGAACATGCGGCCCGATCTCTTCAAGGCGGTCATCGCCTACGTGCCGTTCGTCGACGTGATCAACACGATGATGGACGCGACACTCCCGCTCACGGCGGGCGAGTGGGAGGAGTGGGGCAACCCCGTCCGGAGCAAAGAGAACTACGCCTACATGAAGTCTTACAGCCCTTACGACAACATCGAGGCGAAGGCTTACCCGACGATGCTGGTGCGCACGTCTTTGAACGACAGCCAGGTGATGTACTGGGAGCCCGCGAAGTACGTGGCGAAGCTTCGCGCGATGAAGACGGACAAGAACCCGCTGCTCTTCAAGATCAACATGGGCGCGGGTCACGGCGGGGCTTCGGGTCGCTACGACGCCCTGCGCGACACGGCGTTCGACTACGCCTTCATCCTCCAGCAGTTCGGCATTACGGACTGACGAGGGCGGCGGGCACGGCGGCGATCCAGCCCGCGCGAGCGGGCGGCAGAACTTAGCCCACGGCGTGAGCCGTGGGTGGACACGACAATTAAATTGAGAGCCCCTGGAAGGGGCGAAAGAAATCCGACGTGAGCTGAGCGTCAGTTAAATTTCTTTCGCCCCTTCCAGGGGCTCTCAACATTTATTCTCACGTCGATCCCACGGCTCGCGCCGTGGGCTACATTCCTCCGCCCCTTTCAGGGGCTCGTCCATCGCTTGCCCGCGACTCGCCTACCGCTTGCCCGCGCGCGCGAGTCTCATTAAACTGCCCGTCGAACCTCCGACCTTGCTCCGACGAAGAAGGAATCCGCCATGAAAAAACTTTCCCGCCTCGCGCTCGCATGCGCGATCACGCTCGCCCAGCTCTCGCAGACGGCGCGCGCGCAGACGACGCCGTTTTTGTCCGACGACGAAATCCGCACGCTCTCGAACGAGATGTCCGGCGACCGCGCCTTCGAGACCATCCGCGTGCTCACGCAGTGGCACCGCGACTCCGGCATGGAGGGCTACTTCAAAGCCGCGGAGTTCATGCAGCAGGCGGCGCGCGCGGCCGGGCTCGAAGACGTGAAGTTCGTCGAGCAGCCGCTCCCCGGACCGAACTACACGGCGCGCTCGGCCGAGCTGTGGATGGTCGAGCCCTTCGAGTTGAAGCTCGCCGACATCGCGGAGCACGCCACTTACCTCGCCGACTACAGCCGCGACGCCGACGTGACGGCTGAGCTCGTCTACGTCGGCGACGGATCGGAGGCGGCGCTCAAGGGCTTGGACGTGAAGGGGAAGATCGTTCTGACGGACTCGCAGCCCGGCGGGGCGGTGCAGCGCGCGGTGTACGCGCGGGGCGCGCTCGGCGTCGTCGCCTACGGCACTTCGGAGAGCCGCAGCCCCGTGGACTTCCCCGATCAGATCGCGTGGTCGCGCATCTCGCCCAACGTCCCCGCGGGCAAGCAGGGCACGTTCGCCTTCATCCTCCCGCCGCGCAAAGGCGACAACTTGCGCCGCGTCCTCGCCGCGACCGGCGAGCAGGACTTCTTCGCGACGGGGAAGCGCACGCGCGGCGGCCGCGTCGTGTTGAAGGCGAAAGTCGACACCGAGATCGGCACGGCTCCGGGGCGCACCGGCTTCGTCGAGGCTTGGATTCGCGGCACAGATCCGGCGCACGATCAGCAGATCGTTCTGACCGCGCACCTCCAGGAGGAGCAGGGCTCCGCCAACGACGACGGAT
>JAIVJC010000199.1 GCA_020200235.1 Acidobacteriota bacterium | reverse complement strand
CGCCCCGCCGTGGTCGGTCAGTGTGAAGGCTCACACAAGTTAATGTGACCTGATCCGCCGACCAGATCGAATGCCGCAACCGAGCGCGCGCTCCCCGCTCCGCGGACGGCAAAAGATGACGACTGGAGCGACAGCCGGGTGGTTCCTTTCGCGGTTACACGCCACGCGCTATACTCGCCGCAGAAGTTTCGGAAGCACGACCGCGATGAAGTCCGAGAAAATCTCAGAACTGACGACGAACCGCCTGAGCGTCTACCTGCGCTGCCTGAACACGCTCGCCGCGGCGGGGATCAGGACGGTCTCATCGCGCTCGCTCGCCGATCAGTTCCGGCTGAACTCGGCGCAGATCAGGAAAGACCTCGCGCAGTTCGGCGAGTTCGGCACGCGCGGCGTCGGCTACTCGGTCGAAGACCTGCGCGAGCACCTGACGAAGATTCTCGGGCTCGACCGGGCGCGCCGCGTGGCGGTCGTCGGCGCGGGGCGCCTCGGCGGCGCGCTGGCAGACTACGACGGCTTCCGCGCCTCGAACTTCGCCGTCGTCGCGCTCTTCGACACCGACGCGGAGAAGATCGGTCGCTCGATGGGAGAGGCGCGCGTCCGCGTCTACGACGCGCGTGAGATCGCGCGCGTCGTGCGCGAAGAGCGGATCGACGTGGGCGTCATCGCCGTCCCGGCGCGCGCCGCGCAGGGCGTGCTCAACCAGCTGATGTCGGCGGGCGTCAAAGCCGTGCTCAACTTCGCGCCCGCGCCCCTGCACGCGCGACCCGGCGTCAAGGTCAGGAACGTCGATCTGACGATCTCGCTCGAATCGCTCTCCTACCACCTCGCCAGCCCGCGCGCGGCGAACGTCACGAACCCGCGCAACGTACTCACCTACGAAGAAGGCCCGCGCCGCGACCGGCAGAGGGCGGCGCGGAAGCAGCTCAGAAAGGAAACGCCATGAGCGAAGACCTCACACGAAAAATGCTAAGCTCTTTTGAGGAGCGAGTTCTTGCGGAGTTTGCCGCTTTGAACGCGCGCTTCAACTCGTTTGAAGCGCGCCTGATCGCGTTTGATGGACGCCTGACCTCGGTCGAAGACAAAGTTGACGCCCGCCTGCGGGAGACGAGACCCATCTGGGAGGGCGTGCAGCAATGTCTGACGGGGATCGAGAAAGGGCTCGCGACGCTCAACCGTCAGTTCGGGACACTTATCAAAGACTCTTTTGATCTGCGCTCGCGCGTCGAGAGGTTGGAGGACGGTCAGGCAGCGCGCGAAGGGTGAATGGCAATGCGTCTCCTTAAATGTTTCTTGCCGTTCGTACTCGCATTGATTGTCGGCGTGCTGTTGTACCGTGCAGTGCATCTACGTCCTGCACTACAGCCTATTATGCTCGACAACGATTGTGTCGGCTGCTCCGGCAATACGATACCGCCAGTCATTCGCGTTCTGCCGCCGATGCGCCTGACCGAAGCGGCGCGCAAAGCGCGCGCGAAGGGCGTCGTCAGAGTACAAGTGACGCTCAACGATTTAGGCACGGTTTATAACGCGCAGACGTTGACTGAAATCCCATTCGGATTAGCCGCCGAGGCCGAGATCGCTGCCAGAGGGGTCCGAACCGAGCCGGCTAAAAATGATGAGGACGGGCTTTTCGAGTGGAGCAATATAGAGGTCGAATACAAATTCGACGCAGCCTCGAACGAGGTCGAATCGCAGTGCTGGTTCAATACTGATCCGCCGGCAAAACGGATATTGTTGACAATTAAGAAATGATGGATGAGCAGACGGCGCGGCGCGAGATCGTGCGCGTCGGGAAACTTTTGTACGAGCGCGGCTACGTCGTCTCCTCGGACGGCAACGTGAGCGTGCGCCTCGACGACGGTCGGATCGTCGCGACGCCGACGCAGACGTGCAAGGGGCGCATGACGGAAGACTCCCTCGCCCTCACAGACCTCGAAGGCAAGGCGCTGAACGACCGCCGGGCTTCCTCGGAGCTCGCGATGCACCTCCTGATCTACCGCGAGCGCGCGGACGCGCGGGCGGTCTGCCACGCGCACCCGCCGCACGGCTCGGCGTTCGCCGTCGCCGGTCTCGCCATCGATCAGCCGATCCTCTCGGAAGTTATCCTGACCCTGGGCTGCGTGCCGCTCGCCGAATACGGCACGCCCTCGACCGACGAGCTGACCGACGCGATGCTCCCCCTCGTCAAGCACCACAACGCGCTGCTGATGGCGAACCACGGCGCGGTCGCCTACGGCGCCGATCTCTGGCAGGCGTTCGACCGGCTCGAAACGCTGGAGCACACGGCACGGATAGCGATCCTGGCGCGCGCCCTCGGCGGCTCGAAGAATCTTTCGCCCGACGCCATCGAGAAGCTGATCAACGTCCGCGAGAAGGCCGGCTACCTCGACGAGCGAGCGCGCTGCCAGTCGTGCGGCTACCTGCACGAGACGCGCATCACCTGCCCGACCGGGGAGCGTCAGGGCGCGCCCGCGCCGCGCGCGACGACGCAGGCTGCCGGGAACGGCGCGGGCAAGATTAATCTCACGCGCGAAGAGTTGATCGAGCTGCTGAGTCAGGCGGCGCGCCTCGGCGGGTGACGCGGGCGGCTCGTCAGCCGGTTTGTGAAAGAGAGCGGCGTGAGTTATAAACGCGCTAACCGGAAGAGAATTTTCATTCCCGAATAAAGTAGGAGAGAACGGATGCCACAGGAAGCACTCGGCATGGTCGAGACGAAGGGTCTCGTCGCGATGATTGAGGCGGCGGACGCGATGGTGAAAGCCGCGAACGTGACGCTCGTCGGCTACGAGAAGATCGGCGCTGGCTTCGTCACGGCGATCGTGCGCGGCGACGTGGCGGCTGTCAAAGCCGCGACGGACGCGGGCGCCGCCGCGGCGCGCCGCGTCGGCGAGCTGGTCAGCGTCCACGTCATCCCGCGCCCGCACGGGAGCGTGGACGAGGCGCTGCCCATCGGCAACAACTAAAAACCGTGACAGGTGACAGGTGACGAGAAAGTGATGAGTGATGGGTGATGAGTGATGAGTGAAAGACAAATGCTCTTAACTCAGTACTCATCACTCATCACTCATCACTCCTGTCCTGTCACCTGTCACCTGTCACCTGTCACGCCCTTATGATCATCGCGCGCATCCTCGGCACGGTCGTCGCTTCGCAGAAGGACGAGCGTCTGTCGGGCAAGAAGCTCCTGATCGTCCGCCCGCTCAACCTCGACGGCACGGAGCAGGCGGGCTACACGGTCGCCGTCGACACGGTCGGCGCGGGCTTCCACGAGCGCGTGCTGGTCGTTTCGGGATCGAGCGCGCGCCTCGCGCAGGGGATGAAGGACGTGCCCGTCGACTCGGCGATCGTCGGCGTCATCGACACGGTGGACATTGATAGCGAGTAGCCATGAGCTGTTAGCTGTTAGCTTTCAGCCAAACGGAAAGAGCTGTTAGCGATTAGCGACTAGCTCTCAGCCAAACAAAAAGGTTTTAGCTAATCGCTAACAGCTAACAGCTAATAGCTAACAGCTTCTCATGCAACTGGCGCGCGTCATCGGGACGGTCGTGGCGACCGTGAAGAACGATTCGCTCGAAGGGCGCAAGCTCCTCGTCGTGCAGACGCTCGACGCGCAGTTACGTCCGCACGGCAAACCCTTAGTCGCGCTCGACGCCATCGGCGCAGGGATCGGCGAGCTGGTCTTCTGGTGCCGCGGCAAGGAGGCGAGCTTCCCGTTCCGGCGCGACGACACGCCGACCGACTGCACGGTCGTCGGCATCATCGATTCCGAGGCGCACGTGACGGACGTGGGGGGGCGAAGTTGATCATCGCGCGCGTGATCGGGAACGTCGTGGCGACGCAGAAGAACGAGCGCTACGAGGGCGGGCGCGTGATGCTCTGCCAGCCGGTGACGCCGGAGGGCGCGGAGACCGGGGTCGCCCTGCTCGCGCTCGACTCGGTGGACGCAGGCGTCGGCGACACGGTGCTCGTCGTGCAGGAGGGCTGGGGCGCTTCGACGGCGGCGACGGGCAAGGCGGGCGCGGCGATTGACTCGGCGATAGTCGGCGTCGTTGACAGGATCGATCTGCTGCCGCCGGACGCGGGGCGCGGGTAGAGGTGAGGAGAAGAGTTGGGCGCTGAGCAGGAAAAAGTTCGCTCCATCGCGGAGCGCGTCGCGAGCCGCATCGGCGGGGGCGGCGACGCGCGCGATGATGTGAGCCCGCGTGACGAGTCGGGCGCGAGCAGCGACGAGGTCGCGCAGTTGCGCGCGAGCTTGAGAGAGATGCAGCAGCGGCTCGCGCGGATCGAGTCGCGCGCCGCGGGCGGCGATTCGCGCCCGTCCGGGGAAGGCGCTTCCGTATCGCGCGAGGGAGTGGGCGAGGGAGAGCGCGCGGCGCCGCAGCCGCGTCCGCTGTTGAGCAGCACCTACGTGCCCGCGACGCACCCGAGCCAGGAGCGCTTCGGCATCGACGACGCGGTCGCCGAGCTGGTCGATTTCTTCGAGAGCGAGAAGACCTGCACGGTCGAGCCGGGCGGCAAGCCATGCGACCACTGCGCGATGTGCAGCACGCGCGGGTTCTAGCCGAAGCTTCGCAGGTAACTCGACTAGTCTCGCGCTAGTAAGGCATGAACGTGAAAGAAGCTCACCCACGGAGACGTGAGTGAGCTTCTTTCGTTCGCGTCGAATCGAGGGCTCCGTCTGCTCACGACGCCAGCCTAAACACTCGCGCCGAACAAGCGACGGACGACGTCACTTGTTCGCGTTGGTCTGCGCGCCGCCCGCGGGACGTCGCATCGCGTTCGGGTCGAAGCGCGGAGCCTGTCGCGAGGCCTCGTCGGCTTTGAAGTAGGGCTCCTCTTTGAAGCCGTAGAGCTTCGCCGCGATGACCATCGGGAAGTTGCCGCGCGCCGTGTTGTAGTCCTGCGCCGCGCCCGTGTAGTCGTTGCGCGCCGTGTTGATGCGGTTCTCGGTGCCCGTCAACTCGTCCTGCAACTTCAAAAAGTTTTCGTTCGAGCGCAAGACCGGGTAAGCCTCTTGCAGGGAGAGGAGGCGACCGATGGTTCCGCCGAAGCTGTTGTTGGCGTTGATGACCGCCTGCTTCTGCTCCGGCGTCTTGTCGCCGTTCTCGCCCTGCGGCTGCGCGGAGGTGGCGTTCAGGAGCTGCGAGCGCGCCTGCGCGATCTGCCCGAACACCTCCTGCTCCTGCACGCCCGCCGACTGCGCCGCAGCGACGATGTTCGGGATGAGATCGGCGCGCCGCTGGAGCTGGCTCTCGACCACCGCCCACCTCGCCTTCACGTTCTGCTGCTTCGTCTGCAGCGTATTGTAGCCGCACCCGCTGGCTGTCGCGGTTGCGAACAGTGCCAAGGCGAGCAGCGTGATTCTTCTTCTATTCATCGGACATTTCTCCTCACTTCGTATCAAACGAATGGTGACCTACCGTTCAACCTTGCAACTCCCGCGCCCGTCCCTCAAGCCGCGTTCAGTTTCAACTCGTCAACCGCCTCGATGACCCGCTCGATCTCGGTGAGGTACGCCGTGAACAGCTCATGCGCCTCGCGCTCCGAAGGCTGGACGGCGCCCCGCTCGCGCAGCGCGAAGACGCGCTCGAACGGCGCGGCGTCGACGCCCAGCCGTCGCGCCGTCGCGCTCACGAGCTCGCGCTTCAGGACGGGCGGGTCGGGCTCGCCGTGCAGCATCAGCACGGGCGCGAAGAGCGTGGCGAAGCTCGTCAGGCTGTCGCTCATCAGCTCGCAGAGTTTATCGACCGAGACCGAAGCGGGGATGTAGAGCCGCCGCAGCTGGATGAGCTTGCTGCGCAACTCGTACTCGGTCTGGTGGCGCAAATTCTCATCGCTGATCGTGAGCGACGCGAACGGATCGTCGCCGAACAGCACGACGCGCGCTCTACGCATCTGGTGGAACTCGACCGGAAAGACGTCCGCCGCGTCGCGCAGCTCCTCGACCGTGAAGTAGACCGCGAGCGGGTGACCGAGCCGCTGCCACTCCCTCATCGGAGCCTGCGAGAGCCGCAAATCTTCCGGCGTGATCCGGTTGAGCGCGATGAGCAGGTTGTAGTCCGACTCCGTCCCGACCTGATCGCCCGCCGCCGCCGAGCCGTAGAGCACGATCGACGCCAGGTTGTCGCCGTGCGTCTTGCGCAAGTCGTCGACCAGATAATTGAACGCCTCCCGCGCCACACTCTTAGCCATCGAGTCCTCCGCAGAAACCATGCACGTCGAATGATGAACGACGGACGGAGGAAAGCCTCCCGTCCACGTTCATCTTCCTGCGCGCATCGTTCATCGTTCTCTCACCAACTGCCACCTG
>JAIVJC010000198.1 GCA_020200235.1 Acidobacteriota bacterium | reverse complement strand
GGGCTACAACTCGACGCTCTCGGCGGGCACCATCACGCTCCAGGCTCCGCTCGCACCCGGCGCGTCGAAGAACTTCGACTTCCGCCTCGGTGTGCAGACGCCGGGGTCTTTCCGCTTCTTCGTCATCGTCGAGGCGCTGCCTTAGCCCCCGGCGGTTAACAGCCTGATCGCTCGCCCCGCCGCGCAGGGCGAGCGAGGCGGGCAATCTCAAAAGCGAGCGCGCCGCACGGTTGAAATTCCGTGCGGCGCGCTCGTCTTTTGTGACCACTATGATCTGGTTACGCCGAGTTGAGTATGACGCGCCTGATTAGTGTTGGCGCGCCGTGCGTGTGAGCTCTTCGAATGCGTACGGGGCTCCGAAGGCGCGTGTCGCTATGCAAGAGGGGAGCGATGTCTTTTCAGGAAGGGAAGCAGTAGGTGACGGAGTATTCGGGCGTTTCGACTTCGTAGAGGGGCACGCCCCCTGCTTCGAGCCACGCGTGACCCGCGAGCGTGTCTTCGCCCGCGCGGCGCACGCCGAAGACGATCCTTGTCTCGCGCCCGCGCAGGGTGAGGCGGCGGTGCAGGACGGCGGCGCGCTTCCAACAGATCGGCGCGAAGCAGAGCGCGTCGATGCCGAGCAGCGCGTCGAGCAATTGCACCACCCTCTCGTCACTCACTCCTGCTGGTGTCTCGGTGCGCGCACGCGGTCGCGGCTCCAGGATCGCGAGAGCGCGCGGCAGCGGCAACAGCCTGACAAGGAGCGAGAGCGCCAACACGTCGCGCGCCATCCCGGCGAGGAGTAGAGTCTCGCGCGGCTTCCCTGCGGCGAAGCGGAGAGCGCGCCGCGCAAGTCCGATAACGTTGGGCATCGAGGGGGGCAAGCAGAAGAGCCTTTATGGTTTCGAGAGGCGATAGCCGCGCCGCGTCCGCGCGTTCACTTCGGGGCGCGCGACCTTCACCTCGACCGTGCGCCAGCGACCATCGCGCGCGGTGTTATTCGGTCTGTAGCCCAGCGTGTACTGGTTACTCAACTCCTCGACGATCTCCGCGAACGCCTCACGCAGCTCGCGCCCGCCCGGCGTCGGGACGTAGCGCCCGCCGCTCTTGGTCGCGAAATTCTTGAGCGCGCCCGCGGAGGCGAGCGCGGTCGGCGACGAGATCATCCGATCCGCCATGTCGACCGTGTAGATGGTGGCGTTGGCGGCGAGCGCGGCGGCGAGGGCTTTATCCGTGGTGGCTCCGCTGCGCGTGTCTTCGCCGTCCGAGAGGATGAGGATCGTGCGCCGCTTTTCCGGCCGCCGGGCGAGATCGTTCGCCGCGCGCACGACGGCGTCGTTGAGAACCGTCATGCCTTTGGCGCTGAGCCCGAAGGCGCGGGGCGTCAGATCGCGCGCCTGCGAAAACTCCTGCACCTGCTCGACGCGGCTGTGGAAACTGTAGACCGCCGTCACGTCGTCCTCGCGCAGCCCTTCGAGGAAGCGTATCGCCGCCGAGCGCGCGAGCGAGACGCGCCCCTCCATGCTCCCCGAAATGTCGAGCAGCAGCGCGGCGGCGAAAGGCGTCTCCTCCACACTGAAGTTGGTCAACTGCTGCTCGCGCCCGTCCTCGAACACCTTGAAGTCGGCGCGCTTGAGACCGTGGACGTACTCGCCCTTCGCGTCCGTCGCCGTCACGTTCAGGACGACGAGGTCGGTGTTGACGCTGATCACGTCGTCGTCCTGCGACCGTCCGGCGCGCGGCGAGGCTGTCGGGAAGGCGAGAAGCAGCGCGACGCAGATCGCGAGGGCGGGGAGGGGAGCGCGGAAGCGGGAGCGCCGCTTAAGTGTGGAGTGACGTTTGAGAGGTTTCATCAGCCGCCGAGGGTGCGTATGTGTTTTGCGAGCGCGATGAGCCGATTGGCGGAGGCGATGACCGCCGCAGAGACGACGTGGCGCGGAGTCTTCTCGACCTTCTTACGCAGTTCTTCGCACATCTCGGAGAGGCGGCTCAGCGCCGCTTCGAGCAGCGCGGGCGGGTCTTTGAGCCCTTCGTCGTCGTCGTCGCCCCCCGCCTCGTTGCGGATGGAGCGGGCGAGTTTCTCGATCCGCCCGACCTTCTTCAACTCCGCGGCGCCGAGCGACCTCTGCCGCTTGAAAGTTTCGCGAATCTCCGCGCCCAACTGCGCAGCCTCGCGCGCCCGCTCCAGATTCTCTTTGCGCGCCGACTCCAGCCGCTTGATCTCGGAGTTCCTGAGCATCTCTTCCGTCAGCGGCGACTGATCGTCGTCGTCGACCGAGATGCGCGGGTGAGAGGTCTGGTCTTTGGGGGGGGGGGAGCGAGGTTTCATTGGGGTCGGCTGCTGTGCCCCCGCGTACCCGCACAGGGCGAGCGCGAAAAAAAGGGCGCACTGGAATTTGATTAAACTTCGGAGCATGGATCGAAAAAAGGGATTGAGTCCCGTGCAAACCTCGCTCGCCGAGCGATGCCCGACGGCTTTAAGAACCCGAAAAGAGGCGGACGGGTTGTCCGTGCGAAGGGGGCGGGGAGTTAATGTTTTTCGTTAACTGTCGTGTCTCAAAGCGGCGGTATCGTTCAGGCGGTGCCTCGTGTGAAATATTAATTTTGTCGGGATGCCGACTCGTCAGGCTCTACTCGAAGTCTTCAGGGGATTCTGATCGGCGTGTCCGGGGTGTTAATAAAATCGCTGCCCTTGCCGCGTGGTCGCTTCTCGACGACGATCTTCGCGGCGGGAGGTTTCTCGGCCGGGCGCTTCAACCCGATCTCCGGCTTGAAGGGAATGTCCGACCCTTGCGACTCGCTCCGTAAATGCACGACCTGTGCACCAGCCCAATCATCCGGGGAGATTCGGAGCGAATACTTTCCCTCTTCGCCGGGTCGGAGGCTGGCGGGGCTCAGACGCACCAGCTTCGTCTCGGAAGCCCGCGAGGCGCGACCTTTCAAAGCGATCTCGACCGACAAGTCTTCGAGCGGCGCGGCGGAAATATTCTTCACAGTCCCACCGACTACCGCTTCGGAGCCTATTAACCGAACTTCGTCCTGAAAAATCTGCGCCCGGACGGGCGCGACGGTATGTGTCGACTGCTCGGCGCGTCGCGCCGCTTCAAAGCTATCAGCCTGTCTCTTCCGCAGGAGGAGAAATCCGGCGAGGAGCCCAAACACCAGCACCGACGCGCAGATGACGGCGATCAGTTTCGTGAGCCCGCCGCCGCCTGGAACGGTCTCGAAATGCGGCTCGACGGCGTAACGATCTAAATCCTGCGATTCGCGCATCGTCTGTGAAAGCTTAGTTAAAACCTTAACCGCTACTACTTAAGTTGTTGATTCGGAAAGCCCGCAGGTTAAGGAATCGGGCTCCCGCCCGTGATCTTCTCAACCAGCGCTTTGATGAAGTCCTGCTCGGCTGTCCCGTTGCTGCGCAGGCTCACCCACTCGGCTCCGGCAGCGCCGTCCGTCCTACCCTCGACGCGCGCGTTGACGGAGACGTTAGTCGTGGTCCCGTCGATTGCGCGTGCCTCGACCACCAACGTGTAGCGACCCTGCGTCCAGCCCCTCACGTTATCTTGCGGGACTTCGGCGTAGCGGTTTAACTCGGTGAGGGCGACGACCGCCCCTTTGACGAAACGGTAAGGCTGGCTGATGACCAAGCCGTCTTCGGGCTTCGAGACCGCCGTATCGACGACCATTTTCTGTTCCCGCATCAATTCTTCGATCGCGCGCAGTACCACGTCGCGGCGCGAGCTGAAGCGGTACGGGTTGGGGATGACGGGGACGACCGGGGTGCGACCTTTGCCGAAGTCGAAACCGCGCCCGGTGCCGTTGTTCTGTTTGGTGCCGTTCTGACCCGGCGCGCGATCGTTGCTCTGATCGCGGATGCGATCATTCTGCTGATCGACGCCCTTCTCCTGAGCCTGCGCCGAGACCCCCGCCAATGCCAACAAAAGTAGAAGCCCCCAAACTCTCTTCATGCCACACCTCAACCTTTCTTCCGACCCAGGACACGCGATCGAACCTTCGGGAGACGGAATGAGAATAGAACATGGGCGGGGCGATATCAAGTGATTGATTTCGCAGGCGCAGGGAATTAAATAGTTGTGGGGAGTGAAGAGAAATCTCAGCGGCTCGCATTGATTGCGCTGCCGCCGGCAGCGTTCGCGTTGGCGCCCGACCTTGAGTCGCGCTCGTGCTCCCAGGCGCGCAGAGCCTGCACGCCGCGCTGGAAATCCGCCTCGTTACTGTAGAAGTTGTGTGCGCCGTCGTCGCGCGCCGGTTCGCGCACGTAATAGAGGTAATCGCTTTGGGCGGGGTGCCAGGCGGCTTCGAGCGAACGTGCGCCCGCCGAGGCGAGAGGTCCCGGCGGGAGACCCTGAACGCGGCGGGTATTATACGGCGAGACACGGTCGAGATCGCTCTGGTAAACCTTGCCGTCGCCGCGCCACCTTCCCGCGAGTTTCGAGGCGTAGATGACCGTGGAGTCGATTCCGAGCGGCATCCCCAATCGCAGCCGGTTGTAGATGACCGACGCGACGAGGGGGCGTTCGTCGGCGAGCTTGGCTTCGGTCTCGACGAGTGACGCGACCGTGACGATCTCCCTCGCGCTCTTGTTATTCGCGCGCGCCTCGCCGGCGATTTTCCCGTCCCAGACCTGCCTGAAGCGTCGCACCATCGTCGCAACCACTTCCTTCGGTGTCGTGTTGGGGGGGAAGCTGTAGGTATCCGGGAAGAGGTAGCCTTCGAGGTTCGCGGCGTCGGGGTCGAGATCGCGGATGAGCGAAGTATCGTCCATCAGACGCAAGGCTTCGTCCTGATCGCGCAGCTTCAACTCGGGGACGCGCGCCATCGCGGCGGCGATGTCCCAGCGCGTCCACCCCTCGATGACGGTGAAGCGTTCGAGCCGCTCTTCTCCCTCTTCGAGCTTACGCAAAACCTGGAGCGGAGAGATGGGTGAAGGGAACCGGTACTCGCCCGCCTTGAGGCGCGGACCCAGACCTTTAAGACGGACGTAGAGAAGCAACGCCCAGTCGCGCCTGATCACGCCTGCGGACTGGAGTTGCGCCAGGGCTTGGGCGGGCGTCGAGCCGCGTGGGATTTGAAGGTACTGAGTGGCTTTGCCGTGCGGAACCGGCGTCCTCAAATCGCGTGCGAGCCAGAGCGCGAAGACCGCCCCCGCGAATACCGATAGCAGTATCAAGGCGAGAAATAATTTTTTTATGAATCTCATTCAAGTAAATGATAGATGCAAACACGGACTTCTCCGGGCACGTGTTCGAGCGAACGCACTTTTACCGGAGCAGAAGAGGCGTCCGCATTGGATTCGAGCTGGCCGCCTAGCTGCCCTCTGCTCGCGAGATAAAGTCGCGGAGTATGGTGGCGGCGGCTTCACTGTCGATGCGCGCGGCGCGTTCCGCGTCGGATAATTTCGCTTCCCGAAGGACTTCTTCGGCGGCTCGCGACGTCAGGCGCTCGTCCTGCATGTGAACGGGCAGGCGGAGCGTGAGCTCAAAGTTGCGCGCGAGCCGGCGCGTTTCGAGCGCGGCGTCGCCTTCCGTGCCGTCCAGACGCAGCGGGAGCCCGACGACGAGACCCGCCGCGCCGAACTGTTCCGCCAGCCGCGCCACCTCCGAGACCAGTTTTTTCCAGCTCGAACGCCGGATGGCAGGCAGAGCGCGGACGCTTAAGCGCATCTCATCGCAGACCGCCACGCCGACCCTGCGCGCGCCCAGATCGAGCGCGAGCAGGCGACCCGGGAACGGAATGCCCGGACTCCGGCCGTCCGTCGTGGTGTGGTCGGTCACATCGTCGCTCGGCGAATGCTCGCGCCCGGAGTATAGCGCAGGGTTTTACCAACCCGCCAACGGCGCGTCGTTTCTTGCGCGGCGTCAGAGGGCTCAAGTATCATCCTCCCGACGGCGCGCCGAAGCGCCTTCGCACACGGCATGATTCCGAAAGGTTTGAGGTAGTCGAATGTCTTTTCGTAGTAAATTCATCGTCGTCGTCTTCTCCGCTTCGCTGGCGCTCTACGCGGTGGTGGGCGGCTGGATGTTCACGAGCGCGCAACAGCAGAACGATCCCGGCGCGCAGCTGCGCATCTTCGAGAGCGTCCTGCAACACATCAACGACGACTACGTCGACGAGCCCGACTTGAACAAAGTGCGCGCGGGCGCGCTGCGCGGGCTCGCCTACGGGCTCGACCCGTACTCGACTTACCTGACGGTCGATCAGGTCCGCGACTACAAAGCCACATCATCGAGTACATCGACGCCAAGGCGACGCGCGACATCTCGCTCTACGACGCCAGGCAACTCCTCAACGGCGCGTCGGGCTCCGAGGTCAAGCTCCGCGTCCTGCGGGCGGGCACGCGCCCCTTCGCCGTCACCGTCAAGCGCAGGCCCGTGGACGTGCCCGCCGCGGAGACGAAAGTCGAGGCGGGGAAGATCGGGATCGTCCACGTGAACAGCCTCGCGGCGGGCGAGTCGGTTGACGTGCAGAAGCGCGTGCAGGAGCTCTTGAAGCAGGGCGCGCAGAAACTCGTGCTCGATCTTCGCAGCGTCGCGGGCGGCTCGCTCGAAGAGGGCGTGAAGGTCGCGAACCTTTTCATCAAGACGGGGGCGCTCGCGCAGACGGTGGGTCGCGGCGGCAAAGTCCTGAAGACGATGACAGCCGATCCGAAGCTCGCCGTCTTCGACGGTCCGGTCGTCGTGCTGATCGATCGCGGGACGGCGGGCGCGGCGGAGATCGTCGCGTCGGCGTTCGTCGAGCAGAAGCGCGGCGAGGTGGTGGGCGAGAAGAGCTTCGGCGCGGGGGCTGACCAGCAGCTCTTCCTGCTGCGCAACGGCGACGGCTTACTGCTGACGATTGCGAAGTGGGCTTCGTCGAAGGGCAAGCCTTTCCTCGGCGCCGGGATCGCGCCGACGGTCGAGGTCAAGCGGCCGGAACTCGCCGCGGCGGTCGATCCGGAAGACCTGACCGGCAACGACGACGACGCCATCGCCAGCCCCAACCCTGCTCCGGACAAGCGCGAGGTCGCGCCCGAAGCCGCCTCGCCAAAACAGCAGCCCGAAGACACGCAGCTCAAGCGCGCGCTCGAACTGTTGCGCGAGAACAAGTCCGCGCCGCAGAAGACGGCGTAGTCTTCCAGCGAGCTTGAGAGAAAGCCGGCGGGATTAGCCTCCCGCCGGCTTTCTCTATCTCACTGACAGCTTGCTCTATACCACTGACAGGCGCGCCTTGACGTGCGAATCAGCAATTTCGTCAGGCGGGTCCTGTAAAGAATCAAGTTGACGCATCATTGTGATGGAAGTCGGTCATGACCAACCGCCACTCCTGCCGGCTGAGGTCGTTAACTGTCGGATAAATGTGTTGACTCACGCGGCACAACATTTGATATTGTTCCTAGCAAGACCCTTCCTGAAATGATCAAGGGTCTCAAGAAGGTCTCTCGCCCCACCCCTTCCGGACAGTATTCCCAGCACGCGAGGCAAAACATGATCTCAATTCTGATCGTCGAGGACGATCCTACTCTCCGCGAGGTTCTGAGCGATCTGTTATCCGAGGACTTCCCCTGTTGCGCGGTGAAGTCCGTCGAGGAGGCGCTCCAAAAACTCGAAACCGGACGGTTCAGCATCGTGCTGACCGACATCTCCATGCCCGGCATGAGCGGGCTGGAGCTGCTGGGTTGCATCAAGCAGAAGTGGGAACACATCCCCGTCATCATGTTCTCCGGGATCGACGACGAAGAGTACGCGCAGGGTATCAACAAGATCGGGGCGTTCGACTACCTGTCGAAGCCTTTCGCGCTCGATCAGATCGTCCAGAGCGTCACGCGAGCCATCATCGAGCACCCCCACTTAAGCAGCGATCCGTTCGTAGATCAGGACTCCGAAGGGAGCGTCCCCCCGCGTGAGGATCGACCGGCGGGGCAGAGTACGCCGATCTTTGCCTCCGTGGTGCTCGGCGGGATCATCTCCTTCGCGGAGCTATTGGAGATCGTGCAGCGCGGCAAGATGTGCGGCTACATCGAACTCCACTGGGACAACTCCGCGATCTCGCGCGCGCGGGAGTTGGGGAGGTTTAACGACGCGTCGGGCGCTATCGACGCGGCAGTGTTGAACTGCTCGGGCTGGATCTACCTCAAAGACGGGCTCATCATCGACGCGGTCATAGACGAGTCGGAGGGCAGCGAATTCTGGCGCGGCGCCGAAGAGTCTCTGGCGGTGCTGGTGAAGCTGTCCACCTACGTCGGCGACGGGGTGCGGGCGTGGGGTTTCTCGATGGATCAGATGGAGAGGCGGCCGACACTGTCGATCCGCGATAACAGCGCCAAGATGTTCGACATCATTACGAGCGACGAGAGGGAAGGGGATTCCGCCCCGTTCTCACCGGAGCCGGTTAACCAGCCGCCGGTGCAAGCCGCGATCGCCGTGGCGTAGGAGCCTTTGCTATCCCGACTGTCGCAACAAACACACGCGTTGAAACAAGCCCGGCGCTGAAAACTGCCTGAATCAAAATTGAACCTGTCGGCGCTGAGCCACCAAAAGATCGGACTTCGACGCCTCCGCGCTGAACAAGAGCCCGGCGAGAAATAAATCTCGCCGGGCTTTCGTGTGTGGCTGATGTTGCGAGCGGTGTCGCCGGCGGTCCTACCTCCGCGTGCTTGTTACTCGGCTTCCCGGAGGAACGAAACTCGAATGGACTCCTTCGGCGGCGGCTGCTGCCAGATGGGCAGGTAGCGCGCCATCGAGTGTTTCAACACCTGCGCCCTGAAGTATTGTTCGTGCTGTTCTAATCCGGCTGCGCTCATCCGCGTCAGCCACGGACTTCCAGTGACCGCGGTAGGCGTAAGCCGCGGCGGCTCTCCGGAGTAAGCCAGCCGAAGGATTTTGACGAGCGAACGCCTCTTGTCTTCGAGACTCATGTGGACGAGTCATTCCCCCGCCGGGCTTCAATCGGGCTGGGTGACTGTCAGTTGCAGCAGGGAGTTAATGAGTCTCAGGTCCTGATATGCGCGTATTGTCTCAGCCGTGTGGTTACTCACGGCGAGGGTCAGCGGAACGGGCTCAAGATGAAGATACTCTTTTTTCGGCGAGCTGATCGTAAGAGTGAGCCGGGCAGCACCCACTGGCTGCTCAGGACCGAGCGCGAATGAGCGCCCCGTCACGAGAGCGCCAAAGAAGAGGAGACATAGGGCACGCCGCGAGGGTACGGGGAACTGGCCGCATATCGTTTTCATAAAGGAATGTTCCCGTGCTTGCGCGGCGGGTTGGTGTCGCGCTTGTTCTCCAGCAGGGCGAGTGCGCGGATGAGTTTGGGGCGCGTCTGCGAGGGCTCGATGATCTCGTCGATGAAGCCGCGCTCGGCGGCGACGTAGGGGTTGGCGAACTTCTCCTCGAACTCGCTGACGCGCGCGCGGCGTGCCTCGACTTTGTCTTCGGCGCCCTCGATCTCGCGGCGGTAGAGGACGCCGACCGCCCCCTCCGCGCCCATGACGGCGATCTCGGCGGTCGGGTAGGCGAAGTTGATGTCGGTGCGGATGTGTTTGGACGCCATCACGCAGTACGCGCCGCCGTAAGCCTTGCGCGTGATGACGGTGACTTTGGGGACGGTCGCCTCGGCGAAGGCGTAGAGGAGTTTCGCGCCGTGGCGGATGATGCCGCCGTGCTCCTGCTGGACGCCGGGGAGGAAGCCGGGCACGTCCTCGAAGGTGACGAGCGGGATGTTGAAGCAGTCGCAGAAGCGCACGAAGCGCGCGGCTTTGACGGAGGCGTTGATTCGTAGGGCTGGTTCGAGGCTTCGGGGACGATGGAGTTCAGTCGCTCGTCCGCGCGATCCGCCGGGTCGCTCGTCACGACTCGCGGCGCCTCCTCCTGATTGTTCGAGGGGATGAAGGAGAGCAGCTCGCGCGTGAGCCGCAGCGCGTGCCGGTCGTCGTCCGCGGTGAAGTGCGCGACGCCGGAGACGCGGTTGTGCGTGTCGGCTCCGCCGAGTTCCTCCTTGGTGACCTCCTCGTGCGTGACGGAGCGGATCACGTCGGGACCCGTGATGAACATGTAGGAGGTGCCGCGCACCATCACGTTAAAGTCGGTGATGGCGGGGCTGTAGACCGCGCCGCCCGCGCAGGGTCCCAGGATGCAACTGATCTGCGGGACGACGCCGGAGGCGAGCGTGTTGCGCAGGAAGATGTCGGCGTAGCCGCCGAGGCTGATGACGCCTTCCTGTATGCGCGCGCCGCCCGAATCGTTCAAGCCGACGACGGGTGCGCCGACCTTCATCGCCAGATCCATCACCTTGCAGATCTTTTCGGCGTGCGTCTCCGAGAGCGAGCCGCCGAAGACCGTGAAGTCCTGCGCGAAGACGAAGACGCGGCGGCCGTCGACGAGACCGTGACCGGTGACGACGCCGTCGCCCGGAAACTTCTGCTTGTCGAGACCGAAGTCGGTCGTGCGGTGGACGACGAACTCGTCGAACTCCTCGAACGTCCCCTCGTCCAGGAGGAACTCGACGCGCGCGCGCGCCGTCAGCTTGCCCGCCGCGTGCTGCTTCTCGACGCGCGCCGCGCCGCCGCCCGCCTCGGCCCGCTTCTTCCGGGCTCGCAGTTGCTCCACCTTCGACTGCGGCTTTTCGGTCTGCTGTTTTGAAGTCGCCATAAAGTTTGGGGATTATAACAGAACGATGAAGTAGGAACGATGAACGATGAATGAAAGGCAAGCTGTCTTCACTTCCTCGTTCAACGCTCCTACTTCATCGTTTCGTCATACGACCATGCGCCGGCGCAGGGCGCGCATGGACCACTCGGCGCAGGCGAGCGAGGCGGCGAAGAGGTAGAGCAGCTCCCACGCGTGGCGCCACTGGAGGCGACCGACGAGCAGGGCGCGCGTGAGATCGACGGCGCCGGTGATGGGGACGATCCACGCGGCGACGCGGAGCGCGCGCGGCAGCACGTCCAACGGAAACCAGACGCCGCAGATGAAGATGAGCGAGAAGAAGATGGCGAGGTAGAGGTTGTAGGCGTCGATGTCGCGGACGTGCGCGGTGACGTTCAGGGTGATCGCCGCGATGAGGAAGCTGCCGGCGAGGAGCGGCAGGGGCGCGAGCAGCGCGAGGGGGGAGAGCGCCGCGCCGAAGGCGGCGAGGATGGCGAGGATGATCAAGGCGTCGATGAGAGCCTTCGTCGTCGCCCACAGGAGCTCGGCGAGGGCGAGCGATTCCGGCTCGACGGGCGTGGCGAGGATGGCGTCGAAGGTCGCCTGGTAGACCATGCGGAAGTAGGAGCCGTAAGCCGTCTCGAACATCGCGCGCGAGATGACGGCGAAGCCGAGCACGCCCGCGCCGGCGAAGGTGAGGTAGGGCACGCCCGCGACCTCCGAGGCGATGAGCGCGCCGATGCCGTAGCCGAAGGCGAAGATCATGAAGACGGGTTCGATGAGCGGAGCCGCCAACTCCATCTTCCACAGGCGGCGGTAGACCTCGAAGTGGCGCAGCCACACCGCCCGCACGTCGCCCATGTTCACACGCGAGAACGCAGTCATCAACTCTCACCGAAAGGGAACCGACGATCCTCGATTAATTCGATCAACTCCGAGAGGGCGCGGGGCACCCGCCGGCGCACCTCCGGCGGGTACTCGTAGCGCGCGGCGTGCGCCTCGAACTCGTCCTCGTCGAGCACGCTGTAAGAGAAGTCGGGCGCGACGAGCACGTCGATGTCGAGATCGACGAAGGTCAGGAGCCGCCCGTCGAACTCGGCTGGGCGGTTCACGTTGCAGTAGTAATTTCGCAGCCCGCCGCCCGGCTCGCGGAAGCGGAAGACGCTGTACCAGCGATCAGTCCAGTAGTATTCCGTACTGAGCGTGCCGACCGCGACGGTGCCGAGCAGCGGGTGTACGACTTCCGACTCGAAGACGCCTTCGACGACGACGAGCGAGCCCGCGCGCCCGACGAGGCGCGCGCGCCACTCGCGGTGGACGCGCCCGTCGTACTTGAGCGAGCGGACGATGAGAGAGTCTTCATCCATTTAAGTTGAGCCGCCGCCGACGGTCTCGACATCTTCGCCCGCGTCGCCGGCGATTTCAAGGAAAACGTCCTCGAGGTTCGCGGGGCGGATGAGCATCCGCCGCCCCTCGTAGTTTTTCATGATGGGCGTGAGCAGCTCGGGCGCGGGCGCGAAATAGAGGTGCGCGCCGGAGCGCGCGAGCGAGCGCGAGACGCCGGGCGGGGCGGAGGCGAGCAGCGGCAGCTCCGCCGCGTCGCGGACTTCGAGCGCGTAGGCGGGGAAGTGTTCGAGCACGAGGCGGCGCGGCGAGCCGGAGGCGACGATGCGACCGCGGTCGATAATGAGCAGGCGGTCGCAGAGCCTCTCGGCTTCGTCCATGTAGTGGGTCGAGATGAGGATGGTCAGGCGCAGCTCTCGCCGCAGCTCTTCGAGCCGCTGCCAGATTTCCTGTCGCACCTGCGGGTCGAGTCCCGTCGTCGGCTCGTCGAGGACGAGCAGGCGCGGCTCGTGCAGAAGAGCGCGCGCGATCATCAGGCGGCGCTTCATGCCGCCGGACAACTCTTCGACGCGCGCGGCGGAGCGCGCCGAGAGTCCGATAAAGCCGAGGAGTTCGTCCGTGCGCACGGCGGCGCGCGGGCGTGGGATGCGGTAGTAGCGCGCGTAGGAGAGGAGGTTCTGGCGCACGCTCAGATCGGGATCGAGGTTGTTCTCCTGCGGGACGACGCCGATGAGCGAGCGGATGCGGCGCGCGTCGCGTCGCACGTCGAAGCCTTCGACGCGGAGCGAGCCCGACGTGAGCGGCGCGCGGCAGGCGACCATCCGCATGGTGGTGGATTTGCCCGCGCCGTTGGGACCGAGCAGCCCGAACGCCTCGCCGCGCGCGACCGCGAAGTCTATTCGGTCGACCGCTGTGCGCTCGCCGTAAGTCTTCGTCAGACCGTTGGCTTCGACGACCGGCTCGCGCGCCTCACCGTCTCGCGCCGTCGCGGCTGCGAGAGCGGAATGGTTTGACGAACACGGTCGATCCGGAAGCACTGCGTCGGGTTGGGCTGGATAGGTAAAGATGAGAGTGATGCTGACTCGAGCTTGCCGCGTCGGTTCAACTGCGCGAAGCGCGGACGGGGTTGCGGAGCGTGCCGACGCCCTCGACTTCGACCTCGACCGTGTCGCCATCGAGGAGTGGCCCGACGCCCGCGGGCGTGCCCGTAGAGATCACGTCGCCCGCTTCGAGCGTCATCATGCGCGAGACGTAGCGGACGAGGAAGGGGACTGCGAAAGCCATCTCACTCGTGCGCCCGCGCTGCCGCACCTCGCCGTTGACGCGCGTCTCGACGCGCAGGTCGAGCGGATCGATGTCTGTGACGACGCAGGGTCCGACGGGGCAGAAGGTGTCGAAGGATTTCGCGCGCGTGAACTGCTTGTCCTTCCTCTGGAGATCGCGCGCCGTCACGTCGTTCAGAGAGGTGTAACCGAAGACGTAGTCGAGCGGGTTCTCGTCGTCGGTGATCTCTTTCGCGCGCCGTCCGATAACGACGGCGAGTTCGCCCTCGTGCTCGACCCGCTCGGAATACAGAGGCAGGACGATCGCGTCTTCGTGCCCGACGAGGGAAGAGGGCGCCTTCAGGAAGAGGAGCGGCTCCGCGGGCATCTCGTTGCCAAGCTCCGCGGCGTGCTCGCGGTAGTTGCGCCCCACGCAGACGATCTTCGAAGGCGCGACGGGCGCGAGCAGCCGCACCTCCCCGAGCGGGAGCGCCTGAGAGAGCGCGCGCGCGGCGAAGTCTGGTGAGAAGAGGCGCGACTCGTCGGCGGGGCGCACCGAGGCGTCGCCTTCGAGCCAGCCGTAGCTCGGCGCGGGCAGAGAAGGGTGCGTGAAGCGGCAGAGTCTCATGGTCTCATGGGGTCTTCTGAATCTGATCGGAGACGACTTCGGACGGCGGGCTCGTGTTGCCCGCCGCGTCGAACGCCGTCACGTAGTAGTAGTAGCGCACGCCGGGCTCGACGGCGTCGTCGTTGTAGGTCGTCCGGTCGGTGGGGCTGCGCGTGAGCCTGCGCCACTGATCCCGCGCGAGGTTCGGATCGGTCGAGCGGAAGACGTTGTAGCCGACCACGTCGCGCTCTGGGTTGGCGGCGAAGAAGAGCGAGATGCGCTGCGGCGAGGCGTTGATGCTCAAGCCCGTGGGCGCGGAGGGGGCGAAGGTGTCGCGCGGCGTGATCGAGAGCGTGTTGGAGTTGAGGCTCTCGACCTGCGCGCCCGCCGTGCCGAGCGAGACGGCGCGGACGGTGTAGACGTAGGTCTCGCCGAACTTGAAATTCTGATCGTTGAACTCCGTGCGCGTCAGCGGCGCCGGGTTGAGCGGAGTCTGACTCGGCTCGGTCTGCGAGCGCTCGGTGCGGTAGACGTTGTAGCCGAGCAGGTTGACGGGCGTCGAGCCGTCGACGTTCGCTGCGGGAGCCTGCCAGCTCACGCGCACGGTGTTCTCCGCCGGGTTCGACACCTCGGAGAGCGTGGGCGGCTGGCTCACGGTCGAAGCCGGCTCGATGAGCAGGAAGTTCGAGAACGCCGCGCGCTGACCCGCGGCGTTAACGTAGCGCACAGCGTAGCGCAGCCGCACGGGCTCGGTCAGCGTCAGCTCGTCGGCGTAGGTGAGAGTCTCGTTGGAGCGCCGAATCTCTTCGTAGGTGACGGAGCCGATGAGGGTGGCGCGTTGGGCGAACTCCTCTTCGGTGAGCGGGAGCGGATCGTTCGTGCGCTCGGCGACGCGGTAGACGTCCACGATGACGCGGTTGCCGCGCTGCGCGCCGGACAAAAGCTCCGTGCGCTGCGGGACGCTCTCGGCGGGCGGCTGCGGCGGTCTGCGCTTGCCGCAGCCCGCGGAAAAAATGTTGGCGAGCGCGACCGCGGCGCAGACGAGAAGCGTCAACTCCGTGAACCGCGCGCGCCCCGCCCGCGTCGTCGTCTCGGGGCTCTTCAAGAGCTTCATAGGATGTAACGGCTGAGGTCCTGATCTTTCACCACGTCCTGGAGCACGCGGTCGACGTAAGCGGCGTCGATGACCTGGTGTTTCGGTTCGAGATCGGGACCCTCGAAGCTGATCACGTCGAGCACCTTCTCCATGATCGTGTGGAGGCGGCGCGCGCCGATGTTCTCGGTCGTCTCGTTGACCCGGCCGGCGTATTCGGCGACGGAGCGGACGGCGTCGGGCGTGAATTCGAGATCGACGCCCTCGGTCTCCAGGAGCGCGCGGTACTGCTTGAGGAGGGAGTTTTTGGGCTCGGTCAGGATGCGCTCGAAGTCCGCGACGGTGAGCGATTCCAGCTCGACGCGGATGGGGAAGCGACCCTGGAGTTCCGGGATCAGGTCCGAAGGCTTCGAGACGTGGAACGCGCCCGCCGCGATGAAGAGGATGTGGTCGGTCCTGACCATCCCGTAGCGCGTGTTGACGGTCGTGCCCTCGACGATGGGGAGGATGTCGCGCTGCACGCCCTCGCGCGAGACGTCGGGTCCGCCGCCGCCCGACTCGCGGCCGGCGATCTTGTCGATCTCGTCGAGGAAGATGATGCCGGCGGACTCCAGCCGCTCGATGGCGGCGCGCGCGACCGTGTCCATGTCGATGAGCCGCTCCTCCTCCTCCTGCAGGAGGTACTCCACCGCCTCGGAGACGAGCATCCTACGCCGCTTGGTCTTCCCCTGGAAGAGGTTGCCGAGCATGTCCTTCATGTTGATGCCCATCTCCTCGACGCCCTGCGGTCCGGCGACCTCGATGGTGGGGAAGCCGCGGTCGCGCACCTCCATCTCGACGAGGCGGTTGTCGAGCTTGCCGGCGCGCAGCTGCTCGCGCAGCTTCTCACGGGTTCGCTGAAACTGATCGTCGCGCGCGGCGGACGGCTCGGTCGGCGGCTGACCCGAGTCGGTCTCGTCGTCGGCGTCGAAGTTGAAGTAGCTCGAAGACTGTCGGGGGGGCAGGAGGAGGTCGAGGACGCGCTCCTCGGCGTTCAGCTCCGCCTTCTCGGAGACCTCCTCGATCTTCTCGGCGCGCACCATGTCGACGGCGATCTCGGAGAGATCGCGGATCATGCTCTCCACGTCGCGCCCGACGTAGCCGACTTCGGTGAACTTGGAAGCCTCGACCTTGAGGAACGGAGAGTTGGACATGCGCGCGAGGCGGCGGGCGATCTCGGTCTTGCCG
>JAIVJC010000076.1 GCA_020200235.1 Acidobacteriota bacterium | reverse complement strand
AGCCTGCGCCACGCGTCCAGCTCTTCCTCGCGCAGCTCGCGCGTGAGGTCGGAGAGGACGAGCAGCTGGTGCGGCAGCCCCTGCGCGCGGAAGCTGCTGCGCCGCAAGCCCCAGCGACCCGAGCCGCCGGGAAAAGTTTTTTGCAGCGTGCGCGACTCCTCCTCCCCCGCGCCGTGGAGGCAATCCGCGAGTCCCAGTTCCGACGCGTTGCGACCGATGAGTCGTACGGCGGGTTGCGCGAGCAAACGCTCGCCCGCGCGATTGATCAGACGCAGGCGGCTCTCCTCGTCGAAGGCGAAGATGGCGACTTCGATCTCAGCCATCACCGTGCGGACGAGCGCGGTCGCCTCCATCGCCCCCAGCCTCTGCTCGCGCAAGGTCTCTCCGAGCGCGTTGACCTCGACCACCACCTCGCCGAGCGCGTCCTCGTGCGAGCCGCCGCGCGCGCGGATCGAGTAGTCGCCCTCTCTGAGCGCCGCCAGCAGGTTCGAGAGCGTCTGGAGGCTGCGCACCACGCGCACGCGCGACGCCCCCGCGCAGCCCACGAGAAAACCGACGACTAAGACCGTGAGCGTCCACTGCACCCGCGTGGCGTAGTCGCCCGCCCACACGATCCAGAGCGCGGCGACGGAGCCGGGCATCCCGGCGAGGAGCGCGAGCCAGAAGACGCGCTGCTCGAAGTTCAGACGGGGCTTTCGCGGGGTGCGTCGGCGTTCATAAGCCATAGCGTTGGAGCCGCCTGTAGAGCGCGCTGCGGCTTAAGCCCAAAGCCTCGGCTGCGAGAGCCACGTTGCCGTCGAAGCGCGCGAGAGTCTTCTTGATCAGGAAAGACTCTACCTCATCCAGGCTCATCTCATCGAGCGCGCGCTCGGGCGCGTCGTGCCCGCCCGCGAGACCCAAGTCCGCCGCCTCCACCTGCCCGCCCCGCGCCATCAGCACCGCGCGCTCGACGGCGTGATCCAGCTCGCGCACGTTGCCGGGAAACTCGTAAGTCGAAAGCTCCCTCAAAGCGCCCTCGGAAAAGTCCGCCACCGGCTTGCGGTAGCGGCGCGCGTGCTGCGCGAGGAAGTGGCGCGCGAGCGCATGGATGTCTTCCTGACGTTCCCTCAGGGGCGGCAGACGAATCTCGACCGTGTTCAGGCGGAACAGCAAGTCCTGCCGGAAGCGACCCTGCGCGACCTCTTCTCTCAGGTCGGCGTTCGTCGCGGAGATGATGCGCACGTCCACCCTCTTCGTCTTCGACGATCCGACCCTCTCGAACTCGCCCGACTCGACGACCCTCAGCAGCTTCGCCTGCTGCGCGACGGGCACGTTCGCAATTTCGTCCAGAAAGAGCGTGCCGCCGTCAGCCAGCTCGAAGCGACCCACGCGGTCGGTCTTCGCGTCCGTGAACGCGCCCCGGATGTGCCCGAACAGCTCCGACTCGAACGTGCCTTCGCTGAGAGCCCCGACGTTGACCGTCACCATCGCCTTCGACGCGCGCGCGGACTTCGCGTGGAGCGTGCGCGCGGCGACCTCCTTGCCCGTGCCGTTCTCGCCCGTGACAAGGACGTTCGCGTCCGACGGCGCGACCGTCTCGATCAACTCCAGCACTGGCTTCATCGCCGCCGAGCCCGCGACGAGCGTGGGCGGCTGAACGCCGTCGCGGAGGATGCGGTTCTCTGCTTCGAGCCGCTTCCCTTCCCTGAGCGCGCGGCTCAGCTCGATCTGCGTCTGCAGCACGGTCAGCAGGCGCGCGTTCTCCCAGGGCTTCTGCACGAAGTCGCGCGCCCCGCGCCGCATCGCCTCGACCGCCAGCTCGACCGTGCCCCACGCCGTCATCACGACGACGGGCAGCGTCGGGTCAGCCTGCTGTACGCGCGTCAACAGGTCGAGCCCCTCCTGACCCGACGTGGTGTCCTGCGTGTAGTTGAGATCGATGAGGAGGAGATCGAAGTCCTTCGCGCGCAGCGCGCCCAGCACGGCGTTGGGCGAGGTGACGGTCTCGCTGTGGAAGCGCTCGGCTTTCAGGAGCAGCCGCAGGGCTTCCAGCACGTCCGGCTGATCGTCCGCGATGAGAATGCGCGGCGCGCTTGCTTCGGGTGTCTTCATTAAGAGTTGATGACTACTGCGGCGGGCCTCCTGAGACCCGCACGTGGGAGCAGAGGCAAGTTATAGCCTAATCCCGTCCGTGCGCAATCAGTGAGCAATGGGAGCGCGCGCCCCGTCAGTTGGTCAGCCTCGCGAACCGCGTCTGGACGCGAGAGCGCTCGTAGTCGCTGCCGATGGTGCCGACCGCTTCGAGGAACACCGCGCGCAGCCGCTCGTCCGCCTGGTAGCGATCAGCCGCCCCGATCAGGAACGTCGCCTTCTCGTAGTCAGACTTCATGCGCGCCGCCGAGCGTGCCACATCGATCAGTGCGTCGCGGCTCAGCTCGCCCGACTTGAGAGCCGCGTTCAGCACCCTGCGGCGCTCGTAGTCGGAGCCGATCGAGTTGGTCGCCGCGAAGAAGGCGGCGCGCAGGCGGTCGTCCGCCTGGTGGCGTCTCGCGGCTTCGCTGAGGAAGGTGGCTTTCTCGTAGTCGGAGCCGATCGCCGCGGCTGTCGGCGCCATCGCGGAGAGCGCCTCGCGGCTGAGGTCCGTGCGCTTGATGGCGACGGACAGCACGCGCCTCCGCTCGTAGTCAGAGCTGAGCCGACCGAGCGCCTCGAAGTAGGCGGGCGCGAGCGAGCCCTTCGGCAGGTAGACGCCGGCGGTGCCCAGGAGCAACTGCGCGCGCTCGTAGTCGCTCTTGATGCTCTGCGAGGCGTTGACGAGCGCGGAGTGGCGCTCTTCGTCGCCGAGGTTGTCGATCTTCAAAAACTCGTCGAAGTAGATGCGGCGCGCGTAGTCGCCCTCGATGTGCGTGAGCTCCTGAATGACGGCTTTCGAGCCGCCGCGCGCGAGTATCCTGCGGACGCGGTTGCGCGCGTCTAAGCCGCCCCGCCGCGCGGCGACGAGCAGCGTCGCGCGTAGCCACTCGCGCGCCGCGGCGTCGAACTCTCTCCGCGCGCCGTTGAGGGCGTAGTCGCGTTGCAGCTCGCCAGACGCGCCTCGCGTCACGACGAGGCGGCGCGCCATCGATGAGTCGCGCGTGTCCACGATCCGGAGCGCGCCGTCCGAGGGGATGTCGGAAACGTCCGAGTAGTCTTCGTTGAACTCGACCTTGTTCTCGACCTTCACTTCGAGTTTCTTGTTGTCGTCGGAATGAGACCACGTCCAGGTGTTGCGCGACTCCTGCGCGCGTGCGCCGCCGGTCGGGAGCGCCGCGACGAGCGCGACGAGCGCGGCGCTGAGCGCCGCATTCCAACAATTGCGTGACCTCATCATCGAACCTCCATTTCGAGTACCGAGTACTGAGTACTGAGTTAAAAGCTTTTCTGCTCTCTGGTCTGGCTGACAGCTAACAGCTAATAGCTGCTTCTACTCAGTACTCAGTACTCAGCACTTCTTCTCATTCGTGCCTGAGCGCGATCATCGGATCGACTCTGGTCGCGCGGCGCGCCGGCAGGTAGCAGGCGAGGAGCGCGACGACGGTTAGCAGCACCGTGATCCCGGCGAAGGTCGCCGGGTCGGTCGCGCCCACGCCGAAGAGCAAGCCGGACATGACGCGCGTCAGCGCGAACGATCCGGCGAGCCCTAGACCGACGCCCAAAAGCGTCAGCGCGAGCCCGCCGCGAACGACGAGCCTCACCACGTCGCCGCGCTGCGCGCCGAGCGCCATGCGCACGCCGTTCTCGTGCGTGCGCTGCGTCACCGAGTAGGAGATGACCCCGTAGATGCCGACCGCCGCGAGCAGGAGCGCCACGCAAGCGAACGCCGCGAGCAGCATCGTGCGGAAGCGCTGCTGGGCGACCGACTCGGAGAGCACGTCGGTCATCGTGCGGATCGTCGAGACGGGCTGATCGCGGTCGATAGCCGCGACCTGCTGGCGCACCGCCGCGGCTAAGCCCGCCGGATCGGACGAGGCGCGGATCACGACGTTGTTGTTGCTGACCTTGAGCGTCGGGACGTACATCATCTGGTAGACACCCATCTCCAGAGACCTGTGGCGCACGTCGGCGACGACGCCCACGATCTCGTGGGGCGCTTTCGCGTCGGTCTGAATCACCAGGTGTTTGCCGAGCGGGTCTTCGCCGGCGAAAAATGTTTGCGCGAACGTCTCGTTAATGACGACCACCTTCGCGTCCGCCCTGACCTCCTGCTCGGTGAAGGTGCGCCCGCGCAGGACGGGGATGCTCATGGCGCGGAAGTAGTCGTGGCTGGCGCGGCGGAAGTCGGCGGTGACTTGCTCGGTGGAATCCTGCGGCGGTCGCTCGGCGATGGTAAAATAGGTGTCGTTCGGCTGACCGCTCAGCGGCAGCTCGGAGATCGTGCCGACGGCTTCGATGCCGGGCAGCGCGGCGACGCGCTGTAGGAGTTGATCGAAGAACGCCGCGCCCTGCTCGGGCTTGGCGTATTTCGCGCGCGAGAGGCTGATGCGCGTCGCCAGCACGCCGCGCGGATCGAAGCCGGGGTTGACGTGTTGCAGACCGACGAAGCTCCTGATGAGCAGCCCCGCGCCGACCAGAAGCATCAGCGCGAGCGCGACCTCGGCGACGACGAGCGACGAGCGCACGCGGTTGTGGCGCACGCTCGTGGAGCTGCGCCCGCCCTCTTTCAAAACTTCGTTCAGGTCGGGCTTCGAGGCGCGCAGCGCCGGGAACAGACCGAAGATCGCGCCCGTCAGGACGGACACCGCGAAGGTGAAGCCGAGCACGCGCGAGTCGATCCGGATCTCGGCGGCGCGCGGGACGTTCCCCTCGGCGAACGAGACGAGCGCGTCGACGCTCCACACCGCCAGAATCACGCCGAGCGCGCCGCCGAGCAGAGAGAGCAGCACGCTCTCCGTCAACAACTGCCGCACAACGCGACCGCGGCTCGCGCCGAGCGCCGTGCGGATGGCGATCTCCTTGTGCCGCGCCGTCGCGCGCGCCAGCATCAGGTTGGCGACGTTCGCGCACGCGATGAGGAGCACGAAGCCGACCGCGCCGAGCAGCACCCACAGGGAGGTGCGGACGTTGCCGACGACCTGCTCTTGGAGCGGCAAGAGGTTCAGGCTCCACCTCGTGTTCGAGTCCGGGTACTGCTGTTCGAGCCGCCGCGCGATCACGTCCGTCTCGGCCTGCGCCTGCGCGACCGTGACGCCGGGCTTCAGTAGACCGATGGGGCGGAGGAAGTGCGCGCGGCGCACCTTCATCTCCGGGTTGTCGAAGCTGAGCGGAGCCCAGATTTCCGTCCCAGCCGGGTACTGAAAACTCTGCGGCGTGACGCCGACGACCGTGGCGCTCTTGCCGTCAATCGTCACGGACTTCCCGACCACGTTCGGGTCTGCCCCGAAGCGACGCTGCCAGAGCCCGTAACTGAGGACGACGACCGGCGCGCTGCTCGCGGTCTGTTCCTCCTCCGGGTTGAACGTGCGACCGAGGAGCGGCTTGACGCCGAAGGCGCGGAAGTAGTTGGTCGTGACGACGGAGCCGGTCAGTCGCTCCGGCTCGCCGCCGCCGCCCGTCAGGTTGAGCGGGAACGGCACGGAGGTCGAGGCGGCGAACTCCTCAAACGAGCTGCTCTGCGCGCGGTAGTCTAAGAAGTCGGGCGGCGAGACGCTCGCGCGCGGGGTGCCGCCGCGGATGTTGCCGCCGACCCAGACGAGACGCTCCGGGTTCTGGTACGGGAGCGGGCGCAGCAGCACGCCGTTGACGACCGAGAAGATCGCCGAGTTCGCCCCGATGCCGAGCGCCAGCGCCAAAAGCGCGACGGCGGAGAAGCTGGGGCTCTTCAGTAAGCCGCGCGCCGCGTAGCGCACGTCGAGCCAGATTGTTCCGAGCATCGAGTCACCCCTTTAATTAAGTGGTGAGTACTGAGTACTGAGATAGGGCATTTGTTTTTTCTCAGTACCCAGGACTCATCACTTTTTTATTCATACCTGAGCGCGATCATCGGATCGACTTTGGTCGCGCGGTGCGCCGGCAGCAGGCACGAGAGCAGCGCGACGGCGGCGAGCAGGAGGGCGACGCCTCCGTAGGTGAGCGGGTCGGTCGCCTTCACGCCGAAGAGCAGCGTCGTCATCGCGCGCGTGACGAGGAACGAGCCGACGAGCCCGACGCCGACGCCGACGAGCGTCAGCTTCATCCCCTGCCGGACGATCATCCTGAGCACGTCGGAGCGGTTCGCGCCGAGCGCCATGCGGATCCCGATCTCGTGCGTGCGCTGCGTCACCGAGTAAGCCATCACGCCGTAGATGCCGAGCGCGGCGAGCACGAGCGCGGTCGAGGCGAAGAGCCCGAGCATCCACGT
>JAIVJC010000197.1:11909-14843 GCA_020200235.1 Acidobacteriota bacterium | reverse complement strand
CAGCATGTCCAGGCTCTCGTAATGCCTGACGACATCGGCGCGCGCGTAGGCGCTCTTGTTGACCTCATCTGAAAAACCCGGTTGCCCCACGTTTCATCCTCTCGACCTTACGGCGCGGGTCTCGACCCCGAAGTTAGAAGGCGGAGCGGTCGCCGCTTTCTTTAAATTGCGTCTCCGAGGAGCAGCGTGCGCGCGCGCAGGAAAAGTTTGCCCCTGACGGTCAGCCCCCTCTCGGTGATGTAGTTCTTGACCACGTCGCCGCCGAAGTCTTCCTTAAAGCGGTTGATGCCGAGCCGGCGGGCGTCGCTGTCGCCCTGATACCAACCGCCGAGATCGTAAAGGATCGCGCCCTCGCTTTTGAAGTGCAGCATGTCCCGCCAGTGGTGGAAGCGGTTGGCGCGACCGATCAGGTTTCGGCCGGCGGCTTCGGCGGCCGGCGGCGAGGCGGAGTGCAGGAGCGTCGCCCTGCCGCCGCTCAGGAAGTGTGTGTGCCAGACGAGCGCGTCGCCCGTTGCCCGGGCGGCGCGCGAGACGAAGAGCCCGCCGGTCGCAGTCATCAGCGACAGCCACGCGGGGTCGATGGCGGGAAGGTTCTTTCGCGGCGCGAACTCGTCGTACATCTCCCGGAAGCGCGCGAGCAGATCGGGGCGGCGGGCGGCGTTCGCGCACTCGTAGACGACTCCATCCCTCGCCTCGGCGCGGCGAATCTTATACCGGCAGCCCCGTTTTAGCCCGGAGAGTAGCGAGTCAGGGTCGCGCGTCAGGTCGATCAGGATCGTGTAGAACTCGCGGCACAGCGCACCGCCCGGCGCGGGCTCTTCGCGCTGGAAGCCGCGCGCGATATCGACGCCTCTCGCGTCGGGCTCTTCGCCGTACCAAGCCTCGGCAATGCGGACGAACTTCTTGCGGTAGATGATCACTGAATGCGGCGCGGCGCGGGCGACGAGGTCTCACAGATTCTCGGCTGACCCGGCGGCGGGCAGCGGCGCGTCTTCGGCGCGCGCCGAAGACGCGCCGGGCGCGCGCGGCGAGAAGATCGAGCCCAGACGGGCGAGCCAGTCGCGGACGCCCGAGACGCGGACGGCGAACGCGGCGCCCCCGTCCTTGTCGCCGATGAGCGTGCGCCCGAGCGCGAACGGATCGGTGCGGGCGGGATCGTTCGCGCCGCCGTCGGCCGTGACGGCGCAGGCGTAGCCCGTCGCGCGCGCGAGCCGCGAGAGCACCGCCGAATATTCGCCTTTCGGGTAAGAGAGCGCGGGCGGCGCGCCGCCCAGATTCTCGACCACGGCGGCGTAAGAGTCTCGCAACTCGCGCCCGGTCTCTTCCGGCGAGAGGGCCGGCAGCCGCGTGTGTGAGCAGGTGTGCGAGCCGACTTCGATGTCCTGCCCGCTCACGAGTGCGCGCACCTCACCCCACGAGAGATGAGTGCGGTCGTCGGCTGGCGTCCACGCGCGGTCGGGTCCGGGGTCGCCGCCCTCGGCGGTGTTGTTCGTGATGATGAAAATGGACGCCGGCATCTTGCGGCGTGCGAGACAGGGTGCGGCGGCGGTCAGGAAGTTGCGGAAGCCGTCATCGAAGGTCAGGACGACCGAATAGTCGGGGAGTTTCCGCCCCTCGCGCCGAGCCGCGAGGTAGTCTCGCAGCGAGACGACGTGGTAGCGGCTGCGCAGGTAATCGAGCTGCGACTCGAAGAGCGGGCGCGGGACGTGGATGCCGTGCGGGTCTGTGGGTCCCCGCGTGCCGCGTTCGGTGACGCCGTGGTAGCAGAGGATGATGACGCGCTTGCGATTCCACCAGGCGGCAAGGCGCGTGACCCCAACCCCGTGCAACAGGGCAAAGATGATTCTCTTCATTAAATCCGCCCGACCCAGATGAGCAACCGGGGACTTAGAGACCTATCCCTCGACCGCTCGGGCAAAGAGTATCTGTGACTGCACCGACGCCGGGGCTCAGCGAGAGGAGTCCTTGCGGTGCTGCGGCAGAGCGTTGTGTGTAGGTAGGGTACTACAAGGCGGGCGGGGCGGGAAACCCCGCGGGAGGGAATTTACGGGGTGCCGCGATCTCGGCAGAGCGCGGCACCCCTCCGGGTCAGAGACCCTCCCCGGGATCGGCGGCAGCCCTCTTTGCCTGATGGCGTGCCGGCGAATTGAGCGTAAGACGCGGGGGCGGCGACGCCGGTCTGAAAATTCTTCGCACGTGTCGGCGCGGGGTCGCGCCGCGCCGAAAATACGGGGCGGGCGAGACGGCGCGGCCAGGGCGCGGACTGGGAAAGAGCCCGGTTGACAACCGCCGACGCGGCGTCTAAATTTGAGCCCGTTCAGACACGACATCGGTCGTCAGTGTAAGTAGTGCCCGCCCGCTTAAGACCCAGGTTCAGGCAGCAACCCGCTTACGCTTTTTCACGTATCACCAGCGCGCTAAATTTTCGGAGGTCGGTTTTGATGAAAAAGATGTCACCACGCCTAGGCGTCCTCGCGGCGCTGGTGGTCGCCTTCGCCTCGCTCGCCGCGCCCGCGCGCGCGCAGAAGCTCCAGTACCCGGACACGAAGCGCGTCGATCAGTCAGACACCTACTTCGGCGTCAAGGTCGAAGACCCTTACCGCTGGCTCGAAGACGACAGGTCGCCGGAGACGGCGCAGTGGGTCGAGGCGGAGAACAAGGTCACCTTCGGCTACCTCGAGCAGATCCCCTTCCGGGCGGGCGTCAAGGCCCGGCTCGAAAAGCTCTACAACTACGCGAGGTACAGCGCGCCGTTCCGCAAGGGCGACTACTACTACTACTCGAAGAACGACGGGCTCCAGAACCAGAACGTCTTCTACCGGCAGAAGGGGCTGGGCGGGACGCCGGAGCTGCTGATCAACCCGAACAAGTTCTCGGCTGACGGCACCTCCCGCCTCGCGGGCTTCGCGCTCTCGAAGGACGGCAAGTACCTCG
>JAIVJC010000197.1:0-11897 GCA_020200235.1 Acidobacteriota bacterium | reverse complement strand
GTACCTCGCCTACGGCATCTCGACGGGCGGCTCGGACTGGAACGAGCTTCACGTGATGGAGGTCGCGTCGAAGAAGCCGCTCGCCGACGTGCTGAAGTGGGTGAAGTTCTCCGGCATCGCGTGGCAGGGCGACGGCTTCTACTACAGCCGCTACGACGCGCCCGCGGCCGGCAAGGAGATGAGCGCGGCGAACGACTTCCACCGGGTCTACTACCACAAGGTCGGCACGCCGCCGGAGCAGGACGAGCTGGTCTACGAGGACAAGGCGAACCCGCGCCGCTTCCACCGAGTCTCGACGACCGAAGACGAGCGCTTCGCCATCCTCTACGTCTCCGACCAGAGCAAGGGCAAGAAGGGCAACGCCCTCTTCTTCCGCGACGCGAAGGGCGGCGACAAAACCTGGAAGCCGCTCGTCGCCGAGATCACGGACGACGACTACGGCGTCGTCGACAACGTCGGCGACAAGTTCCTCGTCCAGACGAACCGGAACGCGCCGAACCAGAAAGTGGTCCTCGTCGATCCGAAGAGCGCCGAGGAGAAGAGCTGGAAGGAAGTGATCCCGGAGAAGCCCGAGCCGCTCGAGGGCGCGGGGACGGCGGGCGGCAAGCTGTTCGCCACCTACCTCAGGGACGTGGCGACGCGCGCCTACGTCTACGACATGAAGGGCAAGCTCGAGAACGAGATCGTGCTCCCCGGCCTCGGCGCGGCGGGCGGCTTCGGCGGCAACCACGACGACAAGTCGATCTTCTACACCTTCACCTCGTTCACCTACCCGCCGTCGGTCTACAGCTACGACATCGCGACGAGGAAGTCCACGTTCTTCCGCGCGCCCGAAATCCCGGGCTTCAGCGCCTCCGAGTTCGAGACCAGGCAGGTCTTCTACAAGTCGAAGGACGGCACGCGCGTCCCGATGTTCATCACGCACAAGAAGGGCTTGAAGCTCGACGGCACGAACCCGACGCTCTTGTACGGCTACGGCGGCTTCAACGCCACCACGTCGCCCTCCTTCAGCGCGCTCAGGCTCGCGCTCCTGGAGCAGGGCGTCGTCTACGCCTCGGCGAACATGAGGGGCGGCGGCGAGTACGGCGAGAAGTGGCACGAGGCGGGGACGCGTCTGAAGAAGCAGAACGTGTTCGACGACTTCATCGCGGCGGCAGAGTACCTCGTCAGAGAGAAGTACACCTCGCCGCAGCGCCTCGCCATCCACGGCGTCTCGAACGGCGGGCTCCTGGTCGGCGCGGTCGCGAACCAGCGGCCCGACCTCTTCAAGGTCGTCATCCAGCAGGCGGGCGTGATGGACATGCTCCGCTTCAGCAAGTTCACCGCCGGACCCTTCTGGATTCCCGACTACGGCTCGCCGGAGAACGAGGCGGAGTTCAAGGCGCTGCGCGCCTACTCGCCCGTGCACAACATCCGCGAGGGCGCGAAGTACCCCGCGACGCTCATCACGACCGCCGATCACGACGACCGCGTCGTGCCCGCGCACTCCTTCAAGTACGCGGCGGCGCTCCAGCGCGCGCAAGCGGGCGACAACCCGGTGCTCATCCGCATCGACACGAAGTCGGGCCACGGCGCGAGCAGCACGACGAAGGCGATCGAGCAGGCGGCTGACATCTACTCTTTCATCTTCTACAACCTCGGCGTGACGCCGAAGTACTGACGCGCTCGGCGCGGAAGACTCCCTCACGGTCTCTACTCCGCCTCACGGTCGTCGATCGAGATTTGAACGTTTGGGGGGACTGACAGGATGCCGGAATTAAGGGGAATACAGGCGACGCCCGAAGTCAAAGAGGAGTGGAAGATCGCCTACGAGCACTACGTGCGCGCGCCGGGCGACCGCTTCGACAAGAAGAAGGATCGCACCGACCGCATCAACTACGTCGCCGAGAAGATGAACCTGACGCGCAAGCAGGCGAAGCGCCGCGTGCGCAACTTCGAGGCGTGGCAGCGCAACATGAAGAAGGGCCTGGTCGCCAGGGAGTAGTTACGCGAGTCGCCGCCGCCCGCCGCGCGGCGACCGCTCCATGTCGGCGCACCCGCCGACAAAAAACAGCCGCCCCGAACGGAGCGGCTGTTTCCGTCTAAAACTCTTTGGCGTCCCGTACGGGATTCGAACCCGGTCGCCGCCGTGAAAGGGCGGTTTGTCAATTGACCTGAACGGTATCCGACCCGGACGCGGTTCCGTTCAGCGCACGCTTTACTTCCCCTTGCTGCCGGGCACTACCAGGACTGAACCGTGTAGGTCAGCGGATGATTCACCTGCTTGTTGCGCTGCTCGGCGCCCGGAGCCGTCAGGCCCGGAGCCTCGTAAGAAATGGTTCGCGTACTCGTCAGGTTGTTCGTGCAGCCTTTGCTCGGGTCCGTACAGGCAATCCCCTGCGTAATCCAGGTTCCGCTCGAACCGTATGCCGCTTTATCGCCGGTGCATTGCCTGTCGGCTGGGCGAGTGCTTGCGTCGAGATAGTAGGATGAGTAAGCGAAGCCGGGAATGTCTGTCGCAATAGCATGAGAGATGGCCAGCGCGCCTTGCGCCCCGTTGACCATCTCCCATTGAATCGGCCCCGCCCCGACCGCGTCGCCCAGACCGTCAATAGTCACTCCCGCTCTGTTCAAGTCGTTGTAATACTTCATCCCTTTGGCTGCCGGACTGTAATCGAAAAAGTCCATCATGCCCCCGATCGCATGAACTCGCAGAAAGGTCGTGATCTCCTGCCGCTGCTCGTAGAAGATATGTTGGCGCTCGGTCAGCGGCCCGCTGTTGGCTCCCAGGTAAGCGCGGATGGCGCGCACCGGCCCACTCTTGTTGACGACGAAAGCGCCTTCGGCGGAAGAGAATGTGTCTTCGCTCCTCATGCAGTCGCCGGGCGCGAACAGATTTTTGTGGCGGTCTAAGATGTCTGCTCTGTTAGCCGTCCCGGCGAAGACGTGCAGTTCGTCGTCGATCCAGCGGTCCGCGAAGTGGTGGGAGTAGAAGGAGGGGGAGGTGATCACGCTGTTCTCCGGGTTGGGCCCATTGTTGGTCTTATACGTCGCCTTATAATCGCCGGACAGGAGATTGAATTGATAGCTCACGTACTGTTTGCCCGCGCCCTGGCTCAAGGCGCCCGTCTGTTTGAAGAGATAGACGTAGCTGGCCTGTGCGGGCGAGAGCGGATCGGTGATTGTAACTTCGACGCCCGACCTGGGGACGACCACGTTCCCCGCGGGCTCGGAGAGGTACGGAGCCTTGCCGCCGGAGTCCTTCACCATTAAGGCGATCTCGTCATCTTGATCGAGCGTGGCGTCCGGGTCGGCGCCGGTAAACGTGCGCGGGTCCGTGTAAGAGAGAACCTTGACGCCCGTCGGCGTCGAGTTATACACCGTGCCCAGATCGACTACCGCGCGCTCGTCCACCTGCAGCGGGATTTGCTGCCAGTCTGTGGTATAGCGAAAGGCGACCAGACTCGTCGGCGCGATGCCGTTTAGTCCGGGCACGTCGGCGCCGGTTAAGACGACCGGATCGGCGGCGCGATTCGGGGTGCTGGTTGTTTGGGCGAGAGCTGTCGAGTGATTGCCGCTCAGCGGGGCGATGCCCCCCCCGAGCAACCCCAGGACGGCGAGCAAACCGGCGAGCAAGAAGAGCGATCTCATTCTGAAAGAAGGTGCAGAGAATAATACTTTCACATTGAACTCCTTGAGGGTTGGTCTAGAGCGATGAGAAACCGAGCTTCTCACCGGCAAAAATTTCTGATCGACGCGCGCGCCGAGACGCGGCATCGGAGCCTGCGCTGACCAAGCCGGACGTGAAAAGAGGAGCTCGAACGGGGGGTGAAATGTAGATGTGGGAGAGCCTCTATCAGTTGTCCGGAAGTCGGTTTGGATTGCCCCGCGGACGAGAAGTCGTGAGAGGATGGAAATTGCTGATTGCCGGTCCCGCGGCGTGCGACATACAGCCGGCTTCGGAATGCAAGGGGCAGATCTTCACGCCGTAGCTCAGCCACCGAGCCGCAAAGACCTTCGCCCGGCGGCACGCTATCGACAGTTCACCCTTCCGCTCCTGACTGATGCGGCGGGTAAGCTTGATGCAGTTCTCGGCGGTCTCTGTCGTCAAGACGTGACCGCTTCAAAAGTTATTTGAAGCGATGACAAGCGTCAGGAATTGATAAGGAATGGCGTCCCGTACGGGATTCGAACCCGTGTCGCCGCCGTGAAAGGGCGGTGTCCTAGGCCCCTAGACGAACGGGACGGACGCGCGTTGAAGCGACGGTTCGGTTACGTTACCGTAGCATCTTCGAGGCTGTCAAACGGCGCGCGCGTGAAGGATTCAGTCGCCCGCGCCGAGGGCTTTCAGCACGCGCAGCGTGCAGCGCGTGACGTGCGTGCCGAGGGCGATGAGGCCGATCACGACGATGGTGTAGGTCGCGATCGACGCGAGCAGCAGCAGCACGTGGAGGCGGTTCGAGAAGTCAGCCAGCAGCAGGAAGCCGCCGAGGAACAACGCCTCGACGACAGCCGCCAGCATGAAGGTGAGCTTGAAGCCGCGCTCGGCGCGGTCGATCTGATCGAGCGCGCCGCGTCGCGCGCTCCGGACGTTGTTCTGCGTGGTCATGATCTTTTACTCCCTCATCCGTCGCGAATAATTTTCAGGCGGCGTGGGCGTGCGCCGACCTCCCTCAGTGCCGGAAGAATTTGAACAGGACGACCGCCGCCATGACGAGAGCCTCGACGACGGCGAAGACGACGATCGCCTTCTTCAAACCCCTCTGACCTGCTAAGCCTTCCTCACCCTCTTTCGTCATCAACACATCCCCCTCCCGCCGTCGGCGTTCCGACTAGACGGCTGATTTCAGCACCTCGCGCCTCAGCACGGCGAGCCCGTAAGCGAGGCGCGACTTCGTCGTGCCCAGGGGCAGCCCCAGAACTTCCGCCACCTCTGCGAGCGGCATCTCGTGCAGGTAGTGGAGCACGACGACCATCCGGCTCGCGGGCGAGACGCGCGCCAACAGCTCCGGCAGACGCTCGCGCCATTCGGGTCGGAACTCCGCTTGCGCATCGGCGGCGGGCAGCGCGTCGAGCGCGGCGTCGTCTTCGATCCGGTCGCGCCACGCGCGCTCGCGCTTCAACTGCCGGACGACCTCGCGGCTCGCGATGCGGTACGCCCACGGGCGGAAGAGTGCGGGCTCGCGCAGCCAGTAGAGCTTGCGGTAGATGAGGATGAAGACTTCTTGCAGGGTGTCTTCAGCCAGCTCGCGCCGCCCCGTGAGGCTCAGGATGTAGCCGCCGAGCGGCGACTCCAGCGCGGCGAAGAGCTCTTCGAGCGCGGCGCGGTCGCCGGACTGTGCCAGCAACACCCTGCGCGTCTCCCGAACGGCGTCTGCCATCCTCAGCCCTCCGCTGTTAAAGAGGGAGTTGTTTAAGAAAAGGTTCGGATCAGAGAGCCGGACGGTGAACTTATTTCGAGGATGGATAGGGCTCGTCGTGTAGAGCCGCTAAAGTCCCGTAGGGACATGATGTTTATAGCTGCCGGGGAGTTTTCACCTTAAGCCCCGTCAGGGGCGACATGTTCGCATGTCGCCCCTGACGGGGCTTGTTCCGTGGAGGCGTTGCCACGGCTATAAACATCACGCTCCTACGGAGCTTAGGGCAGCGTCGAGACCGAAGATCAATGCGCCTCTACTTCGCCGCGTTCGTGTTTGACGTATTCGCGTTCGACGCGTTCGCCGCCGTGCCGCCCTCGCGCGTGCGCCCGGCGTTCTGTTGATCGAGCCACGTCTTGAGCGGGGCGAAGTAGTCGATGATGGCGGTCGCGTCCATCTTCTCTTCTCCCGTCAGAGCTTTCAGAGCCTCGGGCCACGGCTTGCTCTTGCCCATCGCGAGCATCTGCTTGAGGCGCCCACCGACCTCCTTGTTGTTGTAGACCGAGCAGCGGTGCAGCGGTCCCGTGTAGCCCGCCTGCTTGCACAGCGCGCGGTGGAACTGGAACTGGAGGATGGCGGCGAGGAAGTAGCGCGCGTAAGGGACGTTCGCCGCGACGTGGTACTTCGCCCCCGCGTCGAAGTCCGATTCCGTGCGCGGCGCGGGCGGCACGATGCCCTGGTACTTCAGGCGCAAGTCCCACCAGGCCTGGTTGTAATTCGCGGGCGTGACCTCGCCCGAAAAGACCTTCCAGCGCCACTGATCGACGAGGTAGCCGAACGGCAGGAACGCCACCTTGTCGAGCGACTTCTGCAGCAGCAGCTTCGTGGAAGCCGTCGTTGGCGCTGTCCTGGAAGAGCGGCGGCTGCGGGGCGTAAGCCATCTGGTAGTAGTTGTGACCCAGCTCGTGGTGGACGGTGGAGAAGTCCTCGTCGTTGATCTGGATGCACATCTTGAGGCGCACGTCCCGTTGGTAGTCGATGTCCCAGGCGGAGGCGTGGCAGACCACTTCGCGATCCTGCGGCTTGAGGAAGAGCGAGCGCTCCCAGAAGGTCTGCGGCAGCGGCTCGAAGCCGAGCGAGACGAAGAAGTTCTCGCCGTACTTGACGAGCCCCTTCGCGTCGGTGTTGCGCTGTCTGAGGATCGACGTGAGATCGTAGCCGGGGTCGCCGCTCGGCGGCGCGAGCAGCGGGTAGACGTTGCCCCACGTCTGACTCCACATGTTGCCGAGCAGGTGCGCCGGGATGGGACCGTCCTTGGGCACGACCGCGTCGCCGTATTTCTCGTTGAGCTTCGTGCGCGTGTAGACGTAGAGCGAGTCGTAGAGCGGCTTGACCTGCTGCCACAGCCGCTCCATCTCGGCTGCGAACTCCTCCGGCTTCATGTCGTAGTTCGCTCTCCACATCGCGCCCACGTCGTTGAAGCCCATCTCCTTCGCGCCCTTGTTCGCCAGCTCCACGTAGCGCGCGTACTCGTCCTTGTAATCCGGCGAGACGGAGTGCCACCCCGCCCAGACCTTCTTCAGCTCTTCGGGGTTGCGACTCGTCGCGAGGACGGGCTCCGCGTCGGCGAGCGTCTTGCAGGTCTTCGGATCGTTCTTGTCCTCGCACCACTTGCCGCTGCCGTAAGCGCCTTCGAGGAAGGCGGCTTTCTCAGTCAGTTCCTTGCGCTCCGCCGCGTCCTTCGGCGCGGGCAGCGTGAGCGAGAGCTTCAGGAGCTTGAACTTGCGCGCCAGGTCTTCCGGCATCTGCACGCCGTCGAAGCGGCGCGCCGCCTCCGCCAACTCGGTCGCCGCGGCGATCACTTCCTCGTTCGCCGCGGCTTCGAGCGCCTCGGTGTCCTTGGTGATGAAGTTGCTCTTCACCCAGGACGCGCGGCTCGCCTTCAGGTTCAGATCGGCAAGCCGCTTCTCGGCGTCGGCCATGAACGCTTGCGCCTCCGCGGCCGTCCCCGCGCCGCCGCCGCCGCCGGAGTTCGTGCCCGGCTGCGGCTGGCGGGAGCACGAAGAGAAGACTACGATTGAGAGCACGACGAGCGCGGCGGCGAACGAGGCGACGCGGCGGCGGGAAGACGACTTCATGGCGGAAGACCTCCGAGAGTTTTTGAGAAACTGTAACGAGACGGCTTTTGCGAAACACGAACGGGGAATTGCCGCCATTGTAACCGCGCCCGCCGCGCGGCACAACGCGCGAACACCACGGGGAAGCGCGCACATCCTTTACACCCCCGCGCGCATCGCAGGGAGGCGCGCCCCGCCCGCCCGACACGCCCGCCCCTTTTGTCGCAAGCGCGGGCGCGATTGAACGTTCAATTCTTTAGAGGCGACGCGCGCGCGCCCGATGATCTTCCAAGCCTCAGGGTTCATGATGAATTTAAGACGCTCCGCCATCATCTTCACCTGCCTGCTCACGCTCCTCGCGGGCGCGGCGGGCGCGCAGACTCCGCCGCCCGTCGTTCAGACGGACGCCAAGCCCGACGAGGAGCGGGAGCGCCGCGCCGCCCTCGAACGCAAGGCGCTCGAACTGCTCGACGACGTGGGCGGCGCGGCGCAGGGGCTGAAGCTCGCCGAGAACCGCGTGCGTCTGCAGGTCGCGGCGGCTGAGCTGCTCTGGGCGCGCGACGAGAAGCGTGCGCGCGAGCTTTTCGGCGGCGCGATCACGAGCGTCGCCTCGGCCGCGGCGGCGATCGCGCCCGACGATCCGCGCCGCGAGCAGCTCGTGCAGGAGTCGCTGAACCTGAGGCGCGAGATCGCGCAGGTGATCGTGCAGCGCGACCCGCAGCTCGCGCTCGACTTCGTGCGCGGCACGCGCCCGCCGGCGGCGCAGGGGGCGTCGGAGAGGAACTACTACCAGCCCGATCAGGAGCTCGCCCTGGAGACGAGCCTCGCCGGGCAGGTCGCCGCGCGCGATCCCAAACAGGCGCTGCGCATCGCCGAGGAGATTCTCTCCCGCGGGTTCTCCGCGCAGCTCGCGGGCGTGCTGGAGCGCGCGCGCTCGACCGATCCGGAGGCGGCTGCGAAACTCGCCGCCGAGATCGTGCGCAGGATCCGCGCGGCGAACCTCGCGACCAACTTCGACGCGGTGAACCTCGCCACCTCCCGCCGCGATCGGCTCGCGTCGCTGGTCAACGCCGCGCTCGCCGCGCCGAACGATCCGCGCGCGCGCGGCGCCGGGCAGAGGCTCGCCGGAGCCTTGCAGCCGTTCATGCCGGAGGTGGAGAGGCTGAACCCGGTGCAGGCGCAGGCGCTCAGGCGCGGCTTCGCGGGGCAGGCGGAGCGCGTCGCGCCGGACGCGCGGGCGCGCCAGCAGCGCGAGTTGCAGACCCTCGCACAGACGGCGACGGTCGACGTGATGCTCGAGGCGGCGGCGAAAGCCCCGCCGGAGGCGCGGCAGCAGTTGTACCAGGCGGCGGCGTGGAAGGCTTTCGGCGAGGGCGCGCCCGAGCGCGCGCGGCAGATCGCCACGGAGCGCTTCGAGAACGCGCAGCAGCGCGCGCAGTTCCTGCACGACCTCGATCAGCAGTTGTTCTGGCGCGCGGCGAACGCGGGCGACATCGAGCAGGCGCGCTCGATCATCCCGCGCCTCGCGCGCGCCGAGGAGCGCACCCAACTGCTCGCGCAGCTCGCGCGCCTCGTCGCCGCGAAGGGCGACAAGGAGGGCGCGGGGCGGCTGCTTGAAGAGGTCTGGAACCAGATCGGCGGGCGCGCGAAGAGCCAGCAGCAGTTCGGCGCGCAGCTCGACGCGGCGCAGATCTACGCGCAGGTCGCGCCCGAACGCGCCTTCGAGATCGTCGAGGCGGCGATCTCTCAGGTGAACGAAATGTTGGCGGCGGCTGAGGTCGTCGACGGCTTCGGGCAGGACGCCTTCGAGCAGGACGAGCTGAAGGCGCAGGGCGGCTGGGTGTGGGCTCAGCTCGTCCACCAGTGCGGCAACGCGCTCGGCGCGCTGGCGCGCACGGACTTCGAGCGCGCCGTCTCGGCGGCGGACAGGTTGCAGCGACCCGAGACGCGCCTCGTCGCGCGCATCGCGGTCGCGCGCGGAGTGCTCGCGCCGAGCGGCACGATGGCGATCGACAACTCCCGGCGCCGCGCGCTCGTGCGCGACAGGTAGAGTTGACCTGACCGACCGCTGCCTTCGCGACTCCAGCGCCTCCAGCGTGAGAATTGATCATCACGCTGGAGGCGCTGGAGTCGCGAAGGGGGATCGGACGGTGGTGGCGGGTGTGCGGAGCTAGCGGCTGACGCTGAAGATTAAGAAGTAGTCCATCCCGTCGGGCTTGACGAAGTCGTAACTCTCGACGAGCCGGTAGCCCGCGCGCTCCACCTCTTTGACGACGACCGACTGATCGAGACCGTGATCGTCGCCGCGCCCGTTGCGGTCGATGATGCCGACCGTGGCGCCCTCGCGCAGCGCCGCGCGCAGGTTCCTCATCAGCCGGACGGGCTCGGCGATCTCGTGGTAGGTTTTAAGGATCAGCACCGCGTCGGCGCTCCGCGCCGGGAGGAGAGGATCGTCCTCCTTGCCGAGAATCGCGCGCACCTGCGGCAAGCCTTCCTTCTGCGCGCGCTCCTCGATGTAGTTCAGGTAGTCGCGGTTGATGTCCACGGCGTAGACCGCGCCGGTCGAGCCGACGCGGCGCGCGGCGCGCACCGTGAACCAGCCGGAGCCCGCGCCGATGTCCGCCACGCCCGAGCCCTCCTTGATCTTCAACAAGTCCATCACGCGGTTGATCTGCAACTTCTCTTCGCGCTTCGGGTCTTCGAAGATCGAGAGGCTGCCCGTGTAGGGGTCGCTCGTCGGTCGCCCGACGCGGTCGCCGGCGTTGGCGTTCGTCTGACTCTGCGCCGAAGGCGCGGCGTCCCGCGCGGGCGCGCGCTTCGGCTGCTGGAAGGCGAGCGCGCCGCCGAGGAGCGAGAGCGTCGAGGCGAGGCAGACGAATAGCTTGACCACGAATGACGCGCCGCGCCGACGCGGCTGCGCCGCGCGTGACTCAAGCGGCGAGTCTCGGCGCGCGCGTCGTCGATCGAGATGAGGAGACCGCCCGCGGTCTGCGGGTCGAAGAGCAGTCTTGAGAGCTCAAGACTGACGGCGTCCGAGACGCGCGCCTCCGCGCCGACGTAAGCGCGGTTGGTCTTGTCGCCGCTCGTGGTTAACCCTTGCGCGGCGAGTCCGAGCGCGCCGGGGATGACGGGGACGCTCGACGAGTCGATCTCGACCGTGACGCCGCTCGCGCGCGCCATCTCCCAGGCGTGACCGAGGAGCGAGAAGCCGGTCACGTCGGTCGCCGCGTGCGCGCGGAACTCGCGCATTCGTAGGGACGCCTCGTGACCGGCGAGCAGCATCGTCGCGAGCGAGGCTTCGACGGTCGCCTCGTCAGCCTTGCCGAACTTGATGCCGGTGGAGATGACGCCCGTGCCGACCGGCTTGGTCAGGACAAGCGCGTCGCCGACCTGCGCGCCGCGGTTGGTGATGATCTCTTTCGGGTGGATCGTGCCCGTCACGGCGTAGCCGAACATGATCTGCGGATCGTCCACGCTGTGACCGCCGAGGAGCGCGACCGAGTGTTCGGTCAGGGCGTCGAGACCGCCGCGCATGATCTCGCCGAGGATGGCGAAATCGACGCCCTTCTTCGGGAAGCAGGTGACGGCGAGCGCGGTGACGGGGGTGCCGCCCATCGCCCACACGTCGTTGATCGAGTTGAGCGCAGAGATGCGACCGTAGGTGTAAGGGTCGTCCACGATGGGCGTGAAGAAGTCCACGGTCTGGACAATCGCGAGGTCTTCGCGCAGCAGGTACACCCCCGCGTCGTCCGCCGTCTCGATGCCGACGAGCAGATTCGGGTTCTCGGGAATGTTGAGTCCGCTCAAGACCTGAGCGAGATCGCCGGGCGCGAGTTTCGCCGCTCAACCCGCGCAGTTCACCATCTCAGTCAGTCGCATGGACGCGCTCCTCGATCGTTGATTGCGCGGGCGAGTTTCTTCACACGCCCGCGCGCGTCCATGCTAACCCAAACGCGCGCGCGTGTCACCTAGGCGCCGCGGTCTGCGCGCCTTTCTCCGCGAAGACGAAGCTCGTGGGCGCGAGGTCGGCGCGCGCCTCGGGGTTGTAGTAGTCGTAGATTTGCGACGGCGCCGACTTCGCGCGGAGCCCGAAGCGCGGGCGGAAGGTGAAGTCGAACTTCGTCCCGCCCGCGCGCGCCCAGAGGTAGACGACGAGGCGGTCGGGCAGCAGGTCGTAGTGGCTGAAGTCCCAGCCCGAAGACTTCATCGCGCGCTCCAGCGAGGCGCGATCGACGTCCGCGCCGGGCGGCAAGCCGATCTCGGCGAGCAGCATCCCGTACCCGCGGTGCCCGACGCGCTCGGCTTCGACGCGGCACGCGACCACGTCGCCCACGCCCGCGCTCGTCCGGTCGAACGCGACCGCGAGACGGAGCGCGCGCGCGGAGCGCGGCGAACTGAGCGTGCCGTCAGCCGGCGCATCAGACCACGGCACGTAGTAAGAGGC
>JAIVJC010000075.1 GCA_020200235.1 Acidobacteriota bacterium | reverse complement strand
ATCTCGAAGAGGAACATCGTGACTCCGCAGCAGCGCATTCACCTGCACGACCAGATCGCCTTCAGGGAAAAAATCCCCGCCGAGCTGCGCACGAAGGGCGCGCACCTGCTGACCGTCTACTCAGTGAAGGTCTACGACGCGAGCCTCAAAGTGCCGTCCTACGACAAGGGTATCTTCTTCATGTTCCCCTTCGACGACGAGACCGATCCGGAAAAGATCGCGCCGCGCAAGATCGTCTACACGAGCTTCTACGTCTCGCCGAAGGGCGACATCTGGGAGTCGCGACTGCCGCGCAAAGACGGGGACACGAATTGGGATTGATGAGGTTAACAAAGAGACGAGCCGCGCCGACCGCCTGCGCCGCACTCGCGCTCGCGTGCGTCGCCGCGCCCGCGATCCGCGCGGCGCCACTGCGGCAGCCGCCGGCGAAGCCTCGACCCGTGCCCCAAAAATCGAAGCCGAGTGCGACGGGCTCCGCGGACATCGCGGAACAGCAGGCGCGCGCGCGAGCGTTGGACGTGCTGCGCTCTGTCGGCGACGACGCGAAGGGGTGGAAAGACGCGGCTGCCGCCGCGCGCGTCGGCTCGCAGGCGGCAGACCTCCTGTGGGACGCGGACGCGGACGCGGCGCGCGCCTACCTCGTGCGGGCGTGGGAGGCGGCGGCGCGCGTCGAAGAGCCGAAGCAGGCGCAGGCGCGGATGCGCAACATCTCGCCGCGCACGGAGGCGCGGCAGGATGTCCTGCTCGTCGCGCGCCGGCGCGACCGCGCGCTCGCCGAGCGGTGGCTCGGTCAGATGGCGGAGGATGCCGAAGCCGCGTCGAGTTCGCAGCCGCGCGGTGTCTTCGACGACCGCACGCCGCGCAGCACCGTGCTCTTGCAGATGGCGCTCTCGACGGCGGCGACGAACCCGCAGGCTGCCGCCGAGCTGGCGAACGAGAGCTTGCGCGACGGAGTCTCGTTCGGCTTCCAGAACGTGCTCATCGCGATCCAGGAGAAGGACTTCAAGCTCGCCGCGTCGGTCTTCCGCAACGCGCTCGCGCGCCTCCAGAGCGCGGGGCTCGCAGACCCGAACGAGATTTACGTCCTCGCCTCATACCTCTACACGCCCGGTCGCGTCGTGGGCGCGAACACGACCGAGGATCGCGGCAGCTTCCCGCTCGCCGTGGTCGCTAACCCGACGAGCGTGAAAGCCGCCGCGCAGCTCGATCCCGCGCTCGTGCCCGAATTCCTGCGCGCCGCCGCCGGGGCGGTGCTCAACTCGGCACTCCCGGCGGCGACCGCGAACCCGCCAGAAGCGGCGCGCGCCCAGATCGGCGTCATCAGGATGCTCGTCAGCCAGATGTCGGCTCCCCAATTCGCCGAGCTGTCGGCGGCTTTGCAACGGAGGGGGCAGCAGCTCGAAGTGGACGCGCAGTTCTCGAACGCGCCCCGCCCCGCGACGCCCGACCGCCCCGCGCCGCTCGCGGGCGAGAGCCTGAAGGAATACATGGCGCGGCGCGTGGACGGGCTCGAAGAGGCGGCGCGCAAGGAGACCGATCCGCTCGCGCGCGACATCGCCTACGCGAAAGCCGCTCTCGCGACGGAGGTCGACACCTACGAGCGCGGCTTCTCGCTCTCTCAGAACATCAAGGACGCGCAGTTGCGGCAGGGCGTCGCGGACTGGCTGACTTACCGCGCGACGCTCGCGGCGATCAGGGAGGGGGCGAAGGAAGGGAACCTGGAGCGCGCCGCCGCGCTCGCGAAGCGCAACGGCGAGCCCGCCGAGCGCGCGGCGTCTTACGTCCTCGGCGCGCGCAAGCTCTTCGAGGCGAAGGACGCGGCGCGCGCGGGCGAGTGGCTGCAGGAGGCGCGCGCCGTCTTAAAGTCGGCGGAGCCGGACGAGGACGCGGCGCGCGCGGCTTTCGGCGTCGCCGCCCTCTACGCAGAGTTCGACGAACTGATCGCCGCGCAGGCGCTTGCCGAGGCGGTGAAGATCGCCAACCAGGCGGGCTTGCAAGGCAACTGGGAGGACGAGCGCGCGCCGCTCGCCAAGCGCTTCGCGGGGCTGACGGCGCAGGACTACAGTTTCGGCACCGGTGGGTTCGGCGTGAAAGCCGCCGCCGCCGCTTTCGGCGCGCGGCAGTTCGAGGAGGCGCTCGGCGCGCTCGAAAAGATCGCCGCCCCGGAGGCTCGCGGCGTCGCCCTCGTCGCGCTCTGCCGCGCCGTCCTGCAGCGACCGAAAAATCCGCCGCCGAAAAATTTCTGAGTCGGCACCGGAGAAAGATCGTGCGAGCGTGGCGGAGTTTGAGCCTGCGGGTCGGAACCGCCTGCTGCAAGCGGGCAGGAGATGGGATTGCGGAATGCGGATTTCGGATTGCGGATTCTAAGCAGAGGGCTTGAGTGCTCTTCAATCCGCATTCCGCATTCCGCATTCTAAAATCGGTAGACCCGCCCGCTTGCAGCAGGCGGTTCCGACGTTTTCGCCGTACTCCTGAGAATAGATGGGCGACGAGAAGAAGAGTCACGAGTCGGGCGAGCGCGAAGAGGGGCGCGTCGTCTACAGCCGTCTGCCGACGGGGCTGGAGGGTGAGCACCGCGCGCCGACCGCGGGGGGCGGTCTCGCCGCGCTGCTCGCCCGCGAGCCCGTCGCGCCGGCGCTGCCCGTGATGGTGGTCAGCTTCGTGCTGCTCGTCATCGTCGTCTTCGCGCTCGGCAGGCTGAGCAGCAACGAGCTGCGCAACGTCAGCGACGAGACGCAGAAAGCGCAGCAGCGGCAGACGCTGGGCGTGCAGTTCCTGCTCGACCTGCGCGGCGCGTTCACGCGGCTCGATTTCGAGGCGCGCGACCGCGGCACGCGCGAGTCGCGCGGCGGCATCATCAACCCGTTCGACTCGAAGCTCGGCAACGCGCGCGACGAGGCGCGCCGGCAGCTCTACGCCTTCGAGCGCAGGCCCCTTGCGCAGACGCAGACGGGTCAAGCCTTCGTCGCCACGGCGCGCGACTTCATCGAGAGCACGCTCAACCCCGACGCCTACTCGACCGGCGGCTTCGTCAAGTTCCGCGAGCTCGACCGGCAGGCGGAGCAGCTGCTCGCCGAAGCGAACAAGCAGCAGCAGGAGGTGGACGACGAGCGCCGCCGGCTCTACGAGCGCGCGCAGGGGCAGACGCGGCGGCTCACCTACCTCGCCGTCATCCTGAGCGCGCTCATCGCGGCGGCGAGCGTCTGGGAGTTGCAGCGGCGGTTCCGGCAGCTCCGGCGCAGCCTCGAAGAGTCGCGCCGGGAGCGCGCCTTCAGCGCGCAGATGTTGGAGGGGATGGTCTCGGCGGTCGCGGCGATAGACGGGCGCGACCGCGTCCGCAGCGCGAACCGTTCGTTCCTCAAACTGTTCCCGCGCGCGCCGGTCGGCTCTTCCGTCCACGACGAGATCGCGCCGCCCGACGCGATGAAGATGTTCTCGGCGGCGACCTCGGCGCGCGTCGAAGAATCGACCTACCGCGGGCGGTGGGTCCTGACGCCCGAAGGAGAGAACGATCCGCGCCACTTCGAGGTCTACTCGTCGCCGCTCAACATCGACGGCGAGCACGGGCAGATCCTCACGCTCGTGGACGTGACCGAGGCGGCGCACAACGAGACGGAGCTGCGGCGCAAGACCGCGCTCGCCGCCGTGGGGCAGGCGGCGGCGCAGGTCGCGCACGAGATCAAGAACCCGTTGGGGAGCATCCGCCTCGGCGTCGCCATGCTGCGCGACATGACGAGCGGCGAGGAGGCGCACTCGACGATCAATCTGGTCGAGCGCGGCATCGAGCACCTCAACAAGCTGACCGTGGACGTGACGCAGTACTCGCGCGAGAAGCCGCTCGCGCTCTCGACCGTCGAGCTGCACAAACTGATCGACTCCAGCCTCGAACTCGTGGAAGAGCGCCTGCGCGAGCGCGAGACGCCCGTCGAGAAGAACTACACGGACGACCCGCTGGCGGGCGAGCTGGACGCCGATCAGTTGCAGCAGGTCTTCATCAACCTCGTCGCCAACGCCGCGGACGCGAGCCCGAAGGGCGCGCCCGTCACGATCACGACCGCGCGGACCGAAGGGCGGATCGTCAGGGCGGGCGGCAACGGCGACGGCGCGGGGGCGGGCGCGGTGCCCTTCGCGCGCCTGACGGTCGCGGATCGCGGCGCGGGGATGGACGAGGGAACGCGCGCGCGCGTCTTCGAGCCCTTCTTCACGACGAAGCAGCGCGGCACGGGGCTGGGGCTCGCCATCGTCAAGAAGATCGTCGAGCAGCACGGCGGAACGATCACAGTCGAGTCCGCGCCCGGCGAGGGGACGAGTTTCCACGTCGAGCTTCCGCTCAGGCAGGATCAGTAGCTCACGCCAGAACTGACCCGCGCCGGAGCGACGACGACGCTTCACCTCAGGGCGAGCGCCACGAAAGAAATGCCGGCAAGGCGTCGGGTGAGTCCTCAGAGCGCGCCCGCGCGGCGGCTCAACCCCGATTGCCGTCCGTCATTACTCGAAAGGGTATGCCCGTCACCTCGCTGAGCGCCCTCCCCAGCTTGCCGTGATCGAGATACACCTTCGCCGGGCTGTTCAATAGAAATTTCCCCCCGCTCCCGTACACGTACAAATATTGACGCCTGATCCGCTTCGCCCCGCGCGCGTCCCGCCTGACCTCCAGCCCGATGCCTTCGACGTTTCTTAGATCGATCACTTGCTCGCCGTTTCTGAACACGCCGCTGACCGTCCTCCGCAACACCTTCCCGGCGAGATCGACGCCGAGCCGCTCCCGCGTGGCGACGAATTCCAGGAAGAGCCAGAGCATGAAGAGCCCGAAGAAGAGGGAGAAGTATTTGCCGTCGGCGTCAGTCCCGCCGAGGATGTGAAACAGGGAGAAGGCTATCGGGGGAAGGCTGAAGAGCGCGGTGACGAACAGCAACAGGACGGGCACCTGCTTGACGACAACGCTCGATCCGTCGCGGCTCACGAGATTCATACCTTGAGAAGTCGAACGATTCTACCGGCGCCTAACGCCCAGCATCACCCGCCCGCACGGGACGCCGATAAGGCCAAGTCTCGCGCATGAGAGCAACGCTGATTCGGGTCGGGTGCATGCCGTTGTTAGGCCGACAGCGTTGGTGCAACACCATGTTAGACCGCATCTATCTGCGGTTTTACGGTTCGTGCGGTTGCGCTGCCAAGCAGTTCGTACCTGCTAATTTCTTTTTCATTCTCCTTGAGGAACCTGTCCAGGACTGGGAAGTATCGACCCACATAATCCCGAAGCATCGGATTTCTCGCGACCGCGTGGAACCAGTAATGGTAGGCATCCCAAAGAGCCCGCTTTTTCAGGAGTCGGTTTTTCTCCATAGCCGCGACGAGGAGAAGAAATCGGAGGAGTTCGTCAAGGCGCGACATCCACGCCCTCTCAAGCACGGTTCGCTTATCCCTTTCTCCCCTTAAGCCCTTGTCAATCGCCGACTCTAGGTCGCTGCCTTCGAACTCGCGAGCTTCCCGGTCGATGGCGCGCGTAATGCTAGACTGAAGCTGCCCGGATGGCTCCGCTTGCCATCGGGATTGCAATTCCTTAAAGCGGGTCTCAAGGTGCAGCAAAGTTTCACCTGAGCGCTGGTCACGGCTCCAAAGGTATTTAACAGCAGCGGCGACAATAGTGATGGTGGAGAATGTTTGAAAGACAATCGTTGTGACTCTCAACCAATCTTCTAACTCCATTTCTTTGCTCCTTCAAACGCTTAACAGAACTGCGAGCGCCGGCCATCCGCAAAATGCCCGGTTCGGGGCGGCGGCCTAACGCCCGGCATCACCCGCCCGCCAGCCCCTCTGAAGGAAGATGAGAGCCGCCGTGTCGCGGGTCGGGTGCATGCCCTTGTTAGCTGTCGCCGCGCGAATCTACCCCACGGTGAATTTTATAGGCTTACTCGCTACCGAGATTGTTGTGTATTTATCTACGACAATGTGATCGGCGCGAACCAACATCTCATACTCTCCCGAAAACCATTCGACCTCGGCATAACCCTTCTTCGCGTCAACGAGAATATACAACTTTTCTTTGGGTTTGATTCTATACGACGCCATGCCAGCCACCCCAAGAGGCACGTTTATCTCGGGACGCCTCCAACCTATCATCAAATGTTTCCCCGATTTCTGGTTCACATCGAAGAAGGTGAGGTTGGCTGTCTCGCCGTTCCAGCCGTTCGGCTCTAAGGCGAAGGTGGAGAATCGTATCTCTTCTTTCAGCCCGTTATAGATTGACACTCTGAACATGAATGGCCCGCTGGCCTTGAACTTAGAAGACACAGGCTCGGCATCAACAATGACATTCACCTGCCTTCTCTCCTGAGCGTAACCAGTCAGGAAAGAAGCCATAACGCTCGCGATTAAAACTACCATGCCGGAAAGTGAAGTTTG
>JAIVJC010000074.1:11459-12371 GCA_020200235.1 Acidobacteriota bacterium | reverse complement strand
CGGCGCAGACGCGCGCCCGCCGCGTCGGGACGGGGACGAGCGCGCCGGTCGGCGCCCGTCAGACGAATGATCCCGCCGGGTCGGACGAGCCGACGACTTCGACGCGCCGACAGCCGACGCTCGGCGGCGCGGTCGCGACCAACGACCCGCAGCCGTCTGGTCAGCGCGCGCCGCAGTCGAACGAGCCGCTCGACGTGGACGAAGACGAAGTGATCAGCGTCAACACGACGCTCGTCACGCTCCCCGTGAGCGTGACGGATCGCGTCGGCAAGTACATCCCCGATCTGCGCAAGGAAGACTTCCGCGTCTACGAGGACGGCGTCGAGCAGCAGGTCGCCTACTTCGCGACCGTCGAGAAGCCTTTCACCGTCGCGCTCGTCCTCGACACGTCAGCCTCGACGCGCTACCGCATCGAGGAGATCCAGGACGCCGCGATCAGCTTCGTCGATCAGCTCCGCCCCGAGGATCGCGTGATGGTCGTCTCCTTCGACGAGGACGTGCGCGTGCTCTCGGAAGTGACGGGCGACCGGCGCGCGCTGCGCGAAGCCATCCGCCGCACGCGCACCGGCGGCAACACGCGCCTCTACGACGCGGTCGATTTCGTCATCCACTCGCGCCTCTCCCGCATCGAAGGGCGCAAGGCGGTCGTCCTCTTCACCGACGGCGTGGACACTTCGAGCCGGACGGCGAACTACCAGTCCACCGTGCGCGACGCCGAAGAGATCGACGCGCTCATCTACCCCGTGCAGTACGACACGTACACCGACACGAACGGCGGCAACAATAACGGCGGCGGCTTCCCGTACCCCGGCGGCGGCGGCTCGCGTCGGGGCGGCGGGTCGCGGCGCGGCGGCGGCAGGAACGGCGGCGGCACGGCGGGCACGATTGCCGACATCCTCGGCAGCGTCATCT
>JAIVJC010000074.1:0-11373 GCA_020200235.1 Acidobacteriota bacterium | reverse complement strand
CTCGCGCTCCGACTACGAACGCGCCGACCGCTACCTCGAAGACCTCGCGCGCATGACGGGCGCGCGCCGCTACGACGCGGAGCGCCAGGGCGATCTCTCCGCGACCTTCGCGCTCGTCGCCGAAGAGCTGCGCCGCCAGTACAGCCTCGGCTACTACCCGAAGGTGACGCCGCGCACGGGCGAGCGCCGCCACGTCAAGGTGCGCGTCATGCGCCCAGACCTCGCCGTGCAGACGCGCGACACCTACGTGTTCGGCGAGTCGAAAGCCGACACCGCGCAGCGCAACGGGACGCAGCAACAGCAGCAGCGCACGCGACCGGCGATCAAGGGTCAGCCACTCGTCAACGCCGGGGGCACGCGGGAAGATTAAGCGTAATCGTAGAAGGCGAGGGGTGGCGTGTTGAAGTGAGTGTCACTTCACGCCGGGCGGCGGGGAGTCTTCGCCCGACTGCGTCGCAGCAGCAACAGGGCGAGGAGCGGCGGCGCGAAGATCAAAAACTCGACCCCCAGCCACCTCAACACCTCCGCGGGCGGGAGCCTCGAAGGTAGTTCGGAGAGACCCCACAACCCGAGCCCGTACCTCCCGCGCGCGGCGGGCCACAGCAGTTCCACGCCCCCGCCGAGCTTCGTCGTCGAATAGTCCAGCAGCCCGTGCGACGCGTAGCACGCGCCGTAAGCCGAGACCCTCCACAGGTGCGCCCCGCCCCACACTGCCAGCGCCGTCACAGTCAACAATAAGCTGAAGGCGAGCGAGTGCGTGAAGCCGCGATGCCATGATTTGTCGTGCGTGAGCAGCACGAGACCGAAGTCGAGATCGGCGCAGTTGGCGAGGATGGCGCCGAAGAGTAGCGGCAGACCTCTGTGGCGCAGCGGCTGGGGGTGCAGGGCGGCAATGATTCCCGCCCCGACCAGGCCGTGTGCTAAGGGTAAAGGCATGAAGAACTATCCGCGCGAACGCGCCCGCGCGTGCCGGGCGCGCGGGCCGACCCGTCTCGACTTCTCACACCACCGTCCCGTCCTTCACCGTCGCGTTCTTCGGCACGATGACGATGCGGTCGCGTATGTAGTAGCCCGCCGCCTCGTTGTCGGCGTTCTCGACGTTCAGTTCGTTGACGAGGCGGCAGTTCGCGCCGATGCGCGCGTTCTTGTCGATGATGGCGCGGCGGATGACGGCGCCCTCGCCGACGCCGATGCGCGGGACGCCCGACAGCGCGTCGGCGCGCATCTCCTCGACGGTCTGGTAGAAGTCAGACCCCATCAGGCAGGTGTCCTCGATGAACGTGCCTGACTCGATGCGCGCGCGCAGGCCCACCACCGATCTCTGGATGCGCGCGCGGTTGATGATGCAGCCCTCGCTGATGATCGAGTCGACGATCTCGGTCTGGTGAATCTTCGACGGCGGCAGATACCTCGCGCGCGAGTAGATGGGCGCGACGGCGTCGAAGAGATTGAAGCGCGGGACGGGCGTGGTCAGGTCGAGGTTCGCCGCGTGGAAGGCGGAGATCGTCCCGATGTCCGCCCAGTAGTCGTCGAAGAGGTACGCCTGCACGTTGTAGTTCTGGATGGCGGCGGGGATGACCTCGCGCCCGAAGTCGACCCACGTCTTGTTCTGCGCGAGCAGGTCTTCGAGCCGGCGGTAGTTGAAGACGTAGATGCCCATCGAGGCGAGGAAGGGGCGGCGCGCGGCTTCCTCCGCGCTCAAGCCGAAGGCGGTCGTGTCCACGCGCATCTCTTCGAGCGCCTCGCCCTTCGGCTTCTCGCGGAACTCCGTGACGCGCCCCGTCGAGTCAACCTTCAGGAGCCCGAACTCCTCCGCCGCCTCCCTCACGAAGGGCACGACCGAGACGGTTACGTCGGCCTGCGACTCGAAGTGGCGCGCGAGGAATTTCCGGTAGTCCATCCGGTAGAGGTGATCGCCGGAGAGGATGAGGAGCGTGTCGGTGCGCCAGTCGCGGATGTGCGGCAAGACCTGCCTGACCGCGTCCGCCGTGCCCTGGAACCACTGCGGGCTGTCGGGCGTCTGCTCGGCGGCGAGGATTTCGACGAAGCCGTCGGAGAAGCGCGAGAAGCGGTAGGTGCGACCGATGTGACGGTTGAGCGAGGCGGAGTTGTACTGCGTGAGGACGAAGATTTTGATGATGTCGGAGTTGATGCAGTTCGAGACCGGGATGTCGACGAGCCGGTACTTGCCGGCGATGGGGACGGCGGGCTTCGAGCGCTGCTGCGTGAGCGGGAAGAGCCGCGAGCCCGCGCCGCCGCCGAGGATGACCGCCAGCACGTCGTGCTTCTGCTCCATAAAGAGTCCACCGCCTCGAGTTGAATTTGTAAAAGCGACGTTAGCGCGCAGCATAGACGCATAGAGTCGCCCGCATCAAGCCGCGCCCAGGTCCTGCGGCTGACTCGAAGACGTAAACGACGCGCCGTCTCGCCGTCTCTTTGCCGCCAGGCGCGGGGCGTCACTTTCCGCGTGGCGGGCTTGCGACTTGACCGAAGACGTAGCCTTCGCGGTGTTTGACGCGCAGACCCTGCTTGCGCAGCTCCGGGTTGACGATCTCGATCTTCAGCTTGCGAAAATTTTTCTTCGCGCCCGCGTTCGCCGGCGCGTAGCTGAGGAAGTTCTGGCACGAGAGCGACCGCTCGATCTCGGCGAACACGGCGCGCACCTCCGGGTCTTTGAGCGGGAAGTAGGCGCGACCACCCGTGCGCTCGGCGAGCTCTTTGAGCGCGCCCTTGTCGATCCCCATGTAATTCCTCTCGTCGCCCACGCCGATGGCGTAGACGACGACGTTCGCGCCGAGCAGCCGCTCCAACGACTCGCGCTTCTTCGTCTCGCTCCCCGTGTCGCGGCCGTCGGTCAGCAGGACGACGACGCGCCGCTCGTCGGCCGGGGTGGAAGTGAAGACCTCGCCGCCGATCAGCCAGAGCGCGTCCTGGAGGGCCGTTGAGCCGGGGGGCTTGGTGTGCTTGTCGGGCGGGCCCGCGATCACGTAAGGCACCTCCGGGTGGGCCCGCAGGATTCGCCCGACCGCGCTCTGCGCGCGCGCCGCGTCGCCGGTGAAGTCCTGTTCGAGTATCGCCTCGTCGGCGAAAGACAGCACCGCCACGTAATCCTTCCCAGGGCGGGCGAGCGCGCCGATGAGCGCCTGCGCCACCCTCTTCACCGAAGGCAGCAAGTTCTCCTGCGACATGCTGTTGTCGATGGCGACGACGATTGAGCGCCGAGCGTCGCGCCGCGCGGTGAAAGACGTGATCTGCTGCGGCGCGCCGTCCTCCGCGACGCGCACGTCCTCGGCTCTCAAGCCGCCGACGCACTGACCGCTCCCGTCGAAGACCGTGAACCAGACGTTCGTCTGGGCGCGGGGCGACTCCGCCGCGGCGACGCCGGCGGGCGACGCCGTCTGCGCGGGCGCGGGCGACGCCGAGGCGAGCAGCAGACCGATCATCGCCAGTGAATAGCTTTTCATCACACGGGGCGCTCCGTCTTCGGGATGCTCTTACGATCTGGCGGAATCACACGCGCGGGGGGTGGCAGTAGCTTAAACCCGGCGCCGCGCCGCCGACAACCCCCTCGCCGCGTGGCCCGCGCGCCGAACTATTTTCCCGCCCGCGCGCCAACCAGACCAGGGCGGCGCGTGTCTATTGGATCGGACGCGCGTGATGAGAGACGACATTCTGACGAGCGAGACCGAGCTGATCGCGCTGGCGCGCGCGGGCGACCGCGAGGCGTTCTGCCGCCTCGCCTCGCTCCACGCCGGGCGCGTCCACGCGCTCGCGCTCCACTTCTGCCGCGACGCTTCGGACGCGGAAGACTTGTCGCAGGAGGTCTGGCTGCGCGCCTTCCGCTCGCTCGACACCTTCCGCGCCGAGTCGTCCTTCTACACCTGGCTGCGCCGCATCGCCGTCAACACTTTTCTCAACGAGCGGCGCGCCGCGCGCTCGCGCTGCGAGGACGCGGCGCGCGGGCTCGAAGACGGCGACGCGGAGGCGACTGAGCGCGCGCCGGACGCCGAGTCTGCCCTCCACGAGCGGCTGCTCGCGGGGCGCGTGCGCGACGCGCTCTCGGAGCTGTCGCCGCAGCAGCGCCTCGTCTTCCTGCTCAAGCACGACGAGGGGATGACCTGCGAAGAGATCGCGCAGGCGCTCTCCTGCTCCGCGGGCACGGTCAAGAAATCGCTCGCGCGCGCCGTCGCGAAACTCCGCGCGCGGCTCTGCGCCGAGACCGGAGCGGGCGACGCGGCGAAGGAGGCGGCGAATTTTACGCAGCTCTCGGCGCGCGAGGGCTATTAGGGCTAACGGGGCGACGAAAGTTTGAGGTGAGATGAGAATGCACGACTGCGCGAGGACGAAAGAGCAACTGATCGATCTCGTCTTCGGCGAGGTGCCGGACGCCGCGCGCCTCCGCGCCGAAGTCGAGTCATGTGCCGACTGCCGCGCCGAGCGCCACGCGCTCACCGAGACCCTGCTCGCTTACGACCGCGCGACCGCCGCGGCCGAGCCGACGGAAGACTTCTGGGCGGGCTACCACGCGCGCCTCGCCGCGCGCATCATTGCGACCGGCGACGGATCAGCCGCCGCGCCCCGCGCGACGCCGACGCCCGATCCTCTCGACCGTACGACAGCGCGTCTCTCGTCCCGCGCCGCGCGTCTCAGACGCGCGCTCGCGACCTCGTGGCGCGTCCCCGCGCCCGCCGCCGTCGCCGCTGCCCTGCTCTTCGTCTGCGTCTCGGTCTTCGCGCTCGTGCGACCCGCGCCCGAGCCCATCGCCGTCGAGTCGCCCGCCCTCGCAGACCCGCACGTCGATGTTCGCACGGTCGAGGTGCCCGTCGTGCGCGAGCGGATCGTGACGCGCACGGTCTACGTCGCGCGCGGCGAAGGCTCGCGCTTCAATCGTCCGGCGCGAGGCGCGCGCGTCGAAGAGGCGCGCGGCGCGGAGAGAGTGCGCGTCGGCGGCGAGGCGAAGTCGCCCGAAGCTCGAAGGGGCGCGGGGCGAGGGCGAGTCGCAGAACTTCGCGGCGGTGCAGGCGGCTCTGCTGCCGCAGGCGCTGCTCGATGAGCACAACACGATCCACCGCGTCGTGTCAGACCGCGACGGCAGCCCCGTCTTCGGCTACGACCTCGTCGTCGAGCCCGACGGCGAGGGGCGCAAGTTCCGCGTCACGGCGCAGCCGCTCGCCGCGGAATTCGAGCGTCGCCTGCGCGCGCGGCGCGGCGGGGCGCAGGCGAATGCGACGCCCGTCCCGACGCTCGCGCGCGCCGCCGCGCCGCAGACGCTCGAAGACGGCGACGCCGTCGCGCTCGATCTCCTGGTCAACGCCCAGACCGGCGTGCGCGTCGTGGACGTGATCAAGGTCGCCTTCGAGAGAGAGCGCCTGTGGCAGTCCGCGCCGCGCGACTTCACACTCGACAGCGTCCAGATCGCCCTGAGCGATCAGCGCCTGCTCGTCAACGGCGAGCTCGCCCCGGCGGCGCGCGCGCCGCGCCCCGTCTCCGGCGCGCTCGTCTGGTTCTACCTGCCCGGTCGCGGCCGCTTCGTCCTCTCGCTCGCCCCGCGCGAGGGCTACGACTTCCGCAAGACCGCCGTCGTCGAAGACAACCGGATCAGCTTCGACTACAAGGGCGACCACTACGAGCTGGTGTCGAGCGCGCCCGTGGTCGGCACCGGCGGCGACTGGTTCGCGTGGGTGCTCTTCGATCAGAGTTACACGCCCGAGATCAGCTCCGCCGAAGAGATCAAGCGCGCCGCCGAGGGGCGCGGCGGCGAGACGGCGGAAGCGAGCCCCGTCAAGCAGGCGCTCGAAGGCAAGACGCCGCAGCCGCCCCCGCGCGCGGGCTTCGACTCGAGGAGGGCGCAGGAAGACGCGGCGCGCGCGTCGTCGGCGCGGCGCGTCCGCTTCGGCGCGGCTGATCGCATCGAGAACCTGATGCCGAAGAAGTGACGACGCGACCTTAAAGGATCGAGAGACGATGATGATCATGGGAAACGACGTCAGCAAAGTATTCGCAGCCGCTCTGCTCTGCGCCGCCGCGGCGACCGCGCGCGCGGACGTGAGAGTCCGCTGGCGCAATTCAGCCTCGCCCGCCCACGAAGTGACGCTCTACCTGAAGGGCTCTGCGCAGCGGCGCGAGCTGACGTGGCGGCAGCCGGACGGTCGCGTGATGACTTCGGCGTTCGTCGACGACTGCGCGCGCCGCCGGCTCCTCTGGCTCGACCCCGCCAACCGCCGCTACGCGGTAGTCCACGAGGGCGGCGTCCCCGCGGCGGTCATCGCCGCCTTCAACGAGCAGCAGTTCGCGCCGACAGCGAACCCCCGGCTCAAGGGCACGCTCACCGAAACGATCACCGTCACCGACACGGGCGAGCGTAGAGAGATGTTCGGCTTCACGGCGCGGCGGCTGAAGACGCTGACGACCTGGAGGGTCGTGCCCGACGGGTGCGACGCCGGGCAGGCGCGCGTCGAGACCGACGGCTGGTACGTCGATCTGCTCTACGGCGTCGACTGCTCGCCCGATCTCTCCGGCGCGATGCCGCGCATGGCGGTCGATCTGGCGGGCAGCAAGTGTCTCGGCAAGCGACTCGCGAGCCGGAAGTATTTCTTCCGCCGGCACTACGAGGGGCCGGCGCGCCTCGGCTTCCCCCTGAGCGAGACGACGCGCACTTACGACGGGCGCGGCGGCGTCAGGACTCAGACACACGAGGTGCTGGAGCTATCGACCGACCGGCTCGACGACTCGCTCTTCGCCGTGCCCGCGGGCTACGAGCGCTTCGAGCCGCGCGACGCGGGCAAGCCTTCGCTGCTCTCGCGCACGCTCTCGATCTTCCGCTGAATTTGAAACAGGCCTTCCCCGACCGACACGAGAGCCGAAACCCCGCCAGCGGGTCAACAAGGAGACACGACCGATGAAGAAAAGTTTTTCCGCCCTCCTCGCACTAGTCGCCCTCCCTCTGCTCGGCCCGGTCGCGGCGCGCGCGCAGGCGCCGCCCGACGATCCGCCGCGCTTCGAGGTCGGCGTACACTTCTCCGCGCTCACGCTCACGCCGGGCAACGCCTACCGCACGGAGGTGGGCTTCGGCGGCAGGTTCACCGTGAACGTCAACAGGAATGTCGCGCTCGAAGCCGAGACGACTTTCTTCCCGAACTCCGGTTTCTCCGGCGAGCAGCGCGCCGGCGGCAACGCGGTCGAGGGCCTGTTCGGCGTCAAAGCGGGCAAGCGCTGGGAGAAGTTCGGCGTCTTCGTCAAGGCGCGACCGGGCTTCGTCAGCTTCAGCGACGGGCGCCCCATCTACGACCTGAGCAACCCGAGCTTCATCCAGTTCCGCGCCGAGCGCGCGACGCACTTCGCCGCGGACGTCGGCGGCGTGCTCGAACTCTACGTCTCGCGCCGCATCATGACGCGCTTCGACGTGGGCGACACCATCATCCGCTACGGCGCGCAGACCACCGCCAACCCCTTCCCGCCGCCCCTCAACTTCACCATCCCCGAAGCGACGCGCCACAACCTACAGGTCAACGGCGGCATCGGCTTCCGCTTCTGATCGGCGACGACCCGCGACTGTATCGTCAACACTCGCCCCGCCGTCGCTTTCGCATCAGGAGTTGATCCCGGGCGAAAGCGGCGGCGGGGCGAGCGGCTGCGCGGGAAAAATTTTTCGTGACAAATCTCCTTGACGCGCGCGCGGCTCGTGAATACAATCCGCGCTCAATCGTGCCCGGTCACGTTAAAAGCTCGAAGCCTTTACCTCACGCTCAAACGGTCAGACAGTTCGACGACTTAAAAGCTTAACCGCGCCGCGCGGGGGCGACCCCGTTTCCCGTGTCTCCCCGCGCCGACCTCACGCGCACGCGCACGCCTTCGCTACGGCGCGCGGGCGAGCAGCCCGGAGCAGCACATGAAAAACCTCACCACCGACGCCCGCGCGGCGCGCCTGCGTGCGCTCGCCCTCACGCTCTTAATCACCGCCGCCATAGCGGCGCTCACGATCTTCGCGGCGCGTTCGACACACGCCGGGGGCGGCGCATCCGCCGCGGCTTCAGCCTTCGGTCAGGTCTTCATCCGCGGGCGCGTGGTGTACACGACGGGCGAGCCGGCGGCGGGCGTCCCCGTGCAGATGTGGGGCAGCTCGTCCGGCACGTCCAACACGGACGGCGCGGGCAATTTCGAGTTCGCGGTCGAAGGCGCGTGCAACGTCGACTACTACTTCAAGGCGACGCCCGCCGAGGTCGTCGACGGCGAGCCGCTCCAGCCTTCGGGCGAGGCGGCGGTCGGCGGCTGCATCCTCAGGGATTACACCCTGTCCGATCTGACCGTCTGGCGACCGAAGTCGATCGTCATCGACGGCTACGTGAAGGATCGCGCGGGCACGGGCGTCGGCGGCGCGGTGGTTCAGCTGCGGCGCGAGAAGTACGACCTCAGACCGCCCGCCGTCGAGGAGTACGCGGCGATCACCGACGGCGCCGGTCACTACCGGTTCGACACCTGGGCGCGTTGCAGCGTCTCGTATGACTTCAAGGCGGAGCTTCCGGGCGCGACCTTCGATCCCGTCGGGATCAACCTCTGGGGCTGCGTGTTGCGAGACCACACGCTCTACGATTTCGTCTCCAGCGTCTCCGCCGACTCCGTCGCGCCCGACGATGCGCGCAACGCCGGCAGCCCGCCGTGTAACTCGCGCGTCGGCGAGCCCGTCAACGTCACGAACGGGAACGTCTTCCTCGAACAGACCGACTACCGCCTGCCCGGCGTCTCGCGCCCGCTCGCCGTCACGCGCTCATACAACAGCGGCTCGCGGCGCACAGGTCTCTTCGGCTACGGCTGGTCGACCGCCTTCGACGAGTCGGTCGAGGCGCGCCCCTCTCTGCCCCTGCGCCTGAACCTCCCGGACGGTCGCGCCGAATACTTCGAAGAGACGGCGGCGGGCGTCTTCTCACCATCAGCGACGTCGGACTTCCGCGGGCGCGTCACGCGCGACGGCGGCGCGGCGGGCGGCTTCACGCTCATGATCGACGGCGGCGGCGCTCACCGCTTCGACGCCGCGGGCAGGCTCTCCTCCGTCACGGATCGCTACGGCAACCGCACGGGCCTCGCGTACGGCGCGGCGGGCAAGCTCCTCTCGATCACCGACCCGTTCGGTCGCGCGCTCAACGTCGCGACCGACGGCGCGGGGCGCGTCGTCGCGCTCTCGGACGCGCTCGGCGCGGTCGCGAGCTACGCCTACGGCTCGGAAGGCGAGCTGCTCTCGGTCGATCACGCCGGCGGCTCCGGCTACCGTTTCGCTTACGCGCATTCGCCCGCGCCGCTGCTCACGTCGGTGACGGACGCGCTCGGCAACACGGTCGAGTCCCACGCCTACGACGCGCGCGGTCGCGCCCTCACCTCGGAGCGGCACGGCGGCGTCGAGCGCGTCACGCTCGAATACGTCTCCGACGCGGAGACGCGCGCGACCGACGCGATGGGTCACGTCACGAAGTTTTTCTTCGACCGCTCGCGCGGGCGCAACCTCGTCACGCGCGTCGAGGGTCAGTGCTCGTGCGGCGGCACGCAGGCGCGTGAGTGGGCTTACGACGCGGCGGGTCGCACGACCAGCACGACCGACGCGAAGGGGCAGCGCACCGACTACTCCTACGACGCCGAAGGCAACCTCGCCTCCGTCTCGGACGCTCGCGGGCGCTTGAGCTACACCTACAACCAGTTCGGTCAGCCCCTGACGATCACGGACGCGGCGGGCGCGTTGACGACGAACACCTACGACGCCACGGGCAAGCTCACCTCGACGAGGGACGCGCTCGGCGCGACGACCACCTTCGCCTACGACCGCCGCAGCCTCCTGCTCTCTTCGACCGACGCGCGCTCGCACACGCTCAGCCTCGCCTACGACTCTTCCGGCAACCTCGCGCGCGCCACGGACGCCGCCGGGTCTGTCACGACCTTCAGCTACGACGCGCGCTCTCGCCTCACGGGCGAGCGCGACGCGCTCGGCAACGCGACCCGGTACGAGTACGACGCGGCGGGTCGCCCCGCGAGGGTCACGCGCGCCGACGGCTCGGCGTCGACCTTCTCCTACGACCTCGCCGGGCGGCTCACACGCGCCGCCGACGCGCGCGGCAACGCCACCGACTACGCCTACGACGGCGCCTCGCGCCTCGCGCGCGAGACGGACGCTTTAGGGGGCGTGGTCACGTACGCTTACGATCCACTCTCGCGCGTGACGAGCCGCACGGATCAGCTCGGTCGCACGACCTCTTTCGAGTACGACGAGTTCGGTCGCCTCTCGCGCGTCACGCGCCCCGCCGCCTCGGCGGGCGCGCCGCGCCACTCCGAGTCGGTCGTGTACGACGCGGTCGGCAACGTCGTGCGACTCGCGGACGGGGCGGGGCGCACGACCTCTTTCGAGTACGACGCGGCGAACCGCGTCGTCAAAGTCATCGACCCGCTGCTGCAATCGACGCGCTACGAGTACGACGCGCGCTCGCGGGTCACGGCGGTCACGGACGCGCTCAACCAGCGCTACGCCTTCGCCTACGACGCGCTCGGTCGGCTGACGCTGGCGACTCGCGCGGGCGCTTCGACCTCCCTCGTTTACGACGCGGTCGGCAACCTCACCCGGCGCACGGACTACGGCGGCGCGGCGACCCGCTACAGTTACGACGAGCTCGACCGCCTGACGGCGATCACCTACCCGGACGCCTCCTCCTCCGCTTACGAATACGACACGCTCTCGCGCCTCACCGCCGCGACCAACGCGCAGGGGACGGTTCGCTTCTCCTACGACAGCGTGGGTCGCGTCGCCTCGACGACCGACGTCTTCGGTCAGACGCTCGGCTACGCCTACGACGGAAGCGGCAACCGCACTTCCCTCTCCGTCAACAACGCCCCGCAGGTCAGTTACCAGCACGACGCGCTCTCGCGCCTCACACGAATGACCGACGCCGCGGGCGCACAAGTCTCCTACGCCTACGACGCCGCGGGCAGGCAGACCGCGCGCGCGCTCCCGAACGGCGTCGTGACCGCCTACACTTACGACGACCTCAACCGCCTGACGCGCCTCACAGACTCGACGGGCGCGGGCATTCTCTCCGAACGGCAGTACGCCTACGACGCCGCGGGCAACATCACGCGCGCCTCCGAGGGCGCGGGCTCTCACGCCTACACGTACGACGCGCTCGACCGTCTCGTCTCCGCCCTCCACCCCGCGCAGGGCGCGGAGGGTTACGCCTACGACGCCGTCGGCAACCGCACCGCCTCGCACCGCAGCGCTACTTACGCCTACCAGCCCTTCAACCGTCTCACCTCGACCGCCGCGGCGGGCTACGCCTACGACGCGGACGGCAACCTCCTCTCGCAGACGGACGCGGCGGGCGTGCGCGAGCTCGCGTGGGA
>JAIVJC010000073.1 GCA_020200235.1 Acidobacteriota bacterium | reverse complement strand
CGAACGCCTGCGCTCGCTCAACCCGCACTCCGCGCGCTCGCTCGTCGGTCGCCTCCTCGAAGCGTCGGTGCGCGGCTTCTGGCAGGCGGATGAGAAGATGCTGGAAAAGCTGCGCGAGATTTTCTCCGAGCTCGAGGATCGCATCGAGGGCGTCGCCTGACTTCTTGGCGGGTCGCCGCACTGGCGATCAGTGCAACAGGGAGTGCCGCCCACTCGTTTGAAGCCATGCTGCTCCACCGCCGTAGGCGCGATATGTTTATAGCCTTCGGAGCATAAATTCTTTCGAGCCCCGTCGGGGCGACATGTCGCTCCTGACGGAGCTTTGAATGGCTAATCATGATCGGTTTCTATAAACATTTCGTCCCTAGCGGGACTGGTTGACATGCTCGGTTAGATTCCGGGAATGAGCTTGAAGGTCACAGTCTGTTACGTCGGCTCTAGTCTGCTCGCGCCGCTCAGGCAGGCGGAGCGGGACGTGGCGCGCCTGCACGGCGTGGAGCTGCGCGTCGGGGCGTACAACTTCGGCGCGCCGTTGAATGAAGACGAGTGGGAGTCGGTCGAGCGCGATCTCGCCGAGTCGTCGGTCGTCTTCGTGCTGCACGTGACGGACGGCGCGAACGGGGCGCGGCTCATCCCGCTGCTCGAACGGTACGAGGCGCGGCTCGGCGCGGTCGTCGTCATCAACTGCATGCCCGACCTGATGCGAAGAACGCGGATGGGTCGGTTGCGGTTCGGTAAGTCGGGCCACGCGAACGCGGGCGGGGAAGCGGTCGAAGCCGGCGAGAGTGGCGAAGGCGCGGAGGCGCGCGAGGGGCGTGCGCGGCGTCTGGTGAAGAGCGTCGGCGGGTGGATGGCGGGGCAGGCGCGGGGGCGCGGCAAGTCTGGATCGAATCACACGCAATACCTGCGCTACGTCGAGCGGCTGCCCGCGCTCCTGCGGCTCGTGCCGAGCGCGGGGCGGCTCGGCGACTTCAAACACTACCTGCAACTCTTCTGCTACTTCCTCCAGCCCACCCCCGCCAACGTCCGCTCGTTGCTCGTCTACGCGCTCAAGCACTACGCCCATGATCCGCGCCTCGCGCGCGCGGCGGTCGCGCCGCCCGAGACGATGCCCGCCGTCGCCATCTACCACCCCGACGCGCCCGCGCTCTTCGAGACGTTCGACAAGTACCGCGCGTGGCACGACGCGCGCGCGCGCAGACGGAACCTCGCGCCGCTCGATCCCGAGCGCACCGTCGGGCTGCTCCTGATGCGCCCGCAAATCGTCAGCCGCACGACGAAGCATTACGACGGGCTGATCCGCGCCGTCGAAGCGGAAGGTCTCGCCGTGCTGCCCGCGATCTCGACCTTCATGGACAACCGCGAGGCGTGCGAAAAGTTTTTCGTGGAAAAGCGTCCGTCGTCAGTTGTCCGCGATCAAAACCGTCCGTTGTCCGTTGTCCGTGGTCAGTTGCATAAGACGGACACGCATCGAGCGGAGAGAGAGGTAATAACAACGGACGACGGACGACGGACGACGGACGACGGACAACTGCTAACTGACAAGCCACGCGTCTCACAGATCGTATCGCTGACAGGCTTCAGCTTCGTCGGCGGTCCGGCGATGAACGACAGTGAGGCGGCGGTCGAGTTCTTCCGAGAGCTGGGCGTGCCGTACCGCTCCGCCGTCAGCCTTGACGTGCAATCGGTCGAGGCGTGGCGCGAGTCGTGGACGGGGTTGAACCCGGTGCAGGCTGGGATGCAGGTCGCCATCCCGGAGATCGACGGCGCGATCGAGCCGTTCGTCTTCGGTGGCATCTCGGCGGAAGCGTCCGAGCCCGTGCCGCTCGCGGATCGGTGTCAACGTCTGGCGCGCCGTCTGAAACGCTGGCAGCGTCTACAGACCGCGCCGCGCGCCGAGGTGAAACTCGCGCTCGTCGTCTTCTGCTTCCCGCCCGATAAGGGCAACGTCGGGACAGCCGCCGAGCTGGACGTGTTCGAGAGCGCGTGGGAGATGCTGCGGCGTCTGGAGCAGGAAGGCTACGCGGTCGAAGTGCCGCGCGACGCTCATGATCTGCGCGAGCGACTCCTGCGCGACGAGGAGGGCTACGGCACGGCGGCGCGCGTCGAGTACCGGATGAGCGTGGACGAGTACCGCGCGCTGTGCCCGCACGTCGCGGAGATCGAAAAAGATTGGGGGCGCGCGCCCGGAGAGATCAATTCGTTCGGGGGGACGCTGCTGGTGCAGGGCTTGCGGCTCGGCAACGTCTTCGTCGGCGTGCAGCCTTCGTTCGGTTACGAGGGCGACCCCGTGCGCCTGATGATGTCGCGCGCGGGCGCGCCGCACCACGGCTTCTCGGCGTTCTACGCGTTCGCCGAAAAAGTTTTCGGGGCGGACGCCGTCGTGCACGTCGGCACGCACGGCGCGCTGGAGTTCATGCCGGGCAAGCAGCTGGGGATGTCGGGCGACTGCTGGTCGGACAGGCTCATCGGCGAGCTGCCGCACCTCTACGCTTACAGCGTCAACAACCCGTCCGAAGGGTCAATCGCGCGCAGGCGTTCCTACGCGGAGCTGATCTCTTACCTGACGCCGCCGGTCGAGGACGCGGGCGTCTACAGAGACCTCGCGTCGCTCAAGGAGTTGTTGCAGGCGTACCGCCAGACGGGGGACGCTGGAGAGCGCGAGCAACTGTTTGACGCCATCGAGGCGAAGGCTGGGGCGCTGCACTTCGATTGAATCAGCGTCGCGCGACAATCGCGCGGTCGATCTCACGACGAAAGTCGGCGGCGGTGAGTCGGTGTTTGAAGGCGTGAGCGCCGTCGATGGTGACGACGGGGATGTCGTAGCCGTAGAGGCTCGCGAGGCGGGGGTCGGTGTCGATGTCGATCTCTTCGAGATCGAAGAGGTGAGGGCACCCGGCGCGCGCGATCTCAGCCTTCGCCTCGTCGCAGAGGTGACAGCCCGCGCGCGTGTAGAACTGTACGCGCGCCTTCGTGGTTTGCCCTTCGTCCATCGCCGCTTCGGTGAAAGTATCGAGCAAAAGATCGACCGCGCCGCGCCGGAGTTACGTTGAAAAAAACGCGCTTGCCACGCGCGCGGCAGTTGGGTATATTCTCTGGCACGCCGAGTCGTTTTTCAAATTTATTCGACCGAAGTCTTGGCGGCACTTCTAAGTTTCGCAGAAAAGACGAATCCGAAAGCCCGAAAGAGGCGCGACCTCTTCGTGCGCAAAGCTCTACCACGACCCCGACCGCCTCGACCACCAAAGGAATCCCGAAGCCCGCCGCCGCACGGCAGAGCCCGACCACGCTCATCGAGACCACGCCCGATCCGCCCGTCAACAAGATGCGGCGCAGGATCGTGTGGGCGAGCGTCGTGGGCTTCTTCGCCGCGACGGCGATGGCGACCGCGCGCTTCTTCCTGCCGCGCTCGATCTTCGAGCCGTCGAGCGTCTTCCGCATCGGCTTCCCCAGCGACTACGCGCTCGGCGTCGACACGAAGTTTCAGCAGCAGCAGCGCATCTGGGTCGTCAAGAACACCGAGCGGCTGTTCGTCATCTACGCGCGCTGCACGCACCTCGGCTGCACGCCCGACTGGAAGGCGAGCGAGAACAAGTTCAAGTGTCCCTGCCACGGCAGCGGCTACGACAGCGAGGGCGTCAACTTCGAGGGGCCCGCGCCGCGCCCGATGGATCGCGCGGCGGTGGAGATCGACGCCGAGGGTCAGATCGTCGTCAACACGGGCAAGCTCTACAAGTGGGAGAACGGCACGCCCGCGCCCGGCGAGTTCGACGAGGAGGGCGCGTACCTGCCGGTATAGAGCTGTTAGCTAGTAGCTATTAGCTGTTAGCCGGATCGCTTTGGGTTTGGCTTGGCTAAGAGCTAACAGCTAATAGCTAACGGCTATCAAGGAGAGGTGACAATGGCTGACGAGCCGAACGGCAAACCACCCGCGGGCGACGGCGCGGGGCGGCAGCCCGAAGAGCAAGCCGACGTGAACAAACTGCTGCGCGCCTCCTCGGGCTTGCCCGAGGGGCAGATCGAGGCGCAGGAGGTGCGCTCGGTCGGCGTCGCGGGCAAGGTGCGCGAGCAGGGCACGGCGCTCGCCGAGCGCGCCAAGAAAGAGGTCGAGGCTTACAAAGACCCGCAGCAGACGCAGCTCTGGAAGTCGATCTTCCGCGTCTCGCACGACCGCTCCGATCCGCGCAACCGCTCGCTCGCCATCCTCTCGAACGTCTTCCTCCACCTGCACCCGGCGAAGATCAACCGCGACGCCGTGCGCTACAACTTCACGTGGGGGATGGGCGGCATCACCTTCTACCTCTTCATCGTCCTGACCTTCACCGGGGTGCTCTTGATGTTCTACTACCACCCGACGAAGATTCAGGCGTTCAGGGACATCCAGTACCTCGAACACGACGTGCCGTTCGGCAAGCTTTTGCGCAACATGCACCGCTGGGCGGCGCACCTGATGATCATCACGACGTGGCTGCACATGTTCCGCGTCGTGCTGACTGGCTCGTACAAGCGGCCGCGCGAGTTCAACTGGTGCGTCGGCGTCGTGCTGCTCGTGTTGACGCTGCTGCTCTCGTTCACCGGCTACCTGCTGCCCGACGATCAGCTCGGCTTCTGGGCGGTGACGGTCGGCACGAACATGGCGCGCGCGACGCCCATCCTCGGTCACGAGGGACCGTTCGGCCCGCAGCTCGGCATGACGGCTTTCAACGACGTGCGCTTCGGGCTGCTCGGCGGATCGATCGTGGACGCGAACGCGCTGCTGCGCTCCTACATCTGGCACTGCATCGGCATCCCCCTCGTCGCCTCGATCTTCATGGCGGTTCACTTCTGGCGCATCCGCAAGGACGGCGGCATCTCGGGTCCCGCGCCCGTCATGCTGGAGAGCGAGATGAAGCCGGTTAAAAGATAACGATGAAGGATGAATGATGAACGATGAACGAAAAGCAATTGCCTTAACTTCATCGTTCATCGTTCTGAGTTCATCGTTTGAGTTGCGGGGAGACTGACAATGGCAATGGCAATCCCGCGCCCGCGCGGCGTGAGCAGGAAGTGGGTCTACCTGATCGCGGGGGTCGTCCTGCTCGGCGTGCTGATGTTGTTCGTCGAGGACTGGCACCAGCTCTGGAAGATCAGCTCGACGCCCGACAACGTGCCCATCGTCGCGATGATCCCGCTCGTCGTCTTCTTCACGTGGCTCGGCGTGAAGCAGATGAAGGAGAACGACCGCCTCATCGATCAGCTCGAAGCCGACCCGCAGGCAGCCAAGACCTCGCACCGCAAGACCGCCCCGTGGCGGCCCGGCTGGGCGCGCGAGCTGCACGTCTGGCCCTACCTCGTGAGGGTCGAGTTCCTGGCGGCGGTTATCGTCACGCTGATCCTCTTCGTCTGGTCGATCACGCTGAACGCGCCCTTGGAGGAGCCCGCCAACCCGAACCTGACGATGAACCCGTCGAAGGCTCCGTGGTACTTCCTCGGCCTGCAGGAGATGCTCGTCTACTTCGATCCGTGGATCGCGGGCGTGGTCATGCCGAGCCTGCTCCTCGTCGGCCTCATGGTCTTCCCCTATGTCGACTCGAACCCGCTCGGCAACGGCTACTACACGTGGAAGCAGCGCAAGTTCGCCGTCGGGATGTTCATGTGGGGGTGGTTCATGTGGATCATCCTGATCATCATCGGCACGTTCATCCGGGGGCCGGGCTGGATCTGGTTCTGGCCCGGCCAGACCTGGGATCACAACGCCGTGGTCTACGACCGCAACATCGATCTGCACGAGTACCTCGGCATCTCGGGCATGATGGGGAAGATGATCTTCGGCGGGATCGTCGTCGGGACGTTCTACCTCCTCGGCGGGCTCTTCTTCCACTGGCTGATGACGAGGAACGCCTTCGAGAAGAAGATCCTCGCGCGCACGAGCATCCTCCAGTACCTGACGTTCCAGTTCTTCGCCATCACGGTGCTGCTCGCGCTCCCGGCGAAGCTCATCCTCAGGCTGTCGCCGCTCCACATCAAGTACGTCTGGGTGACGCCCTGGTTCAACATCTAGTCCGACGCTCGAGGCGGAGGTATAGAGACACGTGGCAGAGACTCCTGACAAACTCGTCAAACGCGAGCCGGAAGCGCCCGCGCCAGACCCCGTCGTCAGCCGCTCGACGAGCAGCGTCCTACTCATCTGCGTGCTGCTGCTCATGGCGTCGCTCGGCTGGGCGCTCTACGACGAGGTCTACGGCCAGCGACCGTGGAAGGGGATGCAGCGCGAGTTCGTCACGCGCTACAACCGCTACCTGAAGCGGATGCAGAGGCAGAAGCGCGCCGCTGAGGAGGCCGGGACGGAGAAGGAGATCAAGCAGCGCCCCGAGTACCAGGAGCTGGACGCCGAGGCGCGCGAGGCGCGCGCGGCCGTCGATCCGCAGCTCCGGGAGATCGATCACCAGGTCGCGTTCATCGACCGTCAGCTCGCCGCCATCACCGGCGACTACCAGGACAAGCGCGGCCGCATCACGGTCGCCAACTACCGCGTCGAGACCGCTGGCGAGAAGGCGAAGGACTCCTTGCGCAAGGACGTGGCGGAGCTGCGCGACAAGCCCGTCACCGTGAACACGCCCGTCGCGCCGGACTCCGTCAAGACGAAGAAGGAGAGGCTCAACTACGCGCAGCTCGAAGAGCGCTTCCTGAGCCTCAAGGATCAGAAGGCGCGTCTGCTCGTGCAGAAGGGCGAGCTGCTGAAAGAGCCCGACGCGCTGGCGAAGAAGCGCGACGCCTACATGAAGGCGAACATCGTCGGCGTGAGCGGCGATCAGCTCGACAAGCTCATCGAGGCGAACAAGAAGTTCGACTACACGATCCGCCAGATCAACGTCAACGGCGATCAGATCGTGGATCGCTGCGAGACCTGCCACCTCGGCGTCCGCGAGAAGAACCTGGAGCTCACGCCCGCCGCCTTCATGCCGCTGCGCAAGAAGCCCGACCGGAACGCGCGCGCCTTCGTCAGCCACCCGACGAAGGAGCTGCTCGCCATCCACAACCCCGACAAGTTCGGCTGCTCGTCGTGCCACTGGGGCAACGGGCGCGCGACCACGACGGTCGAGAAGGGGCACGGCGAGAACGCCTTCTGGATGCACCCGATGTTCAAGAAGGAGAACGCCGAGGCGGGCTGCCAGCAGTGCCACCAGCAGGATCGCGTGCTCGACTTCGCGCCCGTCTTGACGAAGGGCAAAGACCTCTTCCAGGAGCGCGGCTGCGTCGGCTGCCACCGCTACGAGGGCTTCGACCGCGAGACCGACGCGCTGAGCGGCGCGCGGCAGACCATCAAGCAGCTCGAAGATCAGCTCGCCGCCAACGACCGAGAGGCGCACCAGGTGACCGCCCAAGCGGGCCGCGACGACACGCCGGAAGAGAAGGCGCAAGCCCTGCTCGCCAAGGCGACCGCGCTGCGCGTGACGAACAGCCAGCTCGAGGCGCGCATCGAGCAGTTGAACACGCAGACGCAGTACCTGATGCAGGATCAGAAGAAGGTCGGGCCGAACCTCAAGGACGTGCGCCTCAAGCTCAGGCGCGACTGGATTCCGGTGTGGCTCAAAGACCCGCAGGAGTTCAGGCCCGGCACGAAGATGCCGACCTTCTGGTACCTCAAGCCGGAACACGACATGGTGAAGGCTGCCGACAAGCAGCGCGCCGACCACGAGCGCAAAGCCATCTCCGCGTGCCTCTGGCAGAACTCTTTTGAGGGGCAGGTGCCCGTCCAGCAGTCGGGCAACGCCGGTCACGGCGAAGAGTTGTTTAAAACCGTCGGCTGCATGGCGTGCCACTCGGTCGGCGAGGGCGATCAGAGGATCGGCGGTCACTTCGCCGCGAACCTGACGCGCGTCGGCGAGAAGGAGAACTACGACTACACTGTGCGCTGGATCCACAACCCGCGCGAGCGCTGGGCTCCCTACTGCCCGAAGGAGAAGCGAGACCTGACGCGCGCGGACTACGAGAAGAACTCCAAGCCGTTCCTCTTCGACACGCACGGCAACTCGAAGTGCCCGAACGACGGCGCGGAGCTGCAGGTGCAGAACATGACCGTGATGCCCAACTTCCGCCTCTCCGAGCAGGACGCGCGCGACATCGCCTCCTGGCTCTTCTCGCTCACGCAGCGGCAGGGCTACCCCGAAGCCTCCTACATGGACTCGGATCAGAAGATGGCGCAGGAGGGCTTCACGCTCATCAAGCAGTACGGCTGCGCGGGCTGCCACGAGATCAAGGGCTTCGAGGACGAGCAGCGCATCGGCAAGGAGCTGACCACCGAGGGCGCCACCCCCATCGAGCGGCTCGACTTCGCGCTCCTGACCCACGACGCCGAGAAGGGGATCGATCCCTTCACCGGCAAGAAGATGCCGCAGGGCGGGAACCGCGAAGACTGGTACGACCGCAAGGGCTTCTTCGAGCACAAGATCGAAGAGCCGGGCATCTACGACAAGGGCAAGGAGAAGGACTGGCGCGATCACCTACGCATGCCCAAGCCCTACATCGACAAGGGCCGGGAGGGGGACGACCGCACCGAGCTCGACGCGATCACGACGTTCCTCCTGGGCAGCGTCGGGGCGGAGGGCGCGAACGTGCCAGCGTCGTTCTTCTACCAGGCGACCGATCGTCGCAGGGACATGCAGGACGGCTGGTGGGTCGTCAAAAAATATAATTGCATGGGTTGTCACACCGTGCAGGTCGGGCAGGCGTCAACGCTTTCGACGCTCGACTTCTACAAGACGCCGGAAGGGAAGGAGCAGCTGCCGCCCGCGCTGACGACCGAGGGCGCGCGCGTCGATCCGAACTGGCTGCTGCGCTTCCTCACCGATCCGTCCCTGAGCGGCATCACCGAGCAGCAGCTGAACGCCGCCGGCGGCGCGATGCTCCGCGACCTCGCCAGACGCTCCGGCGCGAACTCCGGCGCCGGGCAGGCGCAGCCCGCGCCGGCTCCGACTCAACAACCGCAGGCGCAACCCCGGCAAAGCCCGCAGGCGCAGGGCGGCGCGCAACAGTCGCCAGATACTTCGCAGCAGGCGCAGCAGAACGACAAGCCGCGCGCGGGCGGCGAGCAGTTAAAGCCGCAGCCCGGCGCGAACCGCAACGGCGTGCGCACCTACCTGAAGGTGCGGATGCCGACCTTCAGCTTCTCGCCGAACGAGCTGCGCACGCTCGTGCGCTTCTTCATGGCGGTCTCCTCGCAGGCTGAGCCCTACATCAAGCCGCAGGCGCAGCCGCTCTCGGATCAGGAGCGCAACCTCGCGCGCGCGCTCTTCACGTCGCAGCAGGCTCCGTGCCTGAAGTGCCACCTGACCGGCAACGCCGGGCACGACCTGAGCGCGTCCGCCCCGAACTTCCTCCAGTCGAGCGAGCGCCTGAAGCCCGGCTGGACGTTCCGCTGGCTGCTCGACCCGCAGAAGATCATCCCGGGCACGGCGATGCCTTCGGAGCTCTTCAAGAAGGACGGCGAGCGCTGGGTCTTCAACGGCGACATCCCCGGCTCCGGGTTGGGCGACTACAAGGGCGACCACGCCGACCTGCGCCGCCCGCCGCGACGACCTCCGGCACGCACCACTCGGCGAAGGCGAAGAGCGCGCGCGTCTCGTCGAGGTTAGCGCGCGCGGGCTTATCGCACGCGCGCGCGTGGCGCGCAGGTGGGTCGCGACGCGCGGCGGTCGAGCCGCGGCAAAATTTTTCGCGGCAAATTTTTTCGGGCGGCGCGACGCCTTCGTTTCGCGGTCGCCTCTAGTATCCGATCATCATCCGAGGAGAATTAATCATGCCATCCGTCAGCTTGCGCCGCCTGCTCGCTCTGCTCGTCACGATCTCGCTGCTCTCGCTCGCCGTCGCGTGCGGCAGCGACGACGACGAGGTGGAGGACGACGATACGCGCGGCCCCACCGAGACCGCCGGGACTGCCTTCAAGCCCAGCGGCAACGAGGGGGCGATTACCGGGACCGTCGCGTTCACGGGAGCCGCGCCCGCCGCGAGGTCGATCAGCATGGACGCAGACCCGGCGTGCTCTTCCGCCAACCCGAACGCGCAGGCTGAGGACGTGGTCGTCCACGACGGCAAGCTCCAGAACGTCTTCGTCTACGTCAAGGACGGCAAGACCGCCGAAGGCAAGAGTCTCGCCACCTTCAAGTTCGATCCGCCCGCGCCCGAGGCTGTGCTCGATCAGCAGGGCTGCCAGTACCGCCCGCACGTGCTCGGCATCATGTCCACGCAGAAGCTCAAGGTGACGAACAGCGATCACACGACGCACAACGTCAACGTCCAGCCGAAGAGCAACCAGGGCTTCAACCAGGCGCAGTCGCAGGGCGCGCCGCCCATCACCAAAGACTTCCCGCGCGCCGAGGTCGTCATCCCGATCAAGTGCAACCAGCACCCCTGGATGAAGTCGTACCTGAACGTGATGCGCACGCCCTTCTTCGGCTTGAGCGGCGCGGACGGCAAGTTTGAGATCAAGAACCTCCCGCCGGGCACTTACAACGTCGTCGCGTGGCACGAGAAGTTCGGCGAGAAGACGATGTCCGTGACCGTGGCGGCGAAGGAGACGAAGACGCAGGACTTCGCCTACGACGGCGCGGCGGCGCGCGCCGGCGCGCGCCGCTCGCTCGAAGTGCTCCCGGCAATAGAGTTTCCGATGATCTCGCATCATTAGTCGCGCGGTGCGGGGCGCGCTGAGTTTTTCATCAACGGCGCGGCGCGCCTCGCTTGCCAGCCCCCCGACGCGGTGCGACACTGAGTCGAAATTATTCGAGGGGGCGACTGGGGAGAGTCGCGAACAGGTTTTCATGGATAGCATTACGCTCGAACAGATCGAAGGGCAGTCGGCGACCGGGCCCGTTGAGCTTCGCGCGGCGGCGACCACGCGCGAGCGCGCGTCCGCCTACCTTGAGCTGACGAAGCCGCGCATCACGACGCTCGTGCTGCTGACGACCGCCGCCGGCTTCTCGCTCGGCTCGCAGGGCGCGTTCCAGCTCGCGCTCTTCGCCAACACGGTCGTCGGCGTCGCGCTGCTCTGCTCCGGCGTCTCCGCCTTGAACGAGTGGATGGAGCGCGACCTGGACGTGCTCATGCGCCGCACCGCCTCGCGCCCGCTGCCGACCGGTCGGCTCACCTCGCGCGAGGCTTTCCTCTTCGGCGTCGCGCTCACGTGCGGCGGCGAAATCTACCTCGCCGCCCTGGTCAACCCGCTCTCCGCCCTGTGCGGCCTGGGCGTGGTCGTCGGCTACCTGTTTCTTTACACGCCGCTCAAGACGCGCACGTCTCTCTCGACCGCCGTGGGCGCTTTCCCCGGCGCGGTGCCGCCGCTCCTCGGCTGGGCAGCGGCGACGAACACCCTTGGTCTCGAAGCGTGGGCTCTCTTCGCGATCCTGTTCCTCTGGCAGTTCCCGCACTTCTTCGCCATCGCGTGGATGTACCGCGAGGACTACGCGCGCGCCGGGATACTGATGCTGCCGGTCGTCGAGCCCGACGGCAAGTTGACGAAGCAGCAGATGGTCGTCTGGACGCTGATGCTCGTCCCCGTCAGCCTCGCGCCCGTCGCGCTCGGCATCTCGGGCTACGTCTACTTCGCGGGCGCGCTCGTCCTCGGCGCGCTCTTCCTCGCGACGTGCGTCGCCGCCGCCGCGACGCTCTCGCGCCGCAACGCGCGCCGCGTGCTCCTGGCGTCCGTGCTCTACCTGCCGCTGCTGTTCGGTCTGATGGTGTTGAAAATCTGAAAGCCGTCAACGGTAAACGGTAAACCGTGACAGGAAGGATCGTTTTTCCTGTCACCTGTCACGGTTGACCGTTTACGGCTTTCTCGGAGGTCGTCGATGGGTCGTCTGCTCGCCGTGCTGCTCTGGGTGATCACAATCGCGTCCGTGTGGTTGTTCGCGAACCCGCGCTGGTGGTTCCCGCGCGGGATCACGGAGCACGCGCCCGACTACGACCGGCAGTTCATGCTGACCATCTACGTGGTCGGCGTCGCCTTCGTCGCCGCGCAGATCGCGCTCGGCGTCGCCGTCTGGCACTACAGCTCGAAGGGCGACCGCGCGGAGCGCGCCGTCTACACGCACGGCAACAACCGCCTCGAGATGCTCTGGACGGGCATCACGGCTCTCATCTTCATCGGCGTCGCGCTTTTGGGTCAGCGGGTGTGGGCGCGGCTCCACTTCTACCAGTCGCCCGCGGGCTCGGCGCAGGTGCACGTCGTCGCGCAGCAGTTCCAGTGGAACTTCCACTACCCCGGAGCCGACGGGCAGTTCGGTCACACCGAGCCGCGACTGATCAAGGACGCCGAGCTGAACTTCGTCGGGCTCGACGAGCAGGACCCGGCGGCGAAAGACGATCAGGTCGTCACCACCCTCGTCATCCCCGTCAACCGTCCGGTCGAGTTGGCGCTTCGCTCTAAGGACGTGACGCACAGCATCTGGGTGCCGGAGACGCGCTTCAAGCAGGACCTCGTCCCCGGCATGAACATCAACGTCCACTTCACGCCCGTCGAGACGGGGAAGTTCGAGCTGGCGTGCGCCGAGCTGTGCGGGCAGCTCCACTTCAAGATGAAGAGCTACCTACTGGTCGTGCCGCAGGACGTTTACAACGAGATGCTCGGGAGCATCCAGTACCTGATCCTCGCGATGTTCTCGGCGTTCACGGGGATGCTGATGTCGCTTTTGATGCGCCTGAAGCTGACGACCGAGCACCCGTTCGCCTTCCTCGAGACGATCTTCCCGAACGGCGCGCCGGGCGGGGTCATGACGCCGGAGTTCTACCTCTCGCTCGTGACGATGCACGGCACGATGATGGTCTTCTTCGTGCTGACGACCGCGCCGCAGGGCGGCTTCGGCAACTACATGCTGCCGATCCAGGTCGGCGCGGACGACATGGCGTTCCCGCGCCTCAACATGCTCTCGTTCTGGGTCACGCTGGTCGGGCTCCTCGTGCTCATCTCGGCGATTTTCGTCGAAGGCAGCACCTCGCTCGGCACGTCCGGCTTCGTCAACAAGTACCTCGGGGGCGGCGGCAGCGGCACCATCGGTCCCATCGGCGGCTGGACGGGCTACCCGCCGCTCTCGGCGCTCGGCAAGATCGCCGGACCGGGGCAGGGCGCGGGCGTGACGATCTGGGGGCTGAGCATCGCCATCTTCTGCGTCGGCTCGCTCCTCGGCGCGCTCAACTTCATCACGACGCTCTTGAACATGCGCTGCCGTGGCATGTCGCTGATGCGGATGCCGCTCACCTGCTGGTCCTGGTTCACGACCGCCATCCTCGCCCTGCTCGCCTTCCCGGTGCTGCTCGCGGCGATCGTTTTGCTCGTGCTCGACCGCACGGCCGGCACGAGCTTCTTCATCCCCGCGGGCGAGGTCGTGAGCGACGCGCTGCTGACGCACAAGGGCGGCTCGCCCATCCTCTGGCAGCACCTCTTCTGGTTCTTCGGTCACCCGGAGGTCTACATCGCGATCCTGCCGGGCATGGGCGTGACCTCGCACCTGCTCTCCACCTTCTCGCGCCGCCCCGTCTTCGGCTACCGCGCGATGGTCTTCGCGATGTTCGGCATCGGGCTCCTCGGCTTCTTCGTCTGGGGGCACCACATGTTCATCTCGGGCATGAGCCCGTACACGGGCATGGCGTTCTCGGTCCTGACGCTCTCCATCGGCGTCCCCTCGGCCATCAAGACCTTCAACTGGCTCGGCACCGTCTGGGGCGGCAAGCTCCGCTTCACGACGCCGATGCTCTTCGCGCTCGGCTTCGTCTCGCTCTTCGTCGCGGGCGGCGTCACCGGCTTGGTCCTGGGCCAGACGACTCTCGACCTCGCGATGCACGACACCTACTTCGTGCTCGCGCACTTCCACCTCGTGATGGGTGTGGCCGCCATCTTCGGCATCTTCGCCGGCTTCTACTTCTGGTTCCCGAAGATGTTCGGGCGGATGATGAACGAGACGTGGGGGAAGGTTCACTTCTTCCTCAGCTTCATCGGCGTCTACGGCATCTTCATGCCGATGCACACGATGGGAGTGGTCGGGATGCCGCGCCGCTACTCGGCCTTCACCGAGTACGCCTTCCTCGGCAAGCTCTCGCCGCTCGTCCTGTTCGTCACAGTCTCCGCCTTCTTCACCGCCGCGGCGCAGCTCATCTTCCTCTTCAACTTCTTCTGGAGCCTGAAGCGGGGCGAGCGCGCGGGCGACAACCCTTGGGAGGCGACGACGCTCGAATGGGTGATCCCCTCGCCGCCGCCCTTCGACAACTTCGGGGGCAAACTGCCGACGGTCTACCGCGGCTCCTACGAGTTCAGCGTGCCGGGCGCGCCCGACGATTTCATCTTACAGACGACGCCGGACGAAGACGTGCCGGGTCTGTCTCACGCGGGCGACGGCGCGCCCGCGACGCGCGAGCAAGGGGTCTCGACGGGCAATGGTCACAATGGTCACCACTAAAGCGGGCGAGCGCGTCGCGGAGCGCCCCGCGCGGGGCCTGGGTCGCGACGGGGCGGGGAAGCGCACCGGCGGCAATGGATCGCGCGGGGGGCAGTTCCCGCCCGGCGGCGGCGGCGATTCTCAACGCCGCGACGAGACGCCGCACCACTACCGCATCGGCATGTGGATCGCCGTCGCGTCGATCCTGATGCTCTTCATGGCGCTCACGAGCGCCTACGTCTTCCGCGCGGCGGTCTCCGGCTGGCAGGACTTGCAGGCGCCCCCGCTCCTCTGGGTGAGCACGGGCGTGATCATCGCGAGCAGCTTCACGTTCGCGCTCGCGCGCAAGAGCCTCCGGAGGGACGACGGCGCGGCGTACAGGCGCTGGATCGGCGTGACGCTTTTGCTCGGTCTCGCGTTCCTCGGCTGCCAGTTCCTGGCGTGGCGCGGGCTCATCGCGCAGGGCGTCTATCTCGCGAGCAGCCCGCACAGCTCTTTCTTCTACCTGCTGACGGCGCTCCACGCGCTGCACCTCGCGGGCGGCATCGCGGGGCTCTCATACCTGCTGCTGCGCGCGGGGCGCGTCGCGCGCGGGGGCGAAGAGGAGAGGGCGGTGAAGGTGCGGCGGGGCGCGGCGGTCGACGCCGTCGGTATCTACTGGCACTTCATGGACGGACTGTGGGTCTACCTGTTCGCACTGCTATTCCTGTGGAGGTGAGAGGTTGGCAACCGAGGTTCACACCGATCACTTGATCGCGGACGACTGGAGCGGCGGCGCGCTGCCCTACCGCGTCGGGCACAAGAAGCTCGGCATGTGGCTCTTCATCGTCTCGGACGCGCTGACGTTCACGGCGATGCTGATGACATACTCCTACGCGCGCTACACGAGCGACCAGTGGGCGACCCCGTTCGCCTTCAACCCCAGCATCCTCTTCTCGACGACGATGACGCTGTGCCTGCTCGCCTCCAGCTTCACGATGGTGATGGCGGTGAGGGCTTCGGCGCACCGCAACAAGAAAGTCGCCCGCCGCTGGATCGGCGCGACGATGCTCGGCGGCCTCCTCTTCCTCGGTCTCCACCTCTACGAGTGGAGCCACCTCCTGGAGGAGGGGCTCAAGCCCTTCACGCTCCCGCACGAATGGGTCGAGCGCTGGCCCCAGGCTTCGCCGCTCTTCGGCGCGAGCTTCTTCGCCATCACGGGCCTGCACATGTTCCACGTCTTCACGGGCGTCACCTACCTCGGCATGGTCGCCGCGCGCATCCGGCGGCGAACGCACGAGGACGTGGAGATTTGCGGGCTCTACTGGCACTTCGTCGATCTCGTCTGGATGTTCGTCTTCCCGCTCATCTACATCATGTCGTTCGACCCCGCGCCGCCGACGCACGCGAAGGCGGCGGTCGGGTTCGTCGTCACGCACTTGTTCAGGTAGGCTGACAAAGGAGAGGCTGAAGCGGTGAGCACAAAGTCGGGTGGCATCTTGAGTCTGATGAGCAAGCAGGAGATCGTCCTGAACGCGGTCTGCCTGCTCTTCGCCGTCGCTTTCCTCGTCCTCGCGCTGTCGAACCTGCGCTGGGCGGGCGACGTGATGACGACCGACAGCCTCTTCGTCATGTCGGTCTTCTTCCTGCTCGCGCTCGTCTTCCTCATCAACCCGCTCTGGTGGGCGCACCAGCAGGGTCTGTTCGAGAGCGCCTTCGGCGCGGGCACGGAGGCGGACTACCCGCCCGAGGACGTTCACTTCGAGGGCTCGGCGAAACTGTTCCTCGCCGTCCTGCTGGGGCTGCTCGCGCTGACCATCGTCGAGGTCATCCTCGCCTACCTCAAAGTGTCGCTCCACATCATGCTCACGCTCCTCATCGGGCTCTCGATCATCAAGGCGGCGATGATCATGGCGTGGTTCATGCAC